>JAHLVZ010000125.1 GCA_019058165.1 Candidatus Heimdallarchaeota archaeon
ACTGAAGTATCATCTCCGGCAGTTATATCAGTTGAGATTCCATATGATGAATATATTGATGGAAATGTTACAGCAGAATTAAGGGGCTATAGAGATAGTGAAGTTATTATTGTTGCTAAAAGAAATTTTACGTTTGCCAAATTAACTTTCGTTGACTACGAGATACTAAATCAAGGAGTAAAATTTCTAGGTCATAAACTCTACAGTATTTTGTATGATCCGAATGGTGATAATAGTTATTCAGGTTGGGAAGAAGGAACAACATTTTCAATGGGTGTTGGAGCATCAATTTCAGTTGGAATTGGTGTTAGTATAGGTGTTGAATTTGATACTTTACTGTGTTCAGGGGAAGCAAATCTCAAAATAAAAGCAACAGAGGAATCTGGTTATGATTTCAGATACGAAACAACTGAACTTACAGAAATAACAAGTGCCCAATCAGAGAATAATCCAGATGCAATTGGTCCAGGTTACGGCGATTATTTCTGGGGCGAAGTATGGGTGATACCTTGGAAATTAGCTGCAGTCCAAAAGGTGTATTGGGATGAAACTGAGAAACATATTGATCCGAGTTTAATTTATGGTATAAATAGAAGTGCGACAGCATTAATTATTGCTGCAGATGCACCGCAAGAATGGCTTGATCAAAGTTTATATCCGAATTATTCTCATGAAGATGTGACTTGGATTGGTACTGAGGTTGTTTCAGGTGGCGGTGGTGAAAAAACTTTTTCTGAACAAATCATTACAACAGAAGCTGTTCATCATTCAGTTACAATTGATATTGGTTTAGAAGCTAGTGTGAAAATAGGTGCCTTAACTACAACAGTATCCTTGGATGTACAAACAAAGGTTTACAAAGAAACTTCAGTTGAATATTCAATATTACGATATTATCACTTAAAAGATGGTGATGTAGGAGATACCATAGTAAATGATTATGGTTATGATAAACGGTTTGGAACCTTTGTTTTTAGAACAACAGATGCTTGTTTTACATCAAATCCTCTAGAGCATAACACGATTGACTATCAAAAACCAATAATCTATACTCCTTCAATAATTTATGATAGCTCTGATGACGGTTTGTTTCCCTGCGAAGATGATGAACCAATAGTCATTGTTGAAATAGAGGATGAAGGTGGAATACAAGAAGCATGGATTAACTACACAACAAATGATGGACTGAGTTGGCATAAGGTAAATCTTGTAGAACAAGTTGCTAGTCCTGGCTTTTGGGAAGGACAAATACCTTCGCAAGAACACGGAACAGAAGTGCATTGGTATATTGGTGCTAAAGACTTTTTTGATCAAAAATCAGAGAAAAAGAACCCTCAAGGAGAGCCATTTAGCTACATCGTTCTCAATAGAGCACCTGAAGTAGAAGTTATTTCACCAAATGGCGGAGAAACATTCACGGGCGATGAGATTATCATTAATTGGACTAGTTCTGATCCAGATGATGATACTTTAACCTATTCAATAGCTTACAATGTTAATAATCAAGGTTGGCAATCACTAATAATGGAGATAACTGGAGATTCATACAGTTGGGATATCACATCTTTTGAGAAAGTGGATAATATCATTATTCGAGTCACAGCTCTTGACAGCTACGGTGGAATGGCGACGGATTCGAGTGATTTCGTTTTTTCAATAAATCGAACCGAAACAAAAACAAATGGATTTTATCTGCCATGCTTAGTGATTTTAAGTGTATTAGCTCTTGTTCTATCCGTGAGAGTATTTAGAAAACGAAGGTAAGGAATTAATCCTTATCTATTTATTCTTTTTTTTCTCCTTTTTTTAAAATTTCCAAATTAAATTACTAATAGAACTGCTTGAATCAGGGTTATGATGACTGCCGGTTTATCCAAGGATCATCTTAACACTGCTTTAGGTGCTTTCGAGAAAATTGGTAAAGAATTAAAGATTCTTTAAGATTGAGATTTTCATCTCTCTCTTTTTTTCTTTTATACAGAGTTTATAATCTTTCTTTTTTCAATTAACCACTTTATGTAATCTTTTATTTCTGAAGCAAGATAAGCACCTATTAGGACTAAGGCAAGAAATAGGAAAAGCAGTGTGAAGTAGAGAGTATCTACTAACCAGTATTCATTTTCAGCTAGTAATTTGATTAGTAAAGGTAGAGTTATAGCGAAAGTTGCTCCCATTAAACCAAGACCAATAAGTATACCGTCTTTTCTTTTAAACGAAAAAAATCCAATTATTGTTCCACTAAAGAAAAAAGCTAGAAATATCTGATATCGCCAGGCATTTTCCGATCCTATTTCAAAGATATTTAATGTTCCGAAACTTACTCTCAAGACTATTAATACAAGAAGAACACTTAGAATAGTACTAGCTGAATTGAATAGAAATCTTCTGGAGAAAATTCGCTCTTTGAGGGATTTAGTAATTTTTGTTTCATCTGATTCTAATTCTTCATCTGAACCTTCCATTGCTTCTTCAATCATAACGATTAGATCATCATTAGATTCACTCATCAGTGACTCCTCAAGCTATTATAATATTTAATTTTAAATTATTAATCTATTTTGTAAAAATAACGTTTTAATTAACCTAGAAAATTAATCTTGAGTGATTTCTTCTTCTGTAATTAATTTGGCTTCTACTTTATCTTCAACATCTTCCATCGCATCAATAACTTCTAAGAAATCAGTATCTAGCTTTCGTGCTAATATGAAAATATGTTGTTCTTCTGTAACATCGTCTAAAATGAGTTTTAACCAAATGACATGAAAACCAACTTCTTTCAACATCTCGATATTTGTTCCCGCATCAAAACTACTCCAGTACATTTTGACACCAAAGAAATCATCCACAACAGTTCCCGGATCATCTGAAGTACCAAAGCATAAGAGGGCTATTCCATTATTCTTGAGCATTCTATAGAGATTTTCAAGAAAACCTTTGTGTTCCTCTCTTGGAATGTGAGTTATTGCATAATTGGATATTATGCCATCAAAATATTCATCTGGAAAAGTTAGCGTAGTCATATCTTGCCAAATAAATTCACAAAAGGGTAAATTCTCTCGAGCAATTTCAATTTGCTTCTTAGATAAATCAACACCCGTTACTTTGAATTTTTCACTTAATAATCGAGTGATTGGTTCACCGGCACCACATCCCGCATCCAAAACTCTTGCTCCCACTGGCAATCGTTTCATGAAATCCGGTAGTAACTTGATCTCTGGGTCTTCCTCTGAACGTGTTTTAAGATACTCATTGGCGACCTTATCATATCCTTCTCTTACAATAATTCTTATCTGCTCGAATTCTTCGTCTTCTAAATCGAAGCTTTTCTGAACCATCTTTTCTGCTGTATATTTCAGTTTTTGAGTTCGTATCTCATTTAAACGGGCATTTGTTGGAAAGATGTCTTGGAATTGATCCGCAAAATTCTCTAGAGAATCAACTAGAAATTTAGTGGGTCTGTCAGCGATTAATATAATTGCAAAATCATCTCTTATTTCTGTTATAATTTGGAGCTCACTAAAATTAAGAGTCTTCAGTTGTTGCGTAGCAAGCCCACCTCTAGTCATAATGGTGCTAATAGCAGCATAAGCCTCAGATAGCATTTCCTCATCAAAAACTTCATTTTCCTCCTCCTGTTCAAATAGGAATTCAAATACTGGAACTCCATCTTTATTGATTACAATTAATCGTGATACTTTTCTTGATTGCATGAAGAAAACTGATCGACTATAAACAATAGGTAAGGTCATGATTACTAAGCCAATTGTTTGTATGGTATTTAGCAACATATCAAAGATGTGAATTGTTTCTGTTCTTTGAAGAAATGATACATCATACCCTTCAAAGATTGTTACATTTGGAATAAGAGAGAGCATTACAGGTAAAACTGTTAAAGCAATAAGTGCCCCAATAAGGAATTTTGGAATGATAAATGTTAGATAGACTCCAACTCTCATTTTCCTTATCTTACTTTTCTGATTTTCGAACCTGATTCGTTCTTTCATTTTTTTGATTGTATTAAGGTAAAATGATCCTACAAGTATAAACAATATTGGAGCCATTAGATTGATGAATTCTCCCAATCTCTGATCAAATAGATGCGATGCCCCTTTTACTGAGCCCACTAAAATTATAAATACAATTGAAAGTGAACTTCTTTGTGTAAATGACAACCCATTCTCAAAAATTTCTAGGAACACAACAATAGGAGCTAATCCCGCAGCACCTAGTAATGCTTGGAAGAAATCTAAAGGCCATGATTGTGGTCTCTGAATAAATGCTAAAGTCAAAGCATTACTTGTAATAAAGAAAACTACAGAGAAGATTAACGAAAGAAAGGATGCTTGTTTCTTACGAACATACAAAGTGATGAATATACCTAGGAGTACTATTTGGAAAAGCATTAGAACAAATATTACGAAAAAATCTGCTCCTAAATCAGCCATTAACTCACCCATCACTCTATTTATTTTGTTTAATCTGCGCTATAAATATATCAATATAACAATGATGAGACCTTCTTTCTCAGCACACTATACTGTAATTATTCACATGCTATAAGAAAATAGTGATAGTGATAAAAAACTATTGCTTTAGGAAATTGAAAAATTGATTAACAGCTGTTACGGTTTCTTAAGTAGAACAAATAAATGCTTAGCATAACCTAAACTATCATCAACAAGTTTTGACCAAATGATTTCGAAACCAGCGTCAGCTAGCATTCTGAGATTAGTTTCCGTATCATATCCACTCCAAAACATCTTAGCTTCAAAAAAATCTTCCTCAGTTGATCCGGGATCATCTGTACTATGTAAAGTAAATAAAGCAACACCATTTGATTTTAGCATTCGATGAAAATTAGCAAATAAATCATAATGTTCCTCTCGAGGAACATGAATTATTGAGTAAGAAGCCAATATTCCAACAAAAGTGTTTTCAGCGAAATCCAACTTGGTCATATCTTTAACATAAAATTGAGCTTTCGGGACATTCTTCTTGGCTAATTCAATTTGTACTTCAGAAATATCAATGCCAATTACTTCAAAATAGTCACTTAAATACTTCGTGTAAGGTAATCCTGAACCACAACCAACATCAAGAACTTTTCCTTTCTCTTTTATTAATGATATGAATTCTTGTAAAAAGCTCATTTCTTCTAGATTGTTTAATATTGTTTCTAGATATTTTTTAGCTATTTGATTATAGCCATCTTTAACTATTTTTTTTTCATCCAAGATAATCACTCAAAACAATGTAGTGAAAGGGTTAAGGTTTTCTGATCAATGCAAACAGGTGTTTACCTTCTTCACCAAGACTATCATCGACAATTTTTGACCATATAATATCAAAACCAATTTCTTGTAAGATTCGAAGATTGGTTTCAGCATCATAACCACTCCAAAACATTTTATCTTCAAAAAAGTTAGGATTTAAAGAACCAGGATCATCTGTACTATGCAAACTAAACATAGCAATACCATTTGGTTTAAGCATACGATAAAAATTTCTAAATAAATCAAAGTGTTCTTCTTCAGGAACATGAATAATAGAATAATTTGCGAAAATTCCTTCAAAAAAATTCTCTGGAAAATCAAGTTCTGTCATATCTTTAACAAGTAATTGAGCATTTGGTGCATTTTTTTTAGCTAATTCAATTTGTTTTTCTGATATATCTATACCAATCACTTCAAAATATTCACTTAAGTATTTTGTAAATGGTAATCCTGCACCACATCCAGCGTCAAGTATTCGTCCTCCTAACTTAATCATCGAACTAAATTCTACAACAAGATCCATTTTTACTGATTTTTCAAGTCTTTTCTTCAGATACTTCTCAGCAATCTTATTATAACCTTCTCGAACTATTCTTTTCTTATCCATTATAATCACCCAAAAATAGAGAAAAAAGAAATGTAGAAGGAAGAAGCTTAAGCTTCTTCGTAAAATTATTTTTTAGTCAATCTGGGAGTCAAAACTTCAAGCATGTCCTTAACCATTTCTTTTAGGTCATACTTGGGATCCCAATCCCACTCCTTGCGAGCAACTGAATCATCTATTGATTTTGGCCAAGAATCAGCAATCTCTTGTCTGAAATCAGGTTCATAAATTATAGTAAATTCTGGGATATGTTTCTTGATTTCAGCAGCAAGTTCTCCTGCTGTGAAGGACATTCCAGTAACATTGTAGATATGCCGCTTGAATTTCTTCTCATCTTTTTCTGCTAAATCAACATGACATTGCAAACAATCAGGTTGGTACATCATAGGTAACAGGGTCTCTTCTTTGAGGAAGCATTTGTATTTCTTATTCTTTATTGCTTCATAGAAAATTTCTACTGCGTAATCAGTTGTTCCTCCACCTGGGAGTGTTTCACTACTTATGATCCCTGGTAATCTCATTGAGAGTGTTAAAAGACCATATTTTTTGTAATAGTATTCTACAAGTAACTCTCCAGCAACTTTTGTAATTCCATACATTGTGGTTGGTTGTAGTATTGTCTCATTTGGTGTATTCTCTCTTGGAGTTGTTGGACCAAAGGCTGCGATTGAGCTTGGCCAGATCACTCGCTCTACATTGTATCGTCTCGAGACTTCTAATACGTTAATTAGTCCATTTAGATTGATATCCCAAGCTACTTGAGGCATCTTTTCTCCGGTTACTGAAAGAACGGAAGCCATGTGATAAACATGTTCTATTTCGTTTTCATAAATCACTCTTTTGAGTGATTCTTCATTTAGTGCATCAAGATAGATACATGGACCTCCTTCCAGAACCACATCAGGAAGTTTTGTTCTTCTTCCAGTCGCAATAACATTATCCTTACCATATCTTTTTCTTAGGAAAGGTACAAGTTCGCTGCCAATTTGTCCACCGGCACCAATTACTATAACTCTTTTCTTCATTTAACATCGACCTTTTTTATCTGAATTTCTAATGTTTTAATTTTTCTGAATAGAAAAGTGTTATGTTAGGATTTTATTAAACTTTTAGGAGAAAAAAACATCATTTTTTCACTATTTTAAACAATTTTAAAAAATACTAATACTAAAGCAGTATAAGGTAATTCAAATGGCTCTTATAATGAATGATTCATTGTTAAATCAATTAAAAGCAATCCGCTTTGAACATACAAATAAAACTAAATTTTCAATCTTAATTGGAACACTAGAACCAGAGAACAATGATATAACAGCTTATTCTGTTGTTCATTTTTCTAAACTAAATGAAAGAAATTCGTTGCTTATGTTCCCTTCTGATGATGAATTTAACCAATTTATTGCTTTGAAATTTATGTTACCTTTCAATCTTAATATAATCGGTCTTGTATTTTATTCAGCTGAAGAAATCACTGAGTTTAATATGAAGTCACTAACAAAAAAGGCGAAAGAATTACCTGCTTTGAAAGTTGTTGTCAATGTTGGAGAAGAAGATATTATCTATTATCAAATTTCAGATAAGATACCAGTGAAATTAAAAGCTCAAGCTCCTGATTTACAATTAAATAATTTACTAAATTTCATCCATACAATGGAATTTGAAACTTCTGATGAAATATTAAATAATCATATGGATCTTAAGAAAAAATCATTTTTTAGCATTGATTTTCTCTGGGATAAAATAATTTTCAATAAAGAAGAAAATATAGATCTAAAATCACTTCAATCCATGAAAAGTCCCTTAGATAAGATCATCGAAATTTCAGTTCCGTGTGAAGACAAACAACTCTCTTCAAAAACTGAAGAAGGCAATGTTTTTCTTGCTTTTGATCTTCATATGAATTTCTTTGTTACTAATTATTTGAGAAATAAAACATTGCGAGAAATAAAGGTTCAGTTAAACGCTGTATTGAAACAAGACCTCTTAATAAAGCTTCAAAGAGCTGTTTTTGATGAAAATATGAAGCGATTGATTCTTCCTGCCAAAATTCCATTAAAGTTCTTTGGGATGGAATTAAATGCTTATTTGTTAAAAGATAATCCTTCTAAATACGAGTATAATCTTTGTTCAAGTTTAATAAAACATGCAGAGATCATTGCTTTAATTGGGTATGAACTACAAGCTCGAGTGTTTTTAAGAGATTTAAATGAATACTTCTGTATACTAGGCGACAAAGAAAAACAGAAGGAAATCTCTGAGCTTATTACTAAACTCAGCAAATAACAATTAACAATTAGATTATTGCATCGAATTCTCTGGGAGTTGGGATATCACATACTTTGTATGCTCTAAGAAGATTGGTTCTTCCAGGACTTAAGACTGACCCTGAAATTACTACAATAATATCATCATCATTAAAATAACCCATTTTTTTTGCTTCATGAACTGTTTCTACGACCATTTGATCTGTGTTTTGATATTCCTTGACCAAGAGAGGATAACAACCCCAAATTAAACCTAGTTGACGAATAATTTTAGTTCGAGGTGTTGCTACGAAAATTCGAGTCTTTGGTCGATGTTTAGCAATCAACCTTGCACTGAATCCCCCTTCAGTAAAAGCAATAATTGCTTTTACAGGCATTTTAGCAACCAACATTCCTGCGGCAGTAGCTAGGTTTTCAGCAATAGGATCATGATCGAGGTGCTTTTGCTCCTGTAAATCCATCCACTTTAGTTCTTTTTCTACGTTAAGGGCAATTTTGTTCATCATTTCAATAGATTCAATCGGATATTTTCCAACGGCAGTTTCAGCACTCAACATAACAGCATCTGTTCCATCATAAATGGCATTTGCCACATCACTTGCTTCTGCTCGAGTCGGTCTAGCAT
>JAHLVZ010000126.1 GCA_019058165.1 Candidatus Heimdallarchaeota archaeon
CCTTCCGTTTCAATTGACCTCTTTACCTTTCGTAGGTGTCTGTATAACCTCATGTAATTTTCAAGTTGGCTAGAAGGAGTGCGAGTTTGAACTGATTTTTTAATTATTTAATTCCGAAAAGTAGATTAATTCTGAATGGTTATTATGTAATTATTCTTGGGGTGGGTATTATATGACTCAAATTTCAGATGCAAAGAAGAAAGAACTTTTTGAGTTAGTTGAAAAGCAAAAAAAAGCTAAAATCAGTTGGGTTGCAGTAATCACTCAACTATCTGAAGAGGAAGTTAAAACTATTGCTTGGGAAATCGGTTTGGTTATTGACAAGGATCAAATTATGCTTCCATCTGAGACAGAAGAAGGAAAGAAAGAAAAGCAAATACAAAAAAACATGACGAAAATAATCGATTATGCATTAAATGAAAGAGTGCTTAGGAATTATCTCGGGGGAGGAAGAAAATCTTCTGGGTTTGATCTAAATTTTTCTGGCGTTGATGGTGTTGAGGGATTAATTTTAGGCGTTGCTTTTGTAAGCATAGCTGCAGCTTTCGTAGGAGCACAGGCGGTTACAAAATCATCGACAAATTTGGTATTCGGGGAGGTTGAAACGTCTCTTTGTAAGTTAGATGGTAGTTTTGATTTTTCAGTTGAAAAAGCAGATGAAATGATTCCTATCAAAGATCATCTTTTTCAGGATATGAAAAAACAAAGTGGTCAGAATTTCCACTATTTTGTTCCGATCAAGCAATACTATGAACTCGTTCTTATTCCAGGAAATGAAGATAAACTAGTAAATAAAAATCAAAAAAAGAACATCCTTTCTTTGTGTGAAATCTTAGACAATAAAATAAGTGACTTCTGTGGGAAAATTGTAGAACAATCTGTAACAGTAATTGAGAAAAAACGCAGAAAAGTTAACTATAGTATTTTATTAACTTCGGGAGTAAGAGCTGAGAGCACAGAAAAATTCATTCAATTAAATAAATATTCGCTCTATCTCAGTTACCGAACTCTTCTCAATCAGTTGTACTATGAAATGATACAAACAAAACGATTGCCTAGCTTAGTTGAATTTGTTATAAATGATCTGCCAAATCAGTACCATTTCCTTGAGAAACATCTACAATATATCTTTAAGGAATCTGCTAATCGATTTGAGTCTTGGGGTTTTAGTGAGAATGCGAAAATAATTCAGTTAATAATTAATTCTCTTTAGTTTTCCATTCTTCTTTTCTTTTCAGTGGTGTTTGTCTAACCTCATGTAATTTTCAAGTTGGGCTAGAAAGAAAGCGCGAGTTTGAAGAGATTTTTTTTCTATTATAATTTATTTTTTTATGAGTATATTGTACTAATAGAGTAGTACTAAGAATTAAAACAACCTTGTAATGATTATTCTTTAGTGGAGTGACTGTTTTTGAGTTCTAACATAAAGTATGGTGTGTATATTGCTAATTTTGGTAAAGGTTGGACTGCAGATGATTTTGTAAAGCTAGCAAAAGAAGCAGAAAAAGCCGGTTGGGATGGGTTCTTTTTATGGGATCATCTTTATCCAGCAGATATGCCTGAAGCAAATGCTATAGACCCATTTGTTGTTTTAGCTGCTATAGCAAGTCAAACGAAGAAGATACGTATTGGTACCACTGTGACACCCTTATCAAGAAGGAGTCCTTGGCAAGTTGCTAGGGAAACTGCTACCTTAGATCATTTATCAAATGGACGGTTCATCTTGGGAGTTGGTTTAGGTGGTGATTCAGTCAATGAATTTGCTGCTTTTGGCATGGAAAGTAATGATAAAATTCGAGCAGAAATGCTTGATGAAAGTTTGGACATAATTCAAGGTTTGTGGTCTGGTGAGAAGTTTGCTTACAAAGGGAAACATTATCAGATTAAAGAAACCCAATTCCTCCCTGCTACTGTTCAAAAGCCAACCATACCAATTTGGATGGGTGGTAATTGGCCAAATAAGCCGCCTTTTAGACGAGCAGCAAGGTATCAAGGGGTATTCCCCTTACTAAAAGGCTCTAATGATGGACTTGCACCAAACCACTACCCAGAAATTTTAGCCTATATTAAGAAATATCAGCAACAGCAAACCAAATCATTTGATGTTGTCTTTATGACTAATTTCTTTTATTGGACTAAGGAAAATAAATTCGATGAGATGATTAGTGATTATTCCTCCGTTGGTGTCAACTGGTTTGTTCACTGTTTTCATCCCTGGGAAGGTGATTTTGATACTTATAAGCAATTAGTAAGAAAAGCACCTTGGAAGTAATTCATCCTTCTTTCTATTTTCTTGTGCGAGTTTGGAATTGTGTTTTTCATGTTCACATGATCTTTTCAAGTTGGGCTAGAAAGAGCGTGAGTTTGAAATTTGCTTCTTCTGAATAAATTTATTTTTTACTTCAAACATATGAACAGAAGGAGTAAGAACAATGGAAGAATCTTTGGCAATATTAGAAAATCCCCTTGATGATCTAGAGTTTCTTGAAAATTTTAGAATTTTAGAGGAGTTGTTGAAAAAAGAGAAGTACCAGGATGGAATCAAGCAAGCATTATTTTTTGCTGAGAAAAATTCTAAGAGAACCACTGAATTTTATAGCTGGGCACTTGAATTTTGTCAAGCGGTAGAAAATAATGATCAAACTCTTACTTTGCTTGAACAAGCTTTAATCAATGGTGCTTGGTGGAGTGCTGATTTCCTTAGAATTGCTTATGGGGAGTTGTTTGATGGTAAGAAAAGATTTGTGCGATTACTCCAATTAGCCGAAGAGAACACTCCATATGATAAAATGAAAGCCAAGCTTGTTGTTAGGACACCAGAAAATTATGATTCCACAAAATCATATCCACTACTATTAGTATTACATGGTCGCGGTAGTAACAATGAAAATTCAAATAAGATTTGGAAAAATAATACAATTAGCCGAGATATGATTGTTAGTTTTTTGCAGTCATCACAATTACTAAGCTCTGTTCATTGTTGCTGGGATGACTTGGAGAAAGCATTTAGCGATATAAAAGCTGCTTATAAAACTCTACAATCAAAATATGTAATAAATTTTGAAAACTCAATTATTGGTGGTGTCTCTGCAGGTGCGGAGGTTGGTTTAAGTGCATTATTTGAAGGTCTTTTGCCTTTCTCAAAAATGATTTCTACAATAACTTCAACTGGGAAATTCATAGAAAACTACATTAATAAAAAGAAAACCAATGAATCACTCAAAGTCTATTTTATCGCTGGGAAAAAGGATGTCAGATACGAGAATACCAAAATAATCCATCAATACCTTAAGAAAACAAGTTTAGGATCTGATTTACATTCTCACCCAGAGATAGGGCATGAAATTCCAAAGAATTTTAATGAGATACTTGAAAAAGCAATAACCTATCTAAACAATGAATAATCTCATGCAATTTTCAAGTTGGGCTAGAAGGAGTGCGAGTTTGAATTCTCTATTTGTCTAACATTCTACGAAAAAGCTGTGGAACAGTATTAATTTCTAATTAAGACTTTTTTAATAACTAAAAAATGAATAGTAATTTAGAATTAAATTTTTGAAGGAATTAAATAAGTGAGTTCAAGTAAAAACGCATTAATCAGAAGCAACATCTGGACATTCTTTATCGGTGGTGCTTTGCTAATTTATGGTTTGGTTATGATTTATTACAAATTTGTTCGGGATATTAATTTAATAGGAACTATCGGTCTTCCAATTGGTGGTGCGATAATAGTTATTGCCGGAATTGCTAATGTTCTTACCTATCGAAATAAACGTGAAAGAGTTCTCGGAGCATTATCATCATATGAACGAATTAATTTATCACAATTATCTACAGAGCTTAGAATCTCTGAACAACAAACAAAAGATATTATCATAGACTTACGAGCTGAAGGGAAACTTAAGGCTTCTTTCGAGCCTAGAACTGGTGATGTATTAGTTTTAGAAGTCAACGGTGAACCTCCCATTACCATCGTTCCAATGTCTTCCTCAGGATTACCAGAGCACGAAGAAAAATACAAAGATAAACGAATACCAAAAGACCAAAACTACTGTTCTTATTGTGGTTCTATCGTAAAACCAGAAGACAAATTCTGTAATAACTGTGGTTCTTATATCAGTTAAGAACCAATCCAATTCATTTTTTATCATCAAAATTTTAATTAAATCAACAGTTATACTATCTGATTGTTATTATATTGGATGTTTTGAACATGTCTTCTGAAAAACCCAAGCCTTATACAAAAGTAGTAATTATTTCAATAGTGTTAATTACATTATTTTCATTTGGAATTCTAATTATCATGAGTAGTTGGTTACAATCTGAATCAACTAGATTATTGGAGACAACAGAAGTTCTTAACAATTTTGGCAGTCTAGCTGCTGATGATATACAAGTAATTCTGCAAGAAGATGCTGCTAAATATGAAACTGCATACTCCAATTTGAATGAATTATATACTCTTAATGATAAATACCGGGCAATGATTGACTACAACCAAACACACCCTCTTAATTATACGCAACAGGATTTTGATGAGGTAAAGATTGATTTCACGGTAAAAATGAGAACAGTAAATTTCATTGTTCAAAGCACCTCAGTTTATGAATATAGCGTCAATCAATTAGGTGCAAGTGTTTCGAACAACTATTCTAATTTTGGTTTTGAATTCTATCTAATCAATAATCAATTAATTCGATATGCGGGAATATATGAAATGATTCATGCTGATATTCTAGATTACGTCAACGCTTCTTTTGTTACATCTGGGGATTCATTTGAGCTTCCAAAGATATATTTTGAAAAGTGGACTATCACTTGTATAATAATTTATCAATTTTGGGAACTATTGGACCAGGAAAAGCGACTGAGTATATTATTCACAAATATACTGACAATTTTGATTTGCCTCTGGTTAATCTTTCTCTCTCTCAATTAGCTTCCTATCATGACAAATACGTATTATTACTTGATAGAGTAGATGCTATCTATCAAGATCTCAATAATACTCTCATTACCTTAGCACTAGCTGGTGTTCTCATGGGTTTTGCTATATCTTTTGAGAACATAACCCATCGACGAATAAGCATGATTGTAGGATTGGTTATACTCTTCTTATCCATTTTCTATTTTACATCTGCTTTTGTCACACTATTAAGTTTAGCTGCGAAAGAAGCTGGAATTATAGGAGTACAGGATTTTGTATTCACTTAATATTGTTTTCTCCTAATTTCCTTTTTTTCTCTCTTTGCGAGTATTCGAAATCTCAAGTAATTTTCGAGTTGGATAAGAAGAGCAATTTTGAACAGTATTTTAGTTTAAAGCATAAGTTTGAGAGAATTCTATTTAACTTTGTATAGCTTTTATGGAATTCATATATTTGTTTGAATCTTTTTGGAAACAATATTTCTTGAGTTAACGCTTTATTGTTCACATTTGTCCTTTAGTATTCATATTTGCTTTTTTTCTTTTAGTTAAGAAAATTGGTATGAAAATAGCTAAAAATAATACAGGAACGCCTGATACAACTCCAGCAATTATCAAAAGTAGTCTAGCTAGATCTGAAAGTAATTGAAATGGATCTTCTGGAAATAAATGAATGGGTGACTCGAGATTTGTAATATCAACTATGAATAGAGGATCTCTTCCGAATAATTCACCGCTTTGAATACTTGTTAAATATGCAAAATTGCCATCAACACTGATGGAATCAAATAAAGGAACTAATTCAGTTGTATATCTACCAACTAGTTGAATTTCAAGTAGATTAGAAATATCGAGAATGTCAAAAGACTTCGAGTGCAGTACAAATGCATTATTACCTTTTATTAAAAGATCATTGATAGTAGAACCAGAAATTTCGTATTTTGTGACATTCGATGGAGCTAATGGGTTTGAAACATCATAGATTTGTAAACCAATACTTTCTTCATAAATGTAAACATAATCATCAGTTAGATAGAAATCTGTGTAAGCATAATCGTTTAATACCAAATCATTTGTTTTTTGAATATTTGTTGAATCCGTTATGTTGAATATTGCTAATCCATAGTCATAGTCTAGAATATAGGCGTAATTTCCTTGAATTGTTAAATCAAAAAAGCTAGAGCTGGCATTAGTATATTTATCTATTAGTGAAATAAGAGAGAAGTTAGTGAAGTTATAAATACTAAATTCTGTAGAAGTAATAGTGAATATGTTCCAGTCAAGAATAGCAATTTTCTTGTATGATCCAGCTGGTAAAGTGTAATATCCAAATAATTTGATATCTGAAATATTTGTACAATCCAGTATTGTAATCCTATTGATATCATGGCTAAAAAAATAGACATATTTGTTTTGAATAATCATATTACTATAATCACTTGTAAGGTAACGAGAGTAATTAAACGTTCCAACAACTTCAAGTTTATCTTTAATACTTACATTAATAATTGCGAATCCATATTCATCATCTAAGAAATAAAGCAAACTACCATTAGCGAAAATAGTAGAACCACCTCTGGTTATATCATTATTTAAGCTAATAGTTTTTCTAGATTGTGAATTCAATTGAATAATGGAATTACTTTGATAATTTACTGAACTAGTTATAGTTATTAATCCTATCGACATTATCATTAAAACGATAAAGCATAAAATTTGTTTTTGCATTTTATTATAATTCAATTATTATCCCCCCAGCAAATACAAACTATATATTATTGCTTATTCTTATTACTATATTCTATATAACATCAAGTAATTTAACTATTCTCTATCCAAATAAGGAAGTAAAAAAAGAAAAAACTAAGGCTTGATTACTGTTCTGAAGTCTGCTTTGAAAGCCTTTAGTTGATGATGAACATTATTTATCGCATCAGCATCAAGTGGAACATATTTAGTAACAACATGAGTTAAATCTATTTTTCCTTGATCTGCTAAGTCTAGGAGCATTGATAATTCGGATAATAAGTGATCTGAGCAACCAATTATCTCTTTCTCTTTACAGATTGCTTCGTAAGAATCAACTTTGTATAGATCCCTAGTTATTCCAACTAATCCTAATCGTCCAAATCGTCCTAATACTCGAGTTCCTTGGTCCAAAGTCTGTGGTAAACCAACTAATTCTAAAGCAACATCTACGCCTATTCCATTGGTTAATTCCATGATTTTTTCAACAGGATCACTTTCCTTAGCATTAATAGGTATGGCGCCCATCTCTTTCGCGGACTTTAACTTTACAGGATCTATATCCACTGCATAAATATCTCGAGCACCAAAAGCCTTTGCTAATTGGAACGCAGAAACACCTAAACCTCCGAAACCAAAGATAGCTAACGTTTCTCCTGGTTGCAAACGGGTCTTCTTTAGTGCATGGAGTGAAGTTGCTGTTGAACACATCATAACTGCTGCATGGTCAAACGAGACAGAATCTGGGAGTTTGTAAATACCTCGAGAAGGAATCGAAATGTATTCTGCATACCCTCCATTAACATCTTTCCCAATCATTTTACCCTTTTCACAAAACTGCTCGGAACCTTTAACACAGAAATGACACTTTCCACAGGTTATCATATAATTGACACAAACACGATCACCTTTTTGGAATCTGGTTACATTAGGTCCGATTTCTTCAATTACTCCTGCAACTTCGTGCCCTAAGGTAATAGGTAAATGACCAACAGAACCAACACCATCTCGATAATGAACATCCGAATGACAGATTCCTGCAGCCTTAATTTTGATAAGAACTTCATCTGCTTTTGGCTCAGGTTTTGGAACCTCTCGATTCACTAAATCTTTATCAACTTCTATTAATTGTACGGCTTTCATGCTTCGATGTATTGTATTTCTTACTTAAAATCCTTTTTTACACATATTATAAACATAAAATCTAGAAACAATTTTTCACCATAATTATTATATTGTTCCAAGCTCTAATCATTATAGAATTTGTAACCTAGAAGAAGATTTAGTGAGGGAAAATTTTGAGAAAAAAACATTTAATTCTTAGTTATATAATTAATTTTGTAATTTTTACAAGTATATTATTTGCTGCTTTAGATGTCTCCATGAGCTATTCTCAAGTGGCAGATAATCCAAGTGAAAATGAAAGAAATCTTTTGATTCCAAACCAAAATCAAATAAATGATGGTGGTTGTGAAAAAATCGGAGGATTTGATGACTATTTTGGAGTTTTTGAGGATGTTTTTGTTGAGGGATCAATAGCTTACATTATTTCAATTTCAGAAGGATTGTATATTTATGATGTTTCTAATGTCAATAATCCTACTTTATTAAGCACATGGAGTTATGATAATGATGCATTGGGTTATTACACGATTTTTATAGCAAGTGATTACGCATATCTAATTAATGATTTGGGTTTTACTATTATTGATATTAGCTCACCTTCATCTCCCGCTTTTATTGGTAATTACTCAAGTGCTAATCCTCTTACAGATATTTTCATTGATGGAGATTTTGCATATTTATGTGTTTCACCGATAGGTTTGCATATAATCGACATTTCTGATAAAACAAATCCAAGTTATGTGAGTGAATGCTCTATTGTAAATCCTATTAGTGTATACATAAAAGACAATACTGCATGTGTTGCTGGTCCTTCAGTAGGATTAGTTACTGCCTTTGTAACCGAGAAAGCAAATCCTTTGATACTTGATTCAATGTACTATAGTTGTAGATCAATTAGGGT
>JAHLVZ010000016.1 GCA_019058165.1 Candidatus Heimdallarchaeota archaeon
CCGAGTCCACGACTCGAGAGGCCGTGATGATTGACCGAACTACACTATCGGGGCAAGATATTATTATTTCATTGGTAATTATTTGCAATAAATGATTTTCTATTATTGTGCTATTAGGAAATAGGGAAGATTAAGCACTTAATCTTGTTTCCCAATCCACTGCTTTTTCTAATATATCCTGTTTATCGCTCGCTTGAAATTCGTTGTCTCCTTTCCTTATCAAACCATTACCTATTCTACGAATTTCATAGAAAACACGGCTAAATGAAAAGCTTGATTCGATCTGTTCTAGAGCTTCAATTAGAATCTCTCCGGCTTCCTTGAATTTTTCTGCTTCATTTATTTTCTTAGTTAAATCAACAAAAATAGGATGTTGTGCATCAGTCGTTGTAGTATATTGTGCAGCATCAGCAATTACTTCTTTTGTTGTTGTTTTGGCTTTGTCTGCTTTTGCTTTAACAACTTTTTCAGCTGCTGGTTGTTTAGGCATTTTTTCGATTTTCGTTGAAAGAGTTTCTACTTTATTGCCAAGATTGGTTAATTGTGAATTTATATTTGTTATACCAGTTCCAAGACCATCTATTGAAAGATGGATATTTTCAACGGTTTTTTTTAACGAATCTAAAGTAGTGTCAATCTTTGTTAAAACTTCTATCATTTGAGTAAATGTTTTTAGAAATACATCATCTTCACTTGACATTGAATCATCTCATATTATTTTGTATATCAGAATAATTCGTTTCCATTATTATTTATTCCCATTTAGACATTTTTTGTTTTATATGAAAGAATTGTTAGTTAAATTCGCTCAAGAATACCGACACTTTTTTAATAAAAAAAATGTTATCTAATAATTAGTTCTAGTAAGAAGAAATACATATATTACAGAATGGGTGAAATCATTGTCAGGAATCCAAAAGAAAGTATCACCTTTTACCAAACATTTTGAGGCTAGAAAAGAAATCCTAAATTCATGGATAAAACATATGGAATTTAGAAGAAATCCATTTTTGGGCTTTACATTACCAAATCCAGAATTATTAGTGGAAATGTCTGAATTCCTTGTATCATTAGTAGATATTGTTGTATCAAATGAAAGACCTGCAATATTCTTACGAGGTCCTGTAGGTGTCGGCAAATCAACTCATCTAATTTTAATTCGAAGAGATATACAAAATTTACAAGATCTACATAGTAATGCCTTTAGAACTGCTTATATTGATAGATCAGGATTACACGCTCGACAATTTGCTAGATTATGCGCAATTGGTTTTAATGTTAAATTCAACAAATCAGATGATTCCGATGAAATAATGGATTCAGTAGGTAAAGACATTATAGAAAAATATGAGAAAGAAAAAATAAGATCGGTTTTGTTAGCTGAGGATATAAGTGAAAACCAACATGAGATTTTTAGTAAACTTCAATATTTAGCTGATTTGAATGCGGAGAAAACTGAAGAACCAATTGCAACAATTATAATGACTGGAACTAGTGAATATTTCCAAGCATTAACTGCAGTTTTGCCGCAGATAGCAGATAGAAGCGAACCAATAGATGTACCTCGATTTGAATGGAAACATTCCCGTGAATTCATTGGAAGAAGAATAGCTTATGCAAAAGGAGAAATCAGTAGCTTTGATATCGATGATTTCTCAATTTACCCATTTGAAGAAGATGCTGCTAAGATTCTGGCCGATAGCTCTCGAGGTATTCCTAGAGATTTAAGATTGTTATGTAGAGCTGCAGTAAGCGTCACTGCAGATGCTCTTTTACGAAAAGAAGGAAAAGGTGAAATTACTTACGAAATAGCAAAAGTTGTCTCAGAGTATTATCAATCTTTCTTAAGTGAAGTATAGAATGTCTGAGTAATATTTATATTTCATGTATTACAAGTATTAATTATAAAAGAAGGTAAATGAGATGAGCTTGTTACAGAAATATAGAAAAGATGAAACCAGAAAAACTACTCATGATGAAGAAAGAAAAACAACTAAACAGCCACCAATAAAAGAAGAAAAACCCATAGCTCCAAAAGAAAGTGTAAAAAAAGTCAAAAGGAGAAAAGTTGAAGGTGGAGCAGGTATAAGAAGTAGACCAGTTATTTCAGCTACCGTAAGATCGGAATTAGTTGATGCATTAAACACTTTAACTGATGAAAAATATTTGAATAGATCAAAGTTTATTGAAGATGCATTAATACGAACAATAAAAACAGAGTTTCCTGATATAGCATCAAAATACGGATTCTAATTAACATTATTACAGCTATTTCAAGTATTACATGTATTACAAATAATTCATGTAATATTAATTATTATTATTTTCATTTTAGTCACATGATCTAAGATTTAAAATCTAAAAATTAAAACTTATTCTAAATAATAATCTATATAATATTATATAGGTACTTAGAACTTGTTCTGTATTACTTGTAATGCAAGTAATATAATAGATATTTCAGCGATTTGATTATATTAGGAGTAAACAGGATCCATATAGGAACAGATTTCGGAGGATTATAGAATCAGCATAATATTAAAATATATAATATTATAAGTATGATAAATAATATTTGTATTACTAGTATTATTTATATTTTAAATAGTTCAAGTATTGTATATATTAGTAATATTACTGTCCTGTTTAAATAAAAGCCTAAAGGATATTCGCTAATACAAAAGTTTAGGGAAAAACGAATATTTTTTACTTATATTGCAATTTCCCCCCATCTGGAAACATTATAGCTTGGATCTAATTAAAAAGAATTAATTTTTGACATTAAAAATATTGAGAATAATACAAGTCATACATGTAATACAAAGGATATTATGTTATATGAAGAAATAGTCTTTTAGCAATACTTTGTGCTAGTTTCTGATAAAAAGCAACATATTTTCAATTGGTTTTTATCAGAATCATATAATTAAGCGAAAATTTAGGTTTTATCTCATTTAATAGTCTAATATTATTCAATTACGCAGGCTTATTCTATATTATATATCATATATATTGATATTTTCGTGTTTTTTGTATTTGAAATCAACTAAGAGCTAAAACTCAAATAATAACCTGATCAGTAGCATATTTCTAATAATTTCTAAGGGTATAACATAATATTTTATAGATTATGTATTATTTGTAATACAAATATTACTCAAATCATCTATTTCTATAAGAAAAAGAGGATGTTTTCATGAAAAAACGCATGTCAGCAAGTCTCAATTTTTATGGACAGTATGTCAGATTATTGAGGCAAATTTAGACATTTTTTAAGTTATTCATGATAAACGGAAACGTTTTATAGTAATGGCTGTTAGTCGTATTATATTGTATACTTGGTGATTAAATGAGCAATAAAGAAATAAGAGATATAAAGTTAAGAGTTAAAGAAATACAAGAGAACCCAATAATTAAATTATTTTTTGAAGATGATAAATCTACAGGTAAAGGCTCAAAAGAGTGGACAAATCTTACCAAAATACAGCTGGAAACCCTAATAGTGGATCTTATAACAGATGAAATAAATCCAAAGCTTGGTTATTTAGAAAGAGGAAAATTAAGAGGCGTTACTAAAAGATCGTTTTATAGAACACTAGAACAAGCTAGATTGAACCTAATTAGAGCAATTTTTACTATAATGGTTGCTTCATTTCTTAATATAATAGATTCACCGAGATTATCAGATTTCAATGAATTATCACAAAACTTCCTGGATTTGGTTACAATAAATAACTTGGAAAATCAAACTCCTGAAGAAAAAGAGAAATGGATAAAAATCTATACAAAAATGATATTTGATAATGTCCAAAATCTAAAAAAACAAACAGCTCTAGCAAATCAAGATAAGTAATGCTTGTAATACATATATTACATATTTGCTTAAATCTAGTCTTTAGCTTTCAATGCTGCAATTATTGCTTGACCACTACTAATACCACCATCACCACATGGTAAAGATTTGTGCTGTAAGAATTCCAAATTAGCAGCATTTACTTTTTTAGCTATTTGACGAGTGATTATATCATTGTAAGCAACACCACCTGTGAAACCAATCTTCTTAATGGAATTAGATAATGCATAGTCAATTGCTGAATCTGCAAATTGATTCGCTAAGTAAAGATGAATAGCCAAAGCAATATCAGCGGGTTGCTCATTTGAGATTAAATGTTCATAAGCTTGATATAACATCGAAGTTGTGTTGATTATTCCTGAATTCCTTTCAGGTAAATCAAAACCTATTTTTCCTAATCTGCCTTTACGGGCTAATGCTTCAAGAATTATCGCTGGTTCTCCTTCATATGTTCTTTCATAACAGGATTTCAGTAAAGCACTTGACGCAGCTAAAATTCTGCCTGTGCTCGTAGTATTGAAAACATTTATTCCTTTGTTTAATTGCGAGAGAACTACTTGTATTTCATTTTCTCCGCCAGGCAAACTATTTGGATAATTATTCAATAGTAAATCTGATAACTCATTTTCGGAGAATCTCTTTGATAAAATACCTACAACCATCCTAATAGGATAAAAGGTAGCACGATCTCCACCAATCATTGGTTGTTCTTCGAGATGTCCTATTCTTTTAAATTCTGTATAGGAATTATGAAAAATTTCTCCACCCCAAATTTTACCGTCGGAACCATAACCAACTCCATCAGCAATAATTGATATTATTTCTTCTTTTTTTGGTACTTTATTATCTAACATTAATGCTACGGCATGAGCATGATGGTGTTGTATTCTAAATAGTTGAGCATCATATTCTTTCTTATATTTCTCTGCTAATCTTGTAGAGAGAAGATTCGGATGCAAATCACTACCAATTGAATCATAGGAATTTACATCTAATAGTGAAGTCATATGATTAATAGCCGCTTCAAGAAAAGCAAGAGTTTCAAGAGTATCTACATTACCGATAAATTGAGTAGGAAAACATCGATTTGTTTTAGCAATTGCTCCTGTTGAAGTTAAAAGTGGTCCAACTCCCAATGAAGAAAACTTACCTAGATTAAATGGTAGTTTAACAGGTTCTGGAACCCAACCTCGAGATCTTCTAATTAAAACCGGGTTATCATTAGCATAACGTACAACACTATCATCTGCACGTTGGAAAATTCTTCTATTATGTAACAAAAAATAGTCTGCAAGTTCACCTGCATTTTCTAAAATCTCATCATTATCAATATACATAGGAATTTCGGAGGGATTTGCACTTGTTAATATCAATGCTGGATCTTTTATTTCATCTAGAATTAATGAATGAATCCCGGAATATGGGAGCATTACGCCTACATTAAATAGTTTTGGCGCAATCCACTTTGATAAAGGAAAAGGTTCTTTTTTCTCAAGTAATACAACGGGTCTTCGATGACTTGTTATTATTTCTTCTTCACTGGTATTGATTTTCGCATATTTCTTTACATCTATAATTGAACTTGAGATAATAGCAAAAGGTTTGTATTTCCTTTTACCTTTGCGAGTTCTTAATTTTAGTATCGTTTCATCGTTATTTACTGAGCATGCTAAATGAGTGCCACCGATCCCTTTAATTACGATTATATTCCCTTCAGAGATTAATTTACTAATTTCTTTGAATATATTTTGTAATTCTAATTTTTCCCCATTTTTGTTATGAAGCGATAATATTGGACCACATCTTATACAGCAAGTAGTTTGCGCATGATGTCGACGATCAAGAGGATCATTGTATTCTTTACTACATGATTCACAAAATGGAAAATCTATCATAGTTGTATTAGGTCTATCATAAGGAAGTTTAGTGATTGTAGTATAACGAGGACCACAAATTGCACATGAAGTAAAGGGATATTTAAATCGATAATCTTTACGATTTTTCATATCACTTAAACATTTTTCACAAATAGAAATGTCAGGTGGAAGATAAGAGACACCACCAATCTTCCGTTTTGAGCTTTTTTGAATCTCAAAAATTGAAAATTCATCTTGGAAGCTACTCCAGGTAACTTGATAATCTTCATACTTGGCTAAATAAGGTTTATCGAATTTTAAAGAAGCAACAAATTTCAAAAGAACTTTCTTTAATCCCTCGGCTACGATTAATACTCCAGCATCACCTTGGTTTCTTACAAATCCTGTTAATCCTAATTTAATTGCTATTTGATAGACAAAAGGTCTAAAGCCAATACCCTGAACTATACCTCTACAAATGACTTTTACTCGAGACCTCAATTATTTTTCCTCAGCTTATGATAGATATTGCTAGTTAAATAATTAATTAACAACTCGTATAAAACGACAGCTGTTTACATGCTAAGAAAAGCTTACTCAATATCATTGAATAAAAAGAAATTATCTGGAAATACCCACTTATTTTCTTTGTAGAATTTGTAAGGAATAGGACGGAAAATACCGCTTGTTTTAGATGCTAGAGAAAATTGAGCGTTTTTTATTATTGGAAGAGTTTCGCAAACCAAATCATTTAATCGATGGGCGCCATTCATTAAATCGACTGTAATTATTGCTCCTCCATTTCTAAATGTATACGAAAAAGTTTGAGGCATTCTAAGTATAGTTTTTTCTATAGAATTTAATTTTTCTTTTGAAATTTTTTCAAAAAATAAGATTGCAGATTGATTTAAACCCATGTAATACAATAAAATCATTGGAAACATTAATTCCTTAATTCTCTCAATGTGAAAATTAGTATCATCCCAGGAAAGTGATAATCTTTTGGAAATTGTACGAACAGAACTATCTAAATCTCTTCTAAATAATGTCATAACTTTCAAGTCCCTTTCAGAGAATTTTACTGGATTGCCTTCAAAAGAGAAACGGTGAAATGCTTTAGTGGAATCATCTGAACTTTCAGTCATGCTTAAAATTCGTTCTTTAAACCAATCAATAAAGAATCCAGGCTTATTAGCTGACAAAACAGAAGGTCTTTTTGAATACGTATAATAAGTGAAATTAAGATTGTTTGAGATAGTTTTTACCTCATCACAATAGAAAGATCTAATTTTGTTTGAATCGCTTAATTTTACAAGATATTCGAATAGCTTCTTTTCATGAATTTTCGGAATTGTTAAGGAGACAATGTAATCAAATCGCTGATTTGGACATCGGCGGATAGTTCTTGTATATGGAGAAGAGAAAAATTTGGGAATAGATTCTTGAAATTCGGGTGTGGACTCAAGAAGAATGATATACAAATTCAAACCAATTCTAGGAAAATTGACGGTTCCAGTAACCCGGAAATATGCATTATTTCGTAGATAGCCGATTCGTCGACTGATATAATTAGAACGTACTTGTAATTTTTCTGATAATAATTCATTAGTATAATATTGTTGTGTGTCAATTAAATCTCTAATTGTTTTAATGATCCTAACATCCATTTCTGACAAAGGAACAACATAATACCTTTCTAAATCAAATAGGATAGCACATGATTCATAAAAGGATAAATTCTGAAATTTCGACATTTGTTCTAGTACAGTCTCTATAAACAAGCCATTCATGATCTTATCTAGATAGATAAAATCAATATATGGTCTATAATGAAATTCACCCATTGGAAGTTGTACGATTCGGTGAGTAGATTTTTCCCGCCAAAAATCTAACAAATCATACTTTTCATCATCATCATCCTCAAGATGTCTATATATAAAGAGAAAACCTAAATCTAATGCTATGTGAGAATTTAATTTTTTGACTTTTGGATACAATTCCAACATCATTTTTTCGAAAATATTGGAGAAATTTAAATCGTTACTAATTGATTTAAGATTTTCGAATAATTGTTGTGACATTAATAATCATAGTCCTCTTCTCATTTTTCATTATACCCTTCGATTTATGTGGAATAGTGCATTATGATACCATTTGAGCTAATCGACCAAGAGTTAATTAAAAAAGAACTATAAAAACACCAAGAGAGGAACTTTAGATTTAAATAATGTAAAAATGATAATTAACTACAATATCTAAGTTAGAGTAAAAGAAGTTGAAAGATTATAATAAAAAGTGAAAATAATTGACTGCTGAAGATAAGGATAATTTGTTACTACGAATAAAGTCTTTTCCAGATAAGCCAGGAATTTATTCCTTTAAGGATGATAAAGGGAAAGTAATCTATATCGGAAAAGCAAAATCATTGAAAAAAAGAATTGCCTTTTATTTTGTTGAAGGAGATCTTGAAAGAAAGGCATTATCAATTAAAAGATTGGCAAGAGATGTGGAATTTATAGTTACAAATACAGAAACTGATGCACTAATACTTGAAAACAATTTAATAAAACTACATAAACCTAAACTAAATATTAGGTTAAAAGATGATAAAACATATCCTTACCTAAAAATAACTACTAGTGAAAAATATCCAAGAGTAGAAATTATAAGAAACAGGGAAGACAATGATGATCTTTATTTTGGACCATACACTGATGTTAAAACATTAAGAATAGCATTAAAAAAGGCTTTAACAATATTTCCAATTGCAAGATGTAAAAAACCAATAATTGATGGCAAAGTTGAACGTTCTTGCTTATTTTTTCAACTTGACAGATGTTTAGCACCATGTGTTGATAAAATTGAACAAAAGAAATACTTGAAAACAGTTAAGCAATTCATCAAATTATTTGAGGGAAAACAAAAAGAGCTAATAAAAGAGTTAAATGAAGAAATGCAAAAAGCTTCTAAGCAATTGAATTATGAAAAAGCAGCTTTACTGAGAGACAAGGTTCTTGCCTTAGAAAAACTGGTTCAAAAACAAACAATTGTTTCAAAAGATGTGAATGCTGAATATGATATAATTGGCCTTTATCAAACTCAAAAGGTATCATTAGCTCAAATACTAGCAATGAGACAAGGAAGGATTACTGAGCAAAAGCATTTTGTTATGGATTTGCCTTATGATTTGAGTGAGGATAAAATATTAACATCATTTATTAAACAATATTATTCGAAAACAGATTTTATTCCAAGAAGAATTTTAACAAAGATAGAAATTGAAGATGAAATTACTATCAACAATTGGTTAAGAGATAAACAAAGACTAGAGGAAATAGGAACAATACTTGCAAGACCAAAAACTCGTGAACAGATGGCATTTATTGAGCTTGCATATTCAAATGCTAAAATTAACTATCACACAATAACTAAAGTGCAAGAAATGAGAGAGAATAAAATCTCTGAGGCATTACAAGAACTGAAAGATGTTTTAGATCTTAAGGAAAAACCAAAAAGAATTGAAGGATATGATGTCTCAACTTTACTTGGAACTGATACTGTTGGTTCCTGTGTTGTTTTTGAGAACGGATTACCTAAGAAAAGAGATTATCGAAAATTCATAATAAAAACAGTTGAAGGACAAGATGATTACGCATCGATGCAAGAAATAATCAAGAGAAGATTCACAGGTAGTTTAGCCAAAAAAAATCCAAATCCTGATCTCATTCTTATTGATGGAGGACCGGGTCAAATAAGTTCTGTTTTAACAGTATTAGCTGAAATTAGTCTAAATATTCCCATTATTGGACTCTCAAAAGAATTTGAAGAAATTCATTTTACTGATGATAGAAACTCAATTATCTTAGATGAAAAATCTGATGCGTTAAAGGTTTTACAAAGAGTGAGGGATGAGGCTCATAGATTTGCTGTAAGTTTTCACAGACAAAGAAGAACTAAAAAAATGATCAAATCCTCTCTGGAAGAGATTCCTAATTTTGGTGAAAAAAGAATTAAAATGTTAATTGAGCATTTTGGTAGTATTAAAAACATCAAAAATGCAAGTGTAGATGATTTAGTAAAAGTAAAAGGTATAAGTAAAAAACTTGCTTTAGAAATTTTTGAATATTACAGCAAGAATGTATTTACATTTAGCTAATTTGGGAAAAATTTGTTAAATAAGATCCCTTTTTTCTTTAGAGAGAGATAGTTTTTACTATCTATCGTAATACCTATATATGAGCAATGAGATATATTAGAAGGTTATAAAAGTTTAAAAAAGAAAAAAACAAGAAATTTGTAGTTATAAATTTGCAAATTTGAAAACGAGATGTTAAAATATGTCTATGAGAAGCTATGCAATAAGGCGTTTTCTTTATATGCTCCCAACATTACTTGGAATTTCTATGGTAAGCTTTGCATTGATAGCTGCATCTCCTGGAGATCCTATTCAGATTAGAATGGGATTGTTTAAAGGAGAACAAACGGATTACATACGAAGATACAATGAAATCGGTATAGCAATGGGTATGCTAGAAAAAGATGGACAAGACGCAGTTTCATTTGATATTACTATGAGTACAGCAAATGGATTTTCATTAAAAGAAATAAACGTTACGGGACCAGAAACAGGTTACATTGATTTTACTACAGTTACGTTAAACCTAAGAAGTGATATACCGCGGAACTTTAGTATAACGGGATATGGTACTACATATGGATATGATATCCATCTTGAACTTCCCGGAGATAATACTCTTTTTACCTATATTTTCTTAGCGGACAAACTTTCTTATGATCAACATTTCAACACATCCAACAATGAAATTTATTATACACTGGAAAGACCATTTAATTACACAGCCTCAGGTATTAGTGAAACAGGCAGAATGATTATCGAATACACACAATACACAAGAATTGGTGGATTTGTTAGATATCTACAATGGCTTGGATTAATGAAGAAATTCATCATTGAAGATTTAGACAGCGACGGAACTGTAGAAAGAGTATACAAACGTCATGGAATTCTACAAGGAGAGTTAGGACGATCCTGGCACTGGATAGAAGGTAGTGCAGATCAAGGAAAGCCAATTATGGATATCATTGTAGGAAGGATGTGGTACACACTATTTCTGACTACACCAGCGTTTGTCATTAGTACCATTTTAGCAACGGTTATTGGAGTTATCCAAGCAACGAGACAATATTCTATTTGGGATAAAGGAGTAACTCTGGCTTCACTTATAGGATATTCAATGCCCACGTTTTGGTTAGCTAAACTAGTAATGCTCGCATCATTTTATGTCTTTAATTTCACCGGAGCAACTACAGGTGAAGCTTTCACGGAACCGTTTATACTTAATGGTACATTTTACGTCTTTCTTATACTACCTGTAATTACACTAGTTTTAACAGGATTAGTATTTCTGGCAAGACTAACGAGATCGCAATTACTTGACATTCTGCGGCAAGACTACATTACAACGGCAAGAGCTAAAGGATTATCAGAACGCTCAGTTATTTACAAACACGCATTCAGAAATGCTATGCTGCCTATAATAACAGTAGTAGGTATGGCCTTACCTGGTTTGTTAGGCGGAGCAGTCATGACTGAAGGTGTATTTGGTTGGCCTGGTTTAGGAACAGTGTTCTTAACAAGTGCACTCCAAAGAGATCATCCGATGATGATGGCTACGAACTTCATCTTTGGTGCAATGTTTCTTGCATTCAGGTTGATAGTTGACTTGAGCTATGCTCTAGTTGATCCGAGGATACGGTATTAGGAGATGTTTAGAATATGGCTACAGTGAATGAAACAAGCGTTGATAGAGAAACACGAATCCTTGAAGAAATCAAACTTGTAGAAGGTTCAAATCTTTGGGCGCTTGTTATGAGACGAATGCGTAAAGATCAGATGGGCATGATAGGATTTTATATCGTTGCTTTTCTGGTTATTATTGCAATTGTAGCGTTTCTTATTCAACAATATGATGCATTGTTCGGTTTGAATAATCCTACCGATGATCCTTATGATATTCTTAATTACTACATTGAAATTTGGATTCCTGGAACTCAGAAACATCTGCGTTTGATAGCACATCCAAAATACATTATTCCCGGAGATCAAACATTAGCTCCAAATGCACAATACCCATTTGGTACTGATACAAGAGGTTTTGACATACTTTCCAGAACATTCTTTGGATCCTCATTATCATTAGTCCTAGGTTTTATAGGTCAAATGACAACAAGCATTTTGGGTATGATAATTGGATCATTTTCAGGCTATTATGGTGGATTTTTCGACGATATAGTACAAAGAATCAACGAAATCATAAGCGCTATGCCAGGATTTATCCTCTTCATCTTTATCGTTGCTATCTTCAGAGATATAGCTGGCGCAATCCCAGGCGGAATATATATGGTGGTAATAGTAATATTTGCACTGATCGGCTGGGGTGGAACTAGTCTGATTGTGCGGAGTACGATTCTGTCGCTGAAAAACACGGAATTCATAGAAGCTGAACGGGCACTTGGTGCCAAGGATTCAAGAATAATATTTAGACATATTATTCCAAACTCACTATCCCCAGTAATTGTCATTACCACTTTAGGAATTGCCAACACATTGATGTTCATTGCAGCACTTGCATTCTTCGGTTTAGGAGATCCTACAGCTGTTTCGTGGGGCGATGATTTAGCATATCACCGAGATCATTTACTAACTTATTGGTGGATGCCAACGTGGCCTGCGACGATGATATTCATAACAATTCTTGGTTTTAACCTAATGGGAGACGCATTAAGAGACGCATTAGATCCGAAACTAAAATGATAAAAAATAGACGCTTAGGCGTCTTAATTTTTCTTTTTTTAATTTTAACTAATCAGTCCAAGTCAAAAAACAATGATTTTTACTCGAAAAATGCTATTCAAATAAATATTTTTTCGAAACTTTTATATATGAAGTTCTAACAAAAACGTTAGAAGTAATATAAAAGTCTTTCCCGAAATGATAAAATCTTATGTAAAATAATGTGGGGCCATTTTAAATAGAAGATATAATCTTCTATATTAGACTGTCTTCTTTGTCCAATTGTTAATGGGTTATTGGATTCTATCGTTTACAGGATAAGAAATAGAATATAAGAGTCTGATTCAATAAAGGAGTGGCTTATTAAATAATGTCCAAAGAAAATTCTCAAGAAGAAAAAGCTCAAATTGTATGTTCTGAATGTGGATCGCCAGATATCATCAGTGATTCAACAAGAGGAGAAAGAATATGCACAAATTGTGGCGCAGTAATTGATGAGCACATTATAGATGAAGGACCGGAATGGAGAGCCTTTACATCAGAAGAAAGAAACAAAAGAAGTAGAGTTGGTTCCCCAACATCTTTTGCAGTTCATGATAAAGGTCTAGCAACTCAGATAGGATGGGAAGATAGAGACGTCTATGGTAAAAAATTATCACCAAGAAGAAGAGCTCAAATTTATAGATTAAGAAAATGGCAAATTAGAACAAGGGTTCACTCATCAATGGACAGAAATTTAGCATATGCTATGAGTGAGCTTGACAGATTAAGCTCTCAGATTGGTATACCAAGAACTGTGAAAGAAACTGCAGCAGTAATTTACCGAAAAGCAATTGAAAGACATCTAATTCGTGGAAGAAGCATTGAAGCAATGATAGCAGCAGCTGTTTACGCAGCAGCTAGAATTAGAAGAGTTCCAAGAACATTAGACGAAATCGCTAAAAACAGCAGAATTTCCAAAAAAGAACTTGGTAGATGTTACAGGTTAATTATAAGAGAATTGCAAATACGTATTCCTTTAGCAAATCCAAATGACTATATTATAAGATTTAGTGCTGAACTTAGATTATCTGGTCATACAGCACAAAGAGCAATAGAAATCATAGATCAAGCTAAGGAAAATGGTCTTACTGCAGGTAAAGATCCTACAGGATTAGCAGCTGCATCAATATATATAGCTGGAATCATCGAAGGTGAAAGAAGAACTCAAAGAGAAATCGCAGAAACCGCTACTGTTACTGAAGTTACTGTTAGGAATAGATACAAAGAACTTGTACGAAAATTAGGAATTGAAATAACAGTATAATGATTCGCAGTTTGATTCTGAAATTTCAGAATCTCTTTTTATTTTTATCTTGTTAGGGATTGTTTAAGATGTTAGAAATTTTTTCGCTAAAGCACTTTCCAATTATTAAACAAAAAGATAATATTGCTAAAGAAATTTTAACAAATCTGAGAAAGAATAATCTCAAGATAAAAAAAGGTGATATAATAATTATTGCGCAATCAATTATCTCGAGAGCAGAAGGTAGACTCATCAGACTCGATGAAATAAATCCTTCAGATTTTGCGATTGAAATAGCAAAACAAAGTAATAAGGATCCTAGACATGTCGAAATGATACTAAAAGAAGCAAAAAACATATGTAAAAATCGAAATGGTGTTTTAGTTACAGAAACGAAACATGGATTTGTTTGTGCAAATAGTGGGATAGATAAATCAAACGTTCTAGGGGAGAATACAATATCATTACTACCTGTTGATCCTGATAATTCAGCAAAAAAAATACGAGAATATATTAAAAAACAAGCTAAAAAAGACATAGCAATAATAATTTCAGATACACATAATAGACCGTTTAGATTAGGTGCTATAAATATCGCAATTGGATGTTCTGGAATCGATCCATTAAAGAGTTACTTAAAAGAAACAGATTTATTCGGATATTCCTTAAAAACATCAACAATTTCAGTTGCTGATCAATTATGCTCAGCAGCGGGTTTAATAATGGGAGAAGCTAGGGAAGGAACACCTGTCATAATAATTCGTGGTTACAAATTTTCTGATATGGATATTTCAGCAAAAACTTTGATTCGACCAACAGAAAGAGATTATTTTAGATGAAATATCTCAAAGAGAAGAAGATTACTTGAAAAATTGTGACTATATTTTCTAATTGTATAACAGAAGAAACCAATTCATAAGAGCTTATTGTGTAAAGAGGATTGGATATTCTAATAGTTCCAATATTGGGATAAGGGTTACTCGAGGTAATATTAACACTACCAGTAACAATCACACCAGTTTCAATATAACTTAGGGGAATATATCTCAAATCATATGTTGGAGTTCGAATGCCTTGCCATTCAGCAACTATATAGTGCAATCCACTAGTTGCGTTAACAGGATATGAATAACTAATCGTTGCTTCACCATTAATATTAGTTAAGGCAGATCCAAGGATATCATTTGTCGTAGTGTCTATGAAAGTAATTTGTTCTCCTTGAATAAACTCTAAGTCACCAGGTCCTAGGCCTAAAATATAATTAAAGAAATCTTGATCTTTTCCAATAGCTAAATAGGCTGTAAGGGAAAATGATTGTGATCTATTAACATAGGGACCATACCAAGTTCCAGGATTATAGGGATCATTGTACCAAGCAGTAGAGAGAGGATTTGGTACAAAATATGGATACGAAGGTTGCGGTAACATATGCATGGGAGAGATAAAAAATTCATTTGTACAATAGAAAACAGATTCGAAACCAATGGTATTTGCACCAAATTGGTCACGTAAACCCGGAATTAAAGGTGATGGATCAAATGCAACCCAATAACCACCACTAGCTGTAGGAATAAAAACCTCAACCCAAGAATGGATGTGTTTTGCTCTTATTATAAATTCACTGCCAACTTGATCGCCGGAAGAATAGCCTAAAACAATTCGTGATGGAATATTTTGTAAGCGACAAATAATTGATAAGGCAGCTGCATAATGAGCTGCAGTGCCCATTCGCCGATCCAAAAACCATTCAACATAATCCTCGCCTGGAGCAGGTTCTTCAGTAGAAAGACCTAACAACATATCAAGATCATAACTACAATTATTTGCAAGCCAAAACATATCTCTGTAAACTTGATTATATATAGTGTTAGAAGAATTAAGCAAACTATTTGCTATTTGTACGGTATCTGGTGCATGAGTTGGATAATCAGTAGGAAGCTGAAGATATCTATCACTTAAAGTGGAATTAGAAGCAACAAGAGTTGCTAGAGAACTAAAGCCTTCACTTTCCTGTCTAATATTCGAATTATTTTGTAAAGTATAATAAGTATCATAAGAAATTGTAGTATTTCCTAGTGTAGGCTCAAATTGAGCACTAATTACTTTGCATCCATACATATCTTCCTGTAATAATGTGTAAGGTTCCATCCACTCACTATTAGGTTCAAAATATGTATTATTTGCAAAAACTTCATTGTATTGATAATGATAAGGAGCAGGAAAATTACTTGTGATAATACCACCACCGTAAGCAAGATCAGCTTGAACAGTAAAGGTTCCATCATCATCAGCTGCAGGATGAGATGTATATCCAGAAATTTCTGTTGTGACAGTGTCTTTGCCCCAAATATCCATTAGGTATTCATCAAAAACTTCTAATCGCCAATAGAAATACTCGTCTGCAGGTGTTATTCGAAACATAATACGGTCTGGATCAACTACTCCATTTGTAAAACCATCCATAAAATCCTCAGTGCCATTTATATCTACATTAAAGTGAGGGGTCAAATTATCAAATGCATCATCTGGATCAAATGGAAGGGGTAAGTCTATTATATCATCAATTCTTTGATGACGAGTATTGAAAGCTTCAAAAAGAACAGGGGTTAAGATAACAGCTATCAAGAAAAGCGAAGGTAAGAAAATTTTTGTAAAATTAGATTTAGTAAAGATTTTACTCTTTTCTGGAGCAACTTGTTCTTTAGGACTTCTAGGAACAGGACCTCGTTGAGACTTTCCTCTATCTTGAGACAAATAGATCACCCATTAAGTAGAATAAAATATTAGCATTAAACTATATCAATATACGCTTTGGAACATATTTAACTAGGTTTTAGAAATATGAGAAATTATCTGTTCTACAATATTTTCAGGAATAAGGTCAGAAGTGTCTATTTCAAGAATAAGGGAACTTGGTAGTTGTTCTTGCATAGCAATAAGACATTCGTCCATAATTTCTGCTTGAACGTTTTCCTCTATTTTGTTGTGAGAGTAATCTCGAGATAAAGATAGTCTTTCTCGTAAAATACTCGGATTACATCTTAATATGAGCGCAAACTTTACAAATTCCATAGGAACAATTTCAGAAGTATGGCCCTCAATAAATAATAATCCAGGAAATTGCTCAAGTTCTTTTTCAATTTTGATCTTTAATACATTTTCATCGATAATGACACTCTCTCGAGAGTAATCATAACCAAAGTATAAACCATGTTGAATTATAAAATCGTTGAGGTTTATAACAGAGTATTCTTTTAATCTCAATAAATCACTAATAGTTGTTTTACCTACACCAGGTGTTCCGGAAAGCAGAATTACTCGAGATGATTGTTTTTTGGACATTAATTACATCACAACATATGTAAGAAACTATGAAATAAAAAAAATATTGGAAAAAAAGGAAAAATTACCTTGCACTCTTAGGTTCTAGTTCAATTGAAAGTAAGTCTTCGCTATCTTCAATGACTTGTACTGCTGCCGAAGGAGCTACTACAGTGTATTTTGCATCATTAGCTTGAGGTAATTTTTTGAAGAACCTTCTAGATTCAGTAGGACCACGATTCCAATTGAAGAACTCAACACCAATAAAATTATCAAAATCAATAACCATCATGGTTTGTTTGATTAATTCAGCTTGTTCTTCGGATGTTAATCCACTTTCAATAATTAAGACTCTATTCTGTCGTACTAAACGAATAATCATCTTAATTTTCTCGAAAGCAGTAAGTCTATCTGTGGCTTTTTTGGTAATAAAATCTACGTAATACTTCATTTTTTCACCTCAGGATATCTTCCTAATTGCTTCATACAATGCACTAACATTGTCCCCTGTTTTAGCGGAAACAGCAACAATCGCTTGATCAGAAAATGTTTGCCGTACTAATTCAGGTCGTGAATCAGGTAAATCAGTTTTGTTGGCAATAATAATAATTGGAATTTTTTGTAACTGTAAATTTCCAATGATAGTTAAATTAACTTGTTCAAAGGGTGTTTTAGTGGAATCTAAGATTATTAGTGCAACATCAACTTGATCAATCATTTTTATGGCTTCAAGAATTCCTTTTGTAGCTTCTTTTGCTCTTTGTATTGCTTCGCTTTCTGTTAACCCGAATTTTACAAAATTACGATAGTCAACAGTCGTAGCTATTCCTGGCATATCCATTAAAGTAAAGTTTAATTCATAGCCATCCTTTTTTAACTGTGCATTCTCCAATTTGACTACTTTTCGCGTTTCATGTGGTATCTCAGATACCGGTCCTAAATCTTCATGACCTAGATCATTGGCAATACGATTAGCCAAGGTAGTTTTCCCTGCATTTACCTCACCATAAAACGCAAGTCTTATGTCTTTTTTCTTCTTTCTACTTAGGATTCTGCTAATCCAACTGGCCAAATACAGACCTCCATTACATAATAACAAGTTAACAAGAACAAAATAAGCACATAAGAGGTATTATTATCTACATATTTCCCTCATAAGATTTCTAGAAAAAAGTAAGAATTTATACAGGTTATTCACAAAAATTGTGTATACACATGAACACTGTATATACAATATACACAGTATACACAAGATAACAATTGAATAGTGAATAAACCATCATTTTACTCAAGAGAGTAATAGTGAAAGTAATAGAAAAACAGGATTTTATTAGTAATATGAAATTTATACTGTTTTTTATCATTTTTACTCAAAATATTATTTATTATTTGTTAAAATTAAGGATTTCTTTGAATAATTGATCAAAAAAGAAGGTTTCTCCGGTTTTCTTTTCACAAAAGGACGATGTTCTCCAATTCATTTGTGAATTCACAGATTTTCTGTGAACGTGTGAACGAAACGGGAAATATCCGTATTTGGTTTGATTTTCCAGTGGAAATTAAGGGGTTTTAATAAATGATAATAAGAAAAGAGTATTTTTGTCGGCTTATTTTCTTTTTTATTGAAAAATTATTCAATGTTCACAAATAGATAAATAGTTATTCACAAAATAAAGGTTTCCAACCATTCCTGGATCAAATTTTTGGTATCTCCCCATTACTTCTATTGGAACTACTATATTTATCCTAATAACCTAATCTCATAAAATAATATATAATATATAAATCTCAGTTTGGTACTTAAGATACTATCTAATATATTAATCTTTGGTCTAATTAAATAGATAATATTTAAATAAAATAATTATCTCCATTAGAAATATACGGGTCTAAGACCTTAAAAACCAGGATCACTTACTAATAATAAAGAAAAAAAGATAATGAAAACACATAATATCCCGATAATATTCAGATAATAAAACATAATATAAATTAACTTACCTATACTTCTATTGGAGACAAGCCATTGAGTAAGAGAAAAGTTAAAGTTGAAATGAGTGACGAGCAAGATAATAAAGTCACAATAACTTTTGAAGGAACTTTAGATGAAAAAAGCTTGAAGTCTTTAGTTGTCTCTGCTAATAATATATTAGGGAAAAGTCCAGGATCACTAGAAGATTCACCTGATATCCCAATAGAAGATGCATTAGATATGCCGGTTTTTGACCGAGTTAAACTGTTAATTTCAACAGCTTTTGGAACAGGAGCATTATTTACAACAAATGATATCTGTGATTCTTATCAAGACCTATTCAATACCAGGTTAAAAATAACAACAGGAAGCACATATTTGGCCAGATTATATGAAGAAGGATTCTTAACTCGCAGTGGAAACAGAAATGAACGAAAATATCAATTAAAAAGAGAAATCCGAGAGAAACTCCCAAAATTAATAACTCAATGAATTAATGATCATAATTGATATTATTAGCTATTTCAATTTCATTTTGAAATAAATTTCCAAGTGAATCAAACACTTTTTTTCCAAATTCAGATAAATAAACTATTCCTGGAGCATTTGCAATTAAACTTGCTTTACCAAATTCTTGTAGGTATCTTGAGATAGTAATGCTGGAAAAGCCGGTCCAGTCAGCTAATTCATTTCGGGTACAAAAATCGCTTTTAGATATAAGAGTGAATATTAACCTGGAACTATACGTACTAAAACAATTTTTTGTAATATTGACAAGTAATAACTCTTGAATCATAGTCATCTAAAATATATCTAAAATTTAAGAATAAAAACTCAGCAATAATGAAAGATTAAACTTGAATAATGTCAAAAATAGCTGATAATTGTTCAAAGTTATCTTCATTAATACTAAAACCAAATGTCTTTATCTTAGTTTTTAAGTCTGATAGAAGATTAATTTCTTTTTCCAAACTAATAAATTCCTTAATTTCACCAAGTAAAAATATTTCCTGAAAAGACCACTTCTTAACAAGATTAATACTATCATAGATGATAGCTTGCATTTTCTCTTTAGAAATATCCTCAGCTAATACTGATTGTGTTAAAGGATAAACTTCACTAATCTCAATTGGTAAAAGCCCAAAATATGGGGCAACAATCCAAATCTCGAATTTCTTAATTAAATTCGGATGTTTATTAACATAATTACGAATAATTTTGTAGATTTGATATGTTTCTTTAATCTCATCATTTAATATTGAAATAAGTAAAAGCTTCTTCCTCTTCTTTGTAGATAAATTATTTAACCGGTTTTTATGAAGCAAAATCTCAGGTCGATTTAAATCGGATTCAGATGTAAACAAGATACCTTTTTTCTTTGTAGAAGCTGTGTTCTTAGATAGTTGTCTCAAGTATTTCTGTAACCTATCAAATCCTCTTCTTAAACTCGGATGAACTCGAGATCTACTCTCGAGTAAATTCCAGAAAGTGCCAGAAGAGATTGAACTTCTAATATGCTTAATCTCAGTTTGACAAACATACAAATTATGTGCTGATAATAATTTCTTCCTTTCAAATTTCTCTAGCTTCAAAAGGTCCTTTGGATTAATGTTAGAGCAAATGGGGCAATTACAAGGAAATTCGTTAAGATCTGCTAATTGGTAAGTGTAATTAGTAGTCATATATCGATCATCTTGAGCATATAAAGCATAGGCTGCTGAATCAAAAGTATCACAACCAGCTGCAACTATTAATGGAAACATAGAGGGGTGTCCTGCTCCAAATAAATGGATGGGTTTTGCAGGATTGAGAATCTGTTTAGCTGTAAGAATAATATCTATTAAAATATCATAATTATAATCATTCATTAATTCAACTACACTACCAATGGCGAACATATTAAAACAATCAACTTTATTTGCTTCAATGGCTGATTTCTTTACTAAATCTAGAAATCTTCCACCTTGAATAGGACCCACCCAAATAGTTTTTTGTGATTTAATCAATGAAGGAACTTTTTGATTTCGTAAAATAGTTTCTTGAACTTTATACTTAGCAATTTCATAAGAGTCAGTTTTTGATATTGGAATATCCAAAGGAACAGCAAAATCAGAACCAATCATTTCTTGAAACTCAATGACATTTTCCGGGGTCAAATCAATCTCACCATAAACTAATGATTGATACGCTCCGGAATCAGTCATAATTGGACCTTGAAAATTAGTAAGATCATGAAGATTAATCTCACTATCAGAAAATCTTCTCTTTAAGATATATGAACTTGTAATAATTAAATCAACATCAAACTTTGATTGAAAATCTACAACATTTATAAGATTCTTCGAAACTTCCGGATGAACTACAGGAACAAAACTAGGGGTTCTAATCTTACCTTTTGTAGAATGAATTATTCCATTTCTTCCCAGTAAATCACTTTCAAATATTTCAAACAAAACAGTCACCAGAAGTTAAAATGAAATTTGGAAGAAGATAAAAACAAATTATTCATCTTTTTCTTCTTCTTCAGCTAGACTTTCCATGAATTGTTCAAAAACAACTCTGACTCTATCTGCTACAGGACCTGTGCCTTCGACTCCTTTCTCTGTAACCTTGACTTTGTTCAAAACTTGGATCATACGAGCATCCTCATATAGTTTAACATCAGCTTCAAGTAAATTCAATCTTTCTTGTAATTCCAAAGCGAGTCCGCTTAAATCAAAAGGTTGTTCAGAAATTAAAATCTCAGAAATGATAGGTCCTCTAAGAAAAACTTTGAAGTAAGAGTTTTTACCCTCATTAACATTTGATAAGCATAAATCAAAAGTATCAGGGTTCCAGGCTTTTAACAAACCGTTGAAGCTTTTCCCAGTAGTAGTAACAACTGTGATATATTTTCCTTTTAAATCGGCTAATTCTTTATTGAAAACCCATTTTGGGGTTGTGGTAGTTGACATTACTAATCCTCGTCCTATGTTCTAGTTCGAAGGAAATTTCTTCTAAGTTAAAAAAAATTCGGTCGCTTCCCTTTTGAAATACAATAAGGAAGCAATTATTATTGTTTATTTGAAGAGATAATCGTCATTACTTGCTCTTTCGACTAAGATTCGTTGTCCACATTTTGGACAGGAATTCCAAGTAGAATTTATATCATAACCGCATCTTTTGCAATATGAATTAGAGAGCTCTTCAGTTTTATAATCATAGACCTGTTTCTCTTGAGAGTATTCCTTCTCTGGGTATTTCTTACTCTGGAAAAGTGAATCCTCAAATTGTTTCTCTCGAGGATTATCATAGAAACTTTCATCTTCAAATTGAGGTCGTTCCTCTTTTTCCGGTTCCTCATAGAAATTCGATCTATCCGAAATATTGCCCTCAAACAAATCATGATTATTTGGTTGTATAAAATCACGTCTCGAAGGTTCTTTTCTATAATCTGATGAATCACCACGTTCTTGCATAGGACGAGCTAAAGGCGGTTCATAGTCATAATTATCTTCCTCTTGTACAACTTGAGTCTTTTGTAGCTTTAAGAATTCAACAAGAGCAATTCTCTTATCACAAGCAGTAGCCAAAGGACACCTATTCCCGTCTAAATTAGAAATTGAGGTAATTTGTTCACCATCGATTGTTAAACCAGTTCGGTTCAAATGGATTCGAATACCATGACGACGCATAATACTAATTAAATCATTTACAGAGAAAATTTGACCGTTAAGTACAAAAATTCCTTCAGGGTTATCCTCGTAATTAATCATTTGGAAACACCACTACAAAGGATACTTTTACGGAAGTAATACATAAAAATACGGTATTTCCAGATGTTATCTTAATATTCCCAGCAACAATACGTTAGTATTTAAAATTAAAATTTTGTTTTCCTAACAAAACATTAAAAAGAGACTGTATCAGCAAACATAATTACCCATCAAAAAACGCGGGGGTGTCCTAGTTAGGTCAATGGAGTAGCGCTGAGGTCGCTATGGTGTAGGCCTCCGTGGGTTCAAATCCCATCCCCCGCACCAGTTTTCTAATCACTTTATCTCGAGTAAATAGACCTTAATACGTTTAATTTTATAAGAAAATAAATAAATAAAAAAAGAAAAAGAAACTATTTTCTTCCTCTTTTACGACCAGATTGCCTGGCTGCTATTAACCCAACTTTTGCACCAGGAGGAGCGTTTCTTGAAACAGTTCGCGTACTACTTCCACCACCATGAGGATGGCTAACAGCGTTCATTGCATTTCCACGTACTCTTGGATATTTGTGACCTTTTGCTCTCAGATGATGATGTTTTGCTCCTGCTTTGAGGAAAGGTTTCTCGGTTCTTCCTCCTCCAGCAACAACACCAATTGTTGCTCGAGATCTTGGATTAAACGGTTTCAAAACACCGCTAGGCATCTGACAAATAACTTTTTTTCTGCTATGTGAAACAATAGTAGCAAAAGCACCTGAAGCTCGAACCATTGCCCCACCATCTCCTGGTCTTAATTCAACATTGTGAACATAAGTACCATCTGGGATGTTTTTTAGAGGTTTAATAGTTCCGAGTTTGATGGGTGAATTTGGACCTTGGAATATTTTTTGACCGACTCTGATACCTTCAGGAGCTAAGAGAAGATGTTTCTTTCCATTTTGGTCTCTAACTTCCATTACTGGAGCTCCTCTACCAGGATCGTGCATGAGGTTAAGAACTATTAGATGTCTTATTGCTTTCTTGTAATCCTCAGCAGTTAATTGTGGATACTTCACAGGTCCTCTGCTTTTGTGGGTGCTTGCTCTAAATTGAGAGCCACCGCGACCACGTCTTTGAACTAAAATTCGTTTTCCCATTTGTCTACCACCATTACATTAATCCAAGCGCAGTGGCAAGATCAACCGCACTATTTGTTGGGTGTAATCTTACAATCGCTTTCTTCTTGCCGGAAGGTGTAATCATAGTATTTACTTTCACAACCTTCACGTTGTAAAGTTTTTCAATTGCCCGTTTGATTGTAGTCTTGTTTGCTTTCTTGTTAACAATAAAAGCAAGCTTGTTTTGGCTTTCAATTATCTCGAAGATCCTTTCACTACTGTAAGGTGAGATAATAATTTTGTAGTAATTTTCTTCAGTCATTAGTCTTTATCTCCTAATTAGTAGCGGTAGTTTTCTTAACTTGTGAAGGATAAATATCATTGATTTCTTTCAATGCTTTTTCCATCCAAACAGTTAGTCTTCCAGCATGTGTACCAGGGGCGAGCATTTCGGCATTTAAATACTTTACATGCACTACATCAACACCAGGAAGGTTTTTAACAGCATTGCAAAAGTTAGACTTTCTATCAACAACGAAGAGAGGTCCAACAGGATTACGGTATTTCCTACCGCGACCTTTCCCTTTGCCAGCTCTAATCTTTTTACCATCCTCAGCTCTAGTGATGTCACTAATCAAACCAGTTTTCGTAAGCAATTCAACAGCATCTTTGGTTTTTACTATCTTGTCATGTATTGCATCTTCAAAAATGATAGGTAATAACTCAAAGCTATCTGCTCGATGACCTCGACCAATTACAAGGTCTTTTCTAGAAGTAGCAGCAATAGCACTACGTATGGCTAATCTGCGTTCTTTCTTGTTAATATTTTCAACGATCTTTTTCTCAGCTCTCGGTGGATGAGCAACTCGCCCACCAACAGTATAGTTAACAAGAGCTCCTCTTTGAGAGTGATGTGTTCTTCGACCATGAGTTCTGGGAGTTCTCGCGGCACCTCTACCAGTACCCCAACTTGAAGCAACTATCCAACCAGCTTGGTATTTTGTACCTTTTGGTTGTCTTTTTGTGCTCTGAACAGCAAGAACTGCTCTTCGAATTAAATCGGGGCGATAAGGTGTCTCGAATACCTCTGGTAAGTCAACTCGAGTCTTTTTTGCTAAGCCTATTGCACCATAAATTTTTGCTTTCAACCTTTGCGTCCTCCTACATCTTACTTGTTAATGAAATTGCTACGATGTCCGGAGCAGAAGTCTTGTTCTTACCTCGGATTGGGTTTCTCATGGTAATCATTCGTTTGGCAGTTCCTTGAATACTACCTTTCATTATTACATAGTCATTGTTAACAAAACCATATCTTTTGAAACCACCAGCAGGAGTAATATTCTCCTCTTTAGTTCCAACCTTCAAGATGAGTTTGTTGTACTCTGTGCGTTGATGATAGCCGTGTTGACCTTGATGAGCAACTGTATACATTGTACGAGCGGGACGCCAGGGGCCAAGTGCACCGGGCTTACGCTTAACACCTCTTGTCTTGCGAGACAAGATCTTAATTCCGAACCTTTTAACAGGTCCTTGAATACCTTTACCTTTTGTCACACCAATAGTGTCAATAAATTCGCCTGTCTCGAAAACAGCATCAATAGTGATCGTTTTCCCTAACAGTGTTTTGGCAAACTCAAAACCTTCCTTCACATCTTTGCAACCCACTTTTATCTCGAGGATATCGGGTTTCTTGCGAGGAAGTTTTGCATCCTTTGGATTCGTGATTACTATAGCTCTCAATTCATAAATTGACCCAAGACGCTCTTGTAGGGTTTTTAGGCGTGAAGCGGCTTTGTACTTTTTAGGAATAATCATTTTCCTTTCAAGTTCTGGAGGGAGGTCCTTAATCATTGCTTCAGCAGCGATTTGAAGACCAGTAGGAGTATAGGTATACCCCCTTATGCCGATCACTTTGAGAGGAGGGCATTCTAAAACAGTCACAGGAACAATGCGTTCTTGATTGAACATCGGACTGTTTTTACGATTCTCAATAACGGTGATGTGCGTCATGCCGGCTTTGAAACCTGCGAATCCTAAGAGTTTTGGTTCACCATCCCATGTAGGCCATGAGCGAACTTTTCCCTTCTGAGTCTTAGCACGGACTCTTCTGAAGGAAAGGGAACCTTGGTGTGGGGCGTTACTTTTACGATGACCCATTTTTTTGTTTCTCCAATCGATTTTTCGATTGACTTTTTCAAAGCCAAATTGGATGTCTTACTTTTATAAGACCCAATTGATAATAAATTGAACATGATAGTCTCACATTCATTTATTAGTGGAGTTTTGCCACTTCTTACACTATTTTAATATTGTTATTATTTGCAACAAATGACTCCTTTAAAAAGGAAAAAAACGGCTTACGTTCAATTTCAATGCAAAGTTTTTTAAAAGAATCAAGAACCAAAAGAAATTAGCGAAAAATAGTAGGTTTGAAAAATAATGTCTACGCAACGTGCGAGAATAAGACTCAGTGCACAAAACACAAACACCTTGGCAAGAATCTGTGACCAGATTAGAAAAATTGCCGAAAGAACAGGTGTGCGAATGTCCGGACCAATTCCTCTACCAACAAAAGTAATAACCGTACCAGTAAGAAAATCTCCTTGTGGAAACGGTACACAAACATTTGAACACTACGAAATGAGAATACACAAAAGACTAATCGACATAGACGCAGAAGAAAGAACTCTCAAACAAATAATGAGAGTAAAGATGCCAGACTCCATACATGTAGAGATCGAGTTGTCAAGGTAGTATCCGGTCGAGTTTCTGAGTTTTTAAATTACGATTTCACCAAGCAGAATCAGTTTCGGAGAACCTCTGTTTGGATTCAATATTCTCCTTAGCTAGTTTTTATAAGAATCATTTCTCTCCTAATTTTATCAAGACAAAATTTTTTGGTGCTGGAGAGGGGATTCGAACCCCCGCATCTTTGCAGATAGTGGTTATCTCGAGATAAAACAAAAATTTCGAGACCACCGCCGTAACCGCTTGGCTACTCCAGCTTCTACTTACAATTATTGGAAAACTTCTATTTAAACTTAAAATGTTTTGTGTCTTTTTTTGAAAATTAAATGCTAAATTGTAAAATTTGTTGAATAATCATTATGAAACACAAAACTTTTTAACAAATGAGAAGAGAAAAAACAAGTGCTGTTGACTATAAAAGACGTGCGGAGGTAGCCCAGCTAGGTCAACGGCGGAGGACTTAAGATCCCTAATCGTGTTGGTTAGGAACTCCATAGGGCCAGAAAGTATAGGAAATCCTCTCCTGTAGAGGTTCGTGTGTTCAAATCGCGCCCTCCGCACCAATTACATTTTTCAAATTAATCATGGTTTGTATCAGGCGTTTAATATGACTTCTGAAGATATTTACACAATCGAAAAAATCATTGCTCGAGAAGTATTTGACTCGAGAGGAAACCCTACTATTGAAGTAGAAGTTTATACTGATTCTAAGCATAAAGCTCGCGCTATAGTTCCCTCAGGTGCGAGTACTGGAACTAATGAAGCTCTTGAGTTACGAGATAAAGATAAGAACCGTTTTCTTGGTAAAGGTATTCTTACTGCTATAAAAAATACTCAAGAAAAGATTTTACCTGCTCTGAAAGGTAAAGATGTTCGAGACATTAAAACCTTAGATAAGCTCATGCTCGAGTTGGATGGTACACCTAATAAATCTAAGTTAGGTGCTAATGCTACTTTAGGTGTTTCACTTGCTAGTTGTAAATTAGCTGCTAAACTCGAAGGTATCCCTCTTTACGAGCAACTCTATAATCTTGCTTATAATAAAAAAACTACTAAATATCTCCTTCCTGTTCCAATGGCGAATGTCATTAATGGTGGAAGTCATGCAGGAGGTAAACTAGCTCCTCAAGAGTTCATGCTTATGCCACTTGGTTTCACTGATTTTCGTGAAGCTATGCGTTCCATTTCAGAAATTTACCAAATTCTAAAGAAAATTCTTGAGAAGAAATATGGCCCTTCAGCAACTAATGTAGGGGATGAAGGTGGATTCGGCTCCCCAGTAGACACCAGTAAAGAAGCTATGGACTTACTTGTTAGTGCAACAGAAGAAGCTGGTTACAAAGTGAAAGATGAAATATGTTTTGCTCTTGATCCTGCTGCGTCTGAATTCTATAAGGAAGGCAAGTATCACATTGATGAGAAAGTAATTTCTGAAGGTGAATTAGTTGATTATTGGTATGATTTGATTCAAACCTATCCTATTGTTAGTGTTGAAGATCCATTTGATGAAGAGTCATTTTCTGGTTTCGCTGAACTACGTAAGAAAGTAGCTGATAAAGTCCAAATAGTTGGTGATGATTTAACAGTAACTAATACAAAGCGTCTCGAGATAGCAATAAAGAAACAATCCATTAATTCTCTCCTTCTAAAGATAAATCAAATTGGAACAATTACTGAAGCTTTTGCTGCTGCTAAAATGTGCTGGGAGAATGATTATTCAGTAGTCGTTTCACATAGAAGCGGGGAAACTGAAGATACCAGTATAGCTGATCTCTCTGTTGGTCTATGTGCCGGACAAATCAAAACAGGCTCAATAGCCAGAGGTGAGAGAACTGCCAAGTATAACCAACTTTTGCGAATTAGTGATAAACTAGGTTCAAAAGCTGAATATCCTGGTGCAAACTTCAGAACAGCATATAAGAAATTCATTTGAGTAGATTTACTCGAGATAATTATCTTGAAAGGCTTGTTATTGGCCTTTTAAGAACTCTTTTTATTAAGGATAATGTTCAGTTTATCATAGTTTGGTTGTAGAAGACTTGCGGGTAAAACGAAAAGACCTCGAGATGTTTCTTTCAAACTTAGAAGGTATTCCTGAACCAAAATTACATTTGGAACAATACCCTACATCTGCTCGAGTAGCTGCTAATATGCTTTGGAACGCTGGTGTCGATCATAACGATATTTACGCGAAAAATGTCCTTGATTTAGGATGTGGAACTGGTACACTCGCAATAGGTGCAGCTTATTTAGGAGCGAGAAAAGCAATTGGTATTGATATTGATCTAGAAGTCATACAAATTGCAAAAAAGAACTGTGAAAAATTGGATTTCACTGAACGGTGTGATTGGATATGTATCAGTGTTGAAGATTGCAATTTGAAGGGCATAGATACAATAATTATGAATCCACCATTCGGAATGAGAAAAGAAAGTATCTCGAGAGATAGGTTCTTCATAGAAATTGCATTAACACTTACAGATACAATTTATACAATAATTCCCTATGCAGAAAAAACAAGGGATTTCTTCAAAGAACATTGCAAAGAATTGGGAGCAAAGATTGAACAAATCATTCAAATGGATTTTGAAATTATTAGACAATTTGAATTCCACAAAAAAGAATTGCACATTACTTTTGTTGATTTATACAGAATCATAAAGCTGTAAAAGAATTTCTTTTACTCAGCCACTCCATTAATTAAGTCAAGCTTTCTCTGCCTTGGTAACCTCTTTAGTTCGAGTTCCCTCAGCATAGCATCTTTCTGGGTCTGCACAATCTCAACAAATGAGAGTTTAACTGGTCTTCGGGTTTTAGTATATCTTGCTCCTTTGCTCCCAGAATTATGTTGTTCTATTCGTTTCAAAAGGTTCTTAGTATAACCAGTGTAAATTGTTCCATCAGAACACGTAACCATATAGACGAAAAACTTCAAAGTAAGCGCTCCACAATAAAATTAATACGATTTCTTAAAAAACCTCCGATTTTAAGAGTTAAAAAATATTTAAAGAAGAGAAAATTCTATTTACATGAAGCACAATTGTGCTGTGTAGTGCTAGTTTATGTCGAGAAGAAGATCAAGTCTAAGACGCTCAAAATATGAGATTTACAATGAAATCCTCAATATCATCTATTATCAATCAGACCTACCACTAACAAGGATTGCCAGAGCAGCTAATTTACCTGTAGACAGAGCTAAACCCTTATTGATATTTTTGATGGCAAGAAATCTCATTTTCGATGACGAAGATGAAGGATTAACGATCTATCGAATCTCACCTTCAGGTGTTGAATTCTTAGAATTGTTCAAAAGATTAGCAAAGCTTATTCCATCTGATGATGACCTTGATGGGACCAATCTCTAAGAGAATACTTCTTAAATTAACTCAGATAACTGAGTACAAGATTTTCTTGATAATAATAGAATTAAACCTAGGTTTGCATCAGTTTTCGCTAATACTGTTAAAACAGCTCTTGAGGCAACATCAAGCAGAATAATATAACCATTATCACCTAAAATTGAGATATTGTTAATTTTTCCTTTTCCAAGTTCCTTAGTAACTCTTTCAGAAACTGATGAAATTGCTGCAGTCATAGCAGAAATGAGATCCTCATCAGCACCACTATCAAAAGCAGAATCAATTGGAAGTCCTTGAGCAGTAACTAACAAGCAGCCTTCAACACCATCATGACCTGCTTTTAGCTTTGTAAGTATTTCGTGAATCTGTTCAACCCGAGATGACATGATAATTACACACTTTAACGAGTTTCATAAATTAGTTAATATCTTTTTGTATATTTACATATTAACCAATCTGGACAATAAATAAAAGTAGCATATGATTAAAATATTATGTATCGGACAAAAATGACTTATTTGTAGACGAATAGCAAGATTTTTCAAAAAAAACTTGAAGAAAAGATTTTAAAGCTTAATTTAATGCAAGAACGATAACGTTTATGTATCCTCTAGGTAGAGGAGATTTATTCGTACTCTCTAAATTTCAGAGGTGTAAAATTTGCAAATGAAGATAAGAAAACTACTATGGACTTTAACAGTCATTTCTATTATTGTCCTCGGGAATGGTTTGACAACAAAAGCAATACCTAATCAAATTAATGATGATATCTCGCCGGATCTATTTCACATTGGAACAGTTTATTTAAACATAAATGTTTCCGCAACAGAATTTACTCCGGCTGAATTTACAGTAAAGGAAAGTACCACTGTAAATATAACAATAGAAAGTGTTGATATTGGACATAGTTTCGAAATTTTAGAGTACGGAATTAATGAAACAATAATTGCAAACTCAACCGTTAGTGTAGAGTTTGTTGCTGATACTTTAGGTACATTTGAGTATTTGTCACTAAATTGTTCAACAACAGGTACAATGACAGTGGAAGATCCTTATGTGCCAGATTTACCAAGACCAGAGGATATTACAATTCTGTTTGATTTAAGTCATAATGATAATACCACAGATATTGCGCTAAAATACTCTGGAATAGCAAATTGGACTAATGATAATAATTTTCAGTTGATTGTTAATGACGGCGATGAATTGGTCGAAACAACTCTTCGATACATTGATGTTTTAATGATCCTGGAACCTGATCTTAATTTTTCAATTCCGGAATTAACGGATCTTACATCTTTCATAAATCATGGACGTAGTTTGATAATTGCAGGATCCGAGGCTACTGCTTCTACAAACGCATGGGAATTAACAAAACCATTTGGGTTCCAATTTGATAACACTTCTGCAAGATTCATAAATGCAACTCTCCCAGCTGATGATGGAGAGAATAACACATTATCATCATTCTTCTCTACTGATTTCCTAGATCATCCATTAATCAATGAGAATCAATATGTTCCACTTACTGATGAAATCATAACCAAAATAAAATACACCGGAACTCTTCTAGAACAAAATGCAAGCTGGATAACAGGATTTACTGAAGAAAGCAATCTAACAGACAGTGATGAACTAATTGACAGCTATTCACTATTTTATGGAAATGAATCAATATTCGCCGATGAAAATGGTGATACAATATACTGGTTAAATGAAACAACTGGAGTGAACAACTCCTTAGTTGCTGCAGTTGAAACATCTTATGGTTCGAGAATTTTAGGTATTGGATCAGCTGAAATCCTAAATAATACAATGATCGGAAGATATGAAGTTAATGATATATTCTTCCAAAGAGCTTTACAATGGGTTGCGAAAATGTATGCAGTACTTCGTAGTGATGATTATTATGTCAGTGCCTACGATGCGAAAATTGGAGACTTATTAAACAGTAGTGTATCATATTGCGCTCAAAATGATTCAGTAATAGAAGACATCAATGTAACATTAAGAATTTGGAGAGCAGCGCGAATAACAGATTCATTTTACATGACACAAATAAACAATTCTTATTACGAAGGTGTAATTAATACAACTAATCTAAAGAAAGGATTTGTTAGCGTAAACATCGTAGCCCACAAAAGAGGATACGGCTTTAATATAACAGAGGAAGTCTATTTAGAGATCCATCCAGGAGAAGCCATTCCATATCCTGTACCAATACTATACATAATCACATTTGTAATTACAATTGGTATAGGTGTTCTAGCGCTGGTATTCACCTTTATTAGAGTAATAAGAACTCCAAAAACTGAAGATGCAATCGAAGACATTGAGGAAGAAGAAGAACCAGAAGAAGAAATCGATTTAGAAGAATATGAAACGGAAGAAGAAACGGAACCAGATGAAACATAGGTCTGGTTTCCAAATATTACTTCTTTCCTTATTTTCTTTATTTTATACAAATTTACCATAACCATAGAGTTTTTGAAGCTTAATTAGTTTAACAAATATTGTAAAAACCAAAGCGGACTTGTTTTTGAATGAAAACTCAAATTGACCACCTAAAAGGAGAAGCAGAAGCAAATTACAGTGCCAGTCGATGGGAGGACTCTGCAAAGACGTATGAACATTTGGTTGGATTAGCTCAACAAAACAATGAATTAGAACAAGCAATTGAGTTTGCTATTGCAGCAATTCGCGCCTGGAAACAAATGACTGGCAAAGAAACAAGAATAAACAGACTTTACCAAGCAATAGGATTAATTGGAGTAAAAAAAGCTGCAGTAGGTTTTGAACAACAAGCAAAAATAGCTGAAACAAATAATGAGCTAAAAAATTCTGCCTTGAATTTCGAAGAAGCAGGCACAGGATACAGTTTAATACAGAATTATGATCGAGCAAAAACTTGCTTTGAGAGTTCTGTGAAAATTTTTGAGAATTTAAGTTCTGAAGCAATGAAAGATGCAGACTTTGAAACTGCGATACATATGTTTGATCGAGTATGCAATTTGTACGAGAAAATTATTACAACACTCGATAAAATCCTAATTGATAAAAAAGAACTTGATAGGCTTGCTAAGCACTCTTTACTTGAGGAGAAAGCAAAGATGGAAAAGAATATTGCTTTATCTAAAAAGAATAAAGCATTCTCCCATGAGAAATTAGCACATAGCTACTTAGATAAGGATGATCCTGATTGTAATCGAATTGCTGAGAAAGAGTACACAAAAGCTATTGAAATCCTTGAATCTATAGACGAAATACAATTGGCAAAGAAATTACAAGCCAAAAAAGAAAAAATTCCTTAATCGTTGGCTTTTTCTCTGAGTAAATACTTTACAAACTTTTTCAGATCCATAGTGAAACTTTGCAGAGTTTTTTCTGAGATTGTGTGAACTAAAGGACAATCATCATCAAGAGTTGTTTTGTTTAAATCCAAATCAAAAATTATCGGATAAAATTTGCATCCTTGTGGTCTGTCAGCATAAATCTGACACTTGTTTTCTTCTAAAAAGAAGCAGTTACCATTAATATTGCGAAGTTTGAAAAAACCATCTTCATCCAGAAAGCAAAAATCATCTTTCTTATATCCTAATTTTTCTATCTTTTCAATATCATTTAATGAAAGCATCATCTTGGTATCTTTACAACATATCGCACAGGTAAAATCAGCACAGACACCACCAAGACTTAAAGATTTCAAAGTATCACCGACACAATTAATTGCTAAAGAAATTAATATATTGATTAATGTTCTGATTTGATTAAGAAACAATTGGTGAAATATTTGACACTCCCAAAACTAGAACCTCTTAAATTAAGCACATCAAATCCCATGGCTGTTCCTGAATACAACTTCAATATAAAATTAGCACAGAAAACAGGAACAAATGGACCAAGGGATTTATTTTCAGCCTATAATGTAGATTTCTTTGAAAAGTATACCGCAGCATTTGCTAAAACTCTCGAGAGTGAAATCTTAATCGGGTATGATGGTAGTAGGGTTCACCAATCAATTTCTATAAGTGCTCGAGAGTATTTAAGACGCTCTGGTCTCTCAATTAAAGAATTAGATGGACCAGTAACAGTTCCCGAATTCATGTTTGCTTGTTATCAACTAAAGGTACCAGGATGTTTCTTTGGGAGAAGTCATAGTCCTCAGCAATACATTGGTTTGAAGTTAGTAATTAATGCGAAAAATGCCTTTCAATTACTTGAAAAAAACGGAGCTGAAATAACTTGTCCACCAAGTCTTGAATCAGAAAAGATCTATGGATTTTTACCTAGAACACTTGCTCCCGTAGTAGAAGAAGCAATAAAAGATACTGTAATGGTTCACCCCAAAGAAATAGGCCAATATGAAAAAATAGAAGCGTCTGCTTTGCGAGAAGAATTCTTCACTTCCATAAAAAAAGTAGTTCCCTTAAAGAAAATTGAAGGAGAATACATAGTTGATTGTAGACACAGTATGGCAGGACCTGTTTGGGAATTAATTAAAAGTGAAATGAATGCAGATATAATTCTTCATAACGATGTTTTAAATCCTATAGCACCTGATAGGGATCCAAGAGAAATATGGGGCGACCTAACTCAGAAGTATATGAATCAATCAAAAGCTGTTTTTAATCATGATGGAGATGCTGATAGAACATTCCTCTTAAAAATTCCTGGGACAGGTAAAGAAACAATAGTCGATAATCAGGAAGAATCATTCACAACAGGATTAATCGCAGAATCAAAAAGTAGAAAATCTGATGCTTATATTCTTGTCCAAGAAAGAATATCATTAATTATGCTTTCGGCATTATCTGAGATAACGAAAAAGGTGTATGCAACAGCTCAAGGAGAACCAGCATTCTTCTTAGGTGTTACCGAATTACTCACAAGAAATCCAGATATGAACCGAATATCTGGAGCAGATTATACTAATATTTTCTTTAACAAAACGCATCCGATATGTATGAAGTCACCTTTTCAACAAGCACTTTGGTTGATGAACTGGTTCACAAACAATAGCCAATTACCGAAATATCCATCCGTAGAGGTTGTAAGAACACAAATAGATATGGTGAAACTAGATTATCCACAAAGACTTCAGAAAGTGTTAAAGTCTACAGAGGAAATTAACAAGTATTTCAATGAAAAATTCCAAGTAGTTTACCACTCGACAATGGATGGCCAAAACCTCATTCTAAAAGATAAGAAAGAAAACATGCTGATAGTGAGTATTAGACCAAGTGGAACAGGGAGATATACAAAAGTCTTCTCAGAAATTGGTCTTGGAAAATCAACAAGCAAAGAAAGAAAATCAATAGCTGAAGAAGTTAACAGAACTATTGAAAAAATAATTACCAAATAAAAGAGAAAGATGAGCACCACAAAGAGTGGTGCAATTAATTGTTTTCGTGAGGGATTCAAACATTAGTGAATCCTATTAGTCATTTCCGCGAATCAGCAGTAGCTGCGAGGAAAACGAAATAACCAATAACACATATGCCTATGGTTCCAACGAGAATCGCTAAGGAAATGAGCACCCAAGCCCACCATACTAAAACCATTTGTTACACCTTAAAATATAATGATAATAAGTAATTGCTCACGATATAAGAAGTTTTCAGTCTTGAAAGAAGTGGCAGGCCCAGACGGATTCGAACCGCCGCTTTAGAATTTTATATAAAAGAAGCTAAATTAGAAAAAAAAAGGAAAAAAGAAAATGGAAGACACTTAACTATTTTCTTCTTCTCCTTTGCGGAATAATTACTATTATTGTAGCAATAATTATCAGGACGGAAAATGTCAGAGTGATTGATCCAATTGTTGGTAAACCAATACCTTGTGTAACATCTTCGAATAAAAGCTTGAAAACAAAGCAATCTTTACCACCATTTTGTATTTGATCATAAGCATTTACTGTCGTTGGAAAATCACTTGATCCTGTTGAACCAGTCACGTAAACATTTCTTTCACTGTCAAGGGCCATTGAATACCCAAAGTTATCACTGCTTCCCCCAATAAACGTTGAATAGAGTAAGGAGGAACCATCAACAGAGAGCTTGATGACAAAGCAATCAGTACTACCAACATGAGTTCTAGAGTAAGCGTTTTCCGTTGTTGGAAAGTCACTTGATTGTGTCGAACCAGTTACATAAGCATTTCCTTGATTATCAAAGGAAATTGAAAATCCTTTATCATCCCAGTTTCCTCCGACAAATGTTGAGTAGAGCAAAGAGGAGCCATCAGTTGAGAGTTTGAAGACAAAGCAATCCCCATCCCTATTGTATTTCTTATCATAGGCTTCAGTAGTTGTTGGAAAATCATCTGAATCTGTATAACCAGTCACGTAAACGTCCCCCTCATTGTCAAGGGCAATCGAATTTCCAGAGTCTTCACTGCTTCCTCCGACAAACGTTGAGTAGAGCAAAGAGGAGCCATCAGTTGAGAGTTTGAAGACAAAGCAATTCCTATATCCTCCAAGGATTCTGTTGTAAACGTTTTCTGTCGTTGGATAGTCACTTGATCCTGTCGAACCAGTCACGTATGTGTTCCCTTCATTGTCAAGGGCAATCGAAACACCATAATCAAGATTGCTTCCCCCGATAAATGTTGAGTAAAGCAGTGAGGAACCATTAGCTGATAGTTTGAAAACAAAGCAATCATCTCCACCATTAAATGACTCATCAAAGGCATCTACTGTCGTTGGAAAATCAAATGAATCTGTATGACCAGTCACGTAAGCGTTTCCCTCACTGTCAAGGGTAATCGAAGACCCAGAGTCAGCAAGCATTCCACCAACAAATGTCGAGTAAAGCAGGGAAGAACCATTAGCTGAAAGTTTAAAGACAAAGCAGTCCTCTTCCATATTAAATGATTCATTAAATGCACCTACTGACGTAGGAAAATCGGTCGACTTTGTATAACCTGTCACGTAAACATTCTCTTCACTGTCAAGGGCAATCGAATCTCCAGAGTCATCATCCATTCCACCAACAAACGTTGAATAGAGCAGTGATGAACCATCTGCTGCAAGTTTGAAAACAAAGCAATCAAGAGCGCCACTATAGGTTCTATTGTAAGTATTTGCTGTTGTTGGAAAGTCATAGGAATAGGTTCTACCAGTCACATAAGCGTTTCCTTCGCTATCAAGGGCCATTGAATGCCCATAGTCAAAAGTGTTTCCCCCAACAAATGTAGAATAGAGTAATGGATCAATTATCAATGATTTGGTCTTATCATACTCGCTTAGTTGAAATCCAAAAATATCGTTCCCCTTAGAAACAAATTTTGCATCAATTTCTATGTCATCCTGTAAGACCTTTAATCCCTCATCTATGAATCGACTATTACCTTTCAGAATGGTCAATGTATCTTTTCCAATGATAAGTTGTTCTTGATCTTCACATTGTATGCTGATATCTTCAGGTTTAGCACCAGGGGCTACTCGGAATTCATACTTTACTCCCTTAGAAGTAGCTTGGTAATAGAGATCAATACCATTCCATAAGTTGCTATATAGAATTGCACCATAACTCTTCACATCAGTATATGTTCCTCGATTGCCAAGGAAGTAGTTACTCTTTGTCATGAGTTCTTTTATTCCTATTGGCAAAACCTCTTGAGCTCCTATGAACTTGAGAGTAATGATACAATTCATCCCCTCCATCCAGAGCATTGCTTTACTCTCACCGAAAGCTATTTTCCCATTTGGTAGTGAACCATAGAAAATGATTTCTTCATTTCCTAATTGCCCTTGATTTTCAAGGAATGGACTTTTGAATTTATTACTAATTTCATTAGCTATTTCCTGCTCACTTAAAGAAAGAGATTGATTATCATTACTTCTTTGGGTATTTCTTCCTTCAACAAACTGTCCTCTAACAGTTACTACACTAAGTAAAATCAAACAAATTAACATTACATTCATTATTCTTTTAGTCACATTGCTCCCTCCAAGCGATAACACCATAAATCAAATTTTTTTAGTCAAGTTTAACACTTCAATTATTCTCAATAAAGTTTTCTGTAAATAACAGCCAGTTTCTTGCATTAAACAAAATTTAATTTTTTTTCTGGTGTTTTTAACTCTCGAGTAGAATATATTTTTGTCAGTTGATAACTAAGAATTTTTTCTGATTAAGCTAAATTAATCATTAAAGAAATGGCAGGCCCGGACGGATTTGAACCGCCGATCTCTCGGTTACTTCAGCACAATCGCATGAGAGTGCTTCCGAAGCCGAGTATTCTATCCGGACTGAACTACGGGCCTACAGGAATAAAATATTATTCGTTGGTGTAGGTCAAAATCTTTCTCTATTTAATATTTTTCGTGACTTGTATTTTGATAATTCTTTTAAATAATGTTCATTATTAGTTTTATTGAGGGAGATTGTTTCGATGAAGGCAGAAGCGATCATACTTTTAGCTATCTTTTCGACTTTATTTTTACTTGAATGGAGAAGAAAAAAAGATGAGTTGTAAATGTTGTAGTTCATGCATAAAAATCAATGAACGAGCAGACGAGTTGAGCTCTTCTGGTTGTTGTGGTTATAAAGCATCATTAGAGGATGTACTTTTTAGTTTTTTAATTGATTGGATTAAAATGAGAAGAAAAATGAGGAAAAGAGAGAAAAAACTAGCCAAAGGACTTTGTCCAAAATGCAATACTCCCTTTGACCCAAGTCGGAGTATTTGCACCTATTGTGGGCAGGTACTCAGAAC
>JAHLVZ010000127.1 GCA_019058165.1 Candidatus Heimdallarchaeota archaeon
GATCATCATTGATCTCCTTTCTAAGTTTTGGATCATTCAACAGTCTACGAACAGAACATCCTTCATATCCGGACTTTTTTAAAGATGCTATTGTTTGTGCCATTTTTCATTCTTCCACAATTTTTTTGCTTTTAATTTTTCTTAGTTTTTTTGACATTACTGCTTTTCTTCGTTTTAGTTGGAGCTTTTTTCTTTCGGAGTGCTTTGGGTTTGATCCCAAGAACTTCAACGTAATCATCCAACCATTTGAAGCAAGCAAGAATATCTTCTTTTTTGTTTTCTCGAATTTCTAAAACATTCCAAAGTCGATCAGTAAGTCTGATCAAGGAAAATGCTTCAATAATTTCTGAAGATGTTAAGGCAATAGCTTTCTCAGCATTATGACTTGCTACTATTACCGGAATGTTGACTGTTTCATCATTCCAAACAAACATCTCCCAGAGATATTCCTTAATCTTTGACAATTCTGTCATTTTAGATGAATTTACAATAAAGACAGTACCATCTGTCTTCTTGAGGGTAGCTCCTCTTAATTCGCTGTCAAAATCTGGTTCTTGAATGCTAAAGGTATATTTGGGAGTTTTGTCTTTTGGGTCTTCTACCGACTCTTTGATAACATCAATAATGTAATCCCTGGTATCATTTTTCTCTCCTATAAAGAGAATGTGTTTTGGCGGTTTTTGTTTTTTGAACATCAGTGTTCTACCCATTTACGTTATAAATCAATCATTTTGACATGGATTTTCGTTTAAAACCCTATTTGAAATTCAAGTTACGTTTTGAGAGAGCTTTATGCTAATAAATTATTTCGTTATTCTTTTTTTTAATAAATTGCATGAAAAATTACAAAAAAAATAATATTTCTACTTTTTCAGAACAAGAAAATACGTTCAAAAAGCTTCTAGCTTAGATTGTTGTTATATGAGAAGTTTCCAGAGTAGATTTCATTGACTGACACAAAAGAACCATTAAAATTAGATGATAAATCAGAAATCGATGAAGAATTGGAATACGTTCCACTAAGGAAAGATTTTACTCTTCCTCGAAAAATAAAAGTTACAAAGCTAATAATTTCTTTAGTGATTAATTTTCTAATTGGTGGACTTTCATTTTCGATGGCTATTGTTTGGTTTGTTAATCCTCCTGAAGTAACTACCTTCTACAGAGTGTTTGCTGCTTTTCTCCTTATATTTGGAGGGATATTGTTAATTCAATTTCCTTTATCTCTAGGTCGAACATTAAATACTCGTTTAATCTTGGGTAAGAAATCAGTCAGTTATAGGAACACATTTTTCTGGAATAAAGTCTCATGGGCAGATGTGCAAGATATTTTGATACAACAGAAGATGACAAAAGATCTTGCAGAAAATGAATTAGTTGGTATAGGAATAATTCGTTTTAGATCGGTAACAAAAGGATACATCTTCATAGGGGACACTTATCCTGTACTAGATGCAGAAGAAATGATTCAAGCGATTAAAGAAGCCTTTGAAGACGCATTAGAAGAAACTGATTACAAGTTGAAAGTAAGTTTTGAAAGACCTTCTATGAAAACGAGGTATATCTATTTCTTAAAAGAACTAAAGGAATAACATGCTAAGAAAAAAGAATTTTATGAAGCAATCATTACAGAAGAATGACGCTTCATTCTGTTTTTATTCTGATTATTTAGATTTAGTCTCTTGTTTCATACGTGATTGGGCAATGAGTTCAAAACCCATAGCATTACACATTACAGGATTATCTGGCACGACAACTTCTTCAGGTGATTTAACGATATTCTCTTTCCACATCATTTCCTTTAAAGTATCACCAAAAACATACGTACCACCGCCAGTTAGAATTACACGTTCTATCCACGCATCTGGTGGTAAAGTTCCGAGTAATCTGGAAGTTTCATCAATAATTATCTCAGAAATGTTTTGGGTATAATATTCCTTCACTTCTGAAACATCATATTGTTGTCCACCAATCATGACAGCTTTGAGATTCTTTTCAATTGTCTTCATAAGATCAAATGGTCTGATGATTTTTCCTGTTTTCTCTTGTAGGGTTCTAGCCATTCTTGTAGTAAGTGTATCAACTGCTTCTTCTAAACTTCCGCTAGCTGTACGCATTAAGCGTCCTTGATAAACAGTCAAAATATCTGTTGAACCATGACCAATGTCAACAATAATAGCGTCGACTGCACGGCTTTCTCCAGAAGTCTTTAGGATTTGATAATAAGAACCATAAGGTTCTGGAAGCACTAAGCATTTTTTCACATCAATATTAAAACTGTGAGTTTCACCTGTGGCATCATTTCTGACATTCAATTCCATTTCTTCAGAGAGTCCTTTTGATAAAGTTGACATCTCATCTTGTGAAGTCGCAACTGGAACACCAGTGGCAATTAGAACTTGTTCGCCATCACCTTTAATGAATAATGACAAAGCTGCTTTTATTGCCATAACAGCATCCTTAATGCTTTTCATTTTCCCTTCAGAAGCGAGAGCACGTTTAATTTCACTCTGTAATCGAGCTAATTCTCCAACAAAAAATGTTTTCCCACCTTCTTCTAACACAAGATTATTTTCTAATGACTTGTCTAAAGTCATCCCGGTCCATCCTGGATTTGGGTCCCCAATAATTGATGGGATTTTTACCAAGTTAGTTCCATTGTTGGACGAGATCTTTATAGTACTTGTTCCGAGGTCTATTCCGACACTTCTTAAGACTTTTTTAGACACTGTATATACCTTCTGTTTTCCTAAAAATCAATAATAGATAGCACATAAAAACTTCTCGCTTTAAGTATTAGCTCAAGTTTTTACTTACAAATCTTAATTTTTATTATTGTTACTTAGGTTTCGTATGTTCTCATATAAAAAAATTATTTGTATCTACTAAGAATTTGGATTTTTCCTATATTAAGGCATCAATTGCCGTATGAGAAATCTATTTATTGAAATTTCTACTGTGGTTCCCTTATTCCAAAAGTTATAACTCATAACTTATAGGTTTACTAATTGAGTGAGAGAATATTGACTAAAGAACTCTTTGAACACATAGCAATCCTATCTGCATACATTGCACAACAAATTGCAGAAGAACAAAGTATAGGAAACTTTTGCAAAACACCTTGTGATCTAGCAGTAATCTCTCATAGTAAGCGATATGTGAAGAAAGAATTATTTGGAAAAATGCTCTTTCAATTAGCTGAATACGGCTATTTTGAACGAAGAGGGGAAGTTTTCGTTTTAGCTGATAAATGGAGACGGGTCTTGCCTGCAAAAGCCACTTCTCGAGATTATCTTAGGGAACATGGTGCAAACCAACTTTATTTATTCCAAGAGTATCTTGCTAAATATTTCCTTGAAATAATCCGCAATGAAACAGAGAAGGTAGATTTAGCAAAATTGCTGTATTTTATTGATACTATTGATGGGTCTCGAAGTCTACATTCGCTCCGTTCTGAGGCAATCTCACAACTAGAGTTTATTGGTACTCCAAAGAAAATACTTGATATCAATTTTGGATTGGGTTATAGTGCAATACAACTGGCTTCTGTTTTTCAAGACAGTGATATTTATTCTTTACAACTAAATACTGCACTGAAAGAACCATACGAATATACGATTAAAAGTTATGAGAAAAGTAACTTAGAAAGTAGCATAATGTATCCATCAGAAATGCTGAATAATATAATCAAAGAAAAAGTTGATTTGATTTTCGGATTTAATCCATTAGGATTCTCAATGCCAAACTTAGAACGAGTGCTCAATATAGCCAGTCAAGTATCAAAAGATGGAACTAAATTACTGCTCTATGTCCCATATAAGGATGAACCAAGAAATACACTCATTTCCGAATGGTTAGGATTGTGCATTGATGGAATAAACGAATATGCTAATTTTGATACAATCAGAGCAGCATTAACTAAGTATAATTTTGAATTGACAAAGAAAAGTTTGAATTCAAGATATATTATTAGTTATTACTCAAAGACATAGTAGTTTTATCCACAGCTTCCACAACTTTAATTATTATTAGGATTTTTTTTAAATTATCATTTGTTAAAACTAGGTTCAGGGAAATGTCCAGTCAGGCTTTTCAGTACTTTGTTTTTCTCATGGATTTTGATGATGAAAAACAACAAGTCGATATGCTGCTACTACCAGCAAAAGCAAAGGCATTACGCATGAAGCCCCTAGAACGGGCTAAGCTGCAATTCATAGTTGAAAATGGAAGATTACGTCCGTACAAATACGTTGTACTAAGTGCAACAGGTAGTGAATACAAACGACCAGAAGATATTACACAAGTTTTGCGAAAAGCAAAAGGAATTATCATACCAAATGATGACCAACCAAAGAACTACAAGTTATTTTTGGAATACTTCAAGTCTTTTAATATTAATGAACCAACTTTTAGAAGAATTTGTCGATTATGTATGATAGATCAGAAAAATGTAACTATTTTGCCTGAAGAAAGGGAATACTTAGTATCAGGAAGAAAAGCATGTCAGCAATGTGCTCGAGATGAATTAGATAAAGAAATAAATTCAAGGGAAATAAAACTCGCAACTTCTGGAAGAAGACATTTCTATCGTATTTTGAATAAAATAAAAAATGTAGATAATGTATTGGAAGCCTTTGAATATGATTTCAGACCAACAAGAAACCCAGAACTAACATTATATGATACCATAGGAGATATTGATGATTTAACTGATTCAAAACCAATTGATAATTTACCAATACCTGGTAGAATGAAGAAGATACTGAAAAGTAACGGAATTAAAAAATTATTGCCGATCCAAGTTAAAGCAATTAATGCTGGTTTATTCAAAAATGAAGATTTGTTAGTTGTTGCTGGAACTAGCAGTGGGAAAACGCTTATTGGAGAATTAGTTGGAGTTTCAAAAGCATTACAAGGTCAAAAGATGATTTACCTAAGTCCTCTTGTCGCCTTAACAAATCAGAAATATGAAGATTTCAAGAAAAAATACTCAAAAGAGGGTTTGAGAACAGCTATACGAGTAGGGATGAGTAAGATAGATGTCGGGAATGAAGCACGATACATTATTGATACAGGTTACAGAAATGCTGACATTATTACAGCAACCTACGAAGCCTTTGACTTACTATTAAGAAACAATAAAGCTGAGGTTTTAGGAGACATTGGGACAGTTATCATTGATGAAATCCAGATGATTAGTAATGAATCAAGAGGACCAGAGATCGATGGTATAGTTGCTCGAGTCAAAGCATTATTTCCAAATGCTCAGATTCTCGGCTTATCAGCAACAATAGGTAATCCTGTAGAACTTGCAAGAGATCTTGGACTAAAACCTCTGTTGCATGAAGCAAGACCAATTCCATTGGAACGACATGTTGTTTTTGCTAAAGATCAAGATGAAAAGGAAATCTATCTGAGAGATTTAATAAGAGCAGAATATAACAAAAAATCTACTTATGGTTATTATGGCCAAACAATCGTGTTTACAAATTCCAGAAAACATTGTTATGAATTAGCAATTAAACTGAGTAAAGGCGGTTTGAAATCCGTTGTTTATCATTCAGGGTTAACATTTCGAGAAAGAAAGAAGGCAGAATTTGGATTTGCAAATGGAAAATATGCTGCAATAATAACGACAGCTGCTTTAGGTGCAGGGGTAGATTTTCCAGCAAGTCAAGTAATATTTGAATCCCTTGCAATGGGGATTTTCTGGGTATCAGTAGCTGAATTTCATCAAATGGCTGGAAGAGCAGGGAGATTGGGGTATCATGATAGTGGTAAGGTTGTTCTTCTAGTTCAACCAAACAGGAAATATCACAGCGCGATGGAAAATACTGAAGAGTCAATTGCTTTTGAGCTTCTCTCTGAAGAAATAGAACCTGTTGAACCTCTCATGGAAGGGGAAAATCAGTTGGAACAAGTCTTAGCATCGATTGTTGCATTGGAAGAGCCAACCCTCCAAGAAATGATAGATGTCTTTCAGAATTTCCTAGGCCCAGCAGAGACTTTAAAGGAATCCTTGAAAGTGTTGAAAGAATTAGAAATGATTAACATTTACAAAGAAGGACCGAGGTCAACAAACCTAGGGAAAGCAACCTCGAGGTCATTTTTACCCCCAACAGAATCAGGGGAGATAAAGAAGAAGCTGCAGCTTCTAAGTCCATTGGAAATTGCTATTGGTTTAGAACCTTTTACTTCTGTATATCTTAACTCTAAAATTCAAGCTGAAATTGAGAAAGCAATAAAAAGTCGATATATTGGTTCGAATCTCTTTTCTGGTTCAGTTTTGGAATTTATGGAATCATCTCTAGAAAAACGTAGTAATCTTCCAAAGTTAATTGTAGATTCAATGGGAAAATGGAATAAAGATATTTTTAATTGTAAGTGCACAGAGAATCCTTGGTGTGGATGTGGAGAGCGTGCAATTTCAAGAATCATTGTTGAATCAAGATTGGAAAATAAGAATCTACTAAAAATAACAACTGATCTTTCTGCTAATTACTTGCTATATGCTTATCCTGGAGATATCTATCGATGGTTTGATACACTTATTCATCATCTTCGTGCTGTCGCAAAACTAGCTCTCGTTTTTGATGAGAGAAATACAATGAAACTCGCATTAAATACTATTAAAATGATAGAAAAACCTTGGATTCTCAAGAGTATCAAGCGAAAAAACAAAAAGAAGTTAAAATAATTACTTCTAAAAGTTTAAGAAAGAAAAATTAATTAAGTTCCAACTAGCATTTAGAATAAAAATCAGTTGAGTATAATTCTTGAGGATGGATTAGGTTGGCAGTTCTAGAAGCTGGTATTATGTTTGGTGGAGTCCCCATAGTTAGGATAAATTACTATGATGACCAAGCAACTGATTCTTTATTAACTGCTGGTTTATTAGAAGCCATACAAGCTTTTGCTGTTGAAATCTTCGATGATGAGACTGAAACCTTCAAAATGAAAAAGTATAGCATCTTTCTCCACAAAACCACATTAAAGGAAAAACAAGTAGTTACTGTTTATTCTATCTGTGATAGTGTTGATAGACCTGGAACGATAAAAGCCATAATGTATTCAATTGCTAAAGCTTTTCATGAAGCATTTGACAATGTAAACATGGGTTGCTTAAATGAATACGAGGATTTCAAAGAAATCATTACAAAAAAATTAGGTGATCTTATTTATCGTCCTGAAGATAGACTGAGAAAGGTATTTTTGTAGAATAATTTCTTCAATTCAAATATTTCCTTTGAAAAAACCATATTAGAAAGGTTTTCCCAGATTTTTATGATGAACATATAGAAAGAAAATTAAAGTAGATAAAATAGCGAAACGATTGAGGATGAAAAATGGAAAAAGAAACAAAACATTCACAAATGGAAGGAAAACACGGATTACATCCAGTAGTTAAAATGGAACTTGCGTCAATGGATGATTTAGTACGAATGGCTTTCTTTAGTGCTGTAAGAAATGCTGGATTGAATTTTCTATTCTTTAAAGATGATAAAAGTAAAAAATGGCATATTGGGTTCCTTACCGGTGTGGCTGGATATTTTAATTTAAGAGGATTACCAATGTATTTCTATCATATTTTAAACGAGCCACCAAAGAATTGTAAATTTATAAAATATAGCTCTATTGAGTCAGAGAAGTGGGGTTTCTGCGAATCAACTCTGGCATCCACAAAATGGAATTATTTACCAGTCATACAATTAGCTGGAAAACCAGCATTTTTCTAAAAATTTTTCCACTAAAATATTTTATATATATAATGATTAGAGGATACAGTTATGTCAAAAAAGAAAGAATCATTAACCAGTATAGCAGTTATCGGTCACGTCGACCATGGTAAATCTACCTTGATGGGTCATTTTCTATATCAAATCGGTGCTGTAGATCCGCGTGTAATGAAAAAACATGAAACAGATGCAGATGGTTTAGGAATGTCCTCTTGGAAATGGGCTTATATTTTGGATGCCTTCCAAGAAGAAAAGGAAAAAGGTAAAACTATGGACATAGCTTTTCGACGTTTTGAAATTGATAATCGCGAATTTGTTTTAATTGATAATCCTGGTCACAGAGATTTTACAAAACACACTATAGCAGGATTAAGTACTGCAGATGCTTGTATTCTTGTTATAAGTGCTGGTAAAGGTGAAATTGAAGCGGGACTAGAACCTGGTGATGAACAAACTCCTTCCGGCCAAACTCTTGAACATACACTAATAGCTTCAGTTCTCGGAATCAAAGATGTCATTGTAGTCGTTAATAAAATGGATAATGCTAAATATTCTGAAGAAAGATTCAATGAATGCAAAGAAATTCTAGTAGAATTTTTGAAGAAAATACAAAGCCCCTGGATAAAAATGCTGGATAAAATTCCCTTTATACCAATTAGTGGATTAGAAGGAGACAATTTCATAACTCATAGTGAGAAAATTCCTTGGTACAAAGGTCCAACATTAAAAGAAGCAATTGCAAAAATAAGCGTCCCAGAAGATCTTTCAAACAAAGAACTTCGCTTAGTTGTCTATGATGCCTATCAAGAACCTGGTATAGGTCTTGTTGGTTATGGACGTATTATAAGTGGGAAAATAAAAGTTAATGATCGAGTTGTAATTGCACCTGGAATACGAAAAGCTAC
>JAHLVZ010000128.1 GCA_019058165.1 Candidatus Heimdallarchaeota archaeon
GAACAGCCAAGATCCCAGCAAATGTTACTGTTATAAGAATATTGTTTACAGTAGACATCACTGGTACAACATAAACATCAGGATTCAATCCTTTTTTATAAGTAAAGAAAGAAACAGCACTTGTTATTTGAGTAGAGATTAGTGCTGCAACAGTCATGACTAGCATTGGAATTACAAAAAATAATGTAGGATTCAGTACTTTTACACCAACAGGGAAAATTAGAAGATTCATAATATAAGTTACAATTCCAACTAAGAATGCATCTAGCATAGCAATTGTTAAAGTTGAAGCAACTAAACTCCTGTACACAGGGGTATTTTTTCTAAAAGTAGGTTTCACAGTACCCAAATGCAAACCAGTGCCTAATTTTCCAGCAAGGACAGCTATATCTCCTCTTGCTGCTAATAAAGGACCATAAAGCAACAAAATCCATTTTATCATTTGAGTATTCATTGCCAAATTAGCAATAGTACCTGAAACAATTCCGCCAGAGTCAAAGGCGAGTGCTATAATAGCTTGAATAAATATTCCAAAAAATAAATTCACGGCAGTTCTTTTGCCTATGCTCGACGTAGTTGGCATTCACGTCACCAATATACCAAGTAATTTTCATTGCACATGCGAAATCAAGCATCCTAATTTTTCGTGTAATTGGCTTTTTAGAAAAAGCCAAGATGTTCATTAGCTAGTCCTATTTTTCTTTAGTTGCTTTATCTGCTGCTTCTTTTGCAGCTTTTTGTACGGCTTCTTTCACTTCTTTCTCTAACACCTCCTCAGCAACTTCCTCCGCAGCTTCTTTTGCAGCTTTCTTAGCAACTTTCTTAGTTTCTTTCTCAGCTGCTTCCTCTGCTGCTTCCTCTGCTGCTTTAGTAGCTACTCTTTTACCAGAGCGTTCTACAACTCGCTCAGCTGATTTCTCAGCTACTTCTTTCGCTGCTTCTGTAGCAGCGTCTTTCACTATTTTTTCAGGTTCATCTACCGCAGATGCTTCTTTTATTGCTTCAGTAGCAGCTTTCTTTGCTGCTCGTTCAGTTTCAATCTTAACTGCATCCTTGACAACCGTCTCAATTTTTTCTGATGCTTTTTTCTCCGCTGCTTTTGTTACTTTCTTAATAACTGTTTCAGATTTTTCTTCGATTGTTTCCTCTGCTGCTTCTTTTACAGCTTGTTCAACTTTTTTACGGGCATCATTAACCGCTTTTTTGGCAGCATTTTCAGCAGCATCCCGAACTACTTTCTTTGTTTCATCATCTTTAAGTCCAGGTTTGGCTGCTTTTTTCGTCTTAATGGTTTCTTTAACAACTTCTGATACAATCTTATCAGTCATTTTCTTTGTAACAGTTTCAACAGCTTCTTCAGCGGCTTCTGAAGCTGCTTTCTTGGATGCTTTTTCTGTTGCCTTTTCCGCTGCTTTACTTGCAACTTCTTTTACTGCTTTCTTGGATGCTTCTTTTGCAGTTACCTCTGAAACTTCTTCTGAGACTTTTTCAACGACCTCATCTACTACCAGCTCTGCTGCTTTTTTGGTTGCTTCAATCTCAGCTTCTTTTTCTTCTACAGCTTCTACTTCACGTTGTTGGAAAGCACTACAAGCATCTCTTAATCCTGTGAAAATAATTCTATCACCGACTCGAATCTTGGTTCTTCTTCTTGGTTTGAAGTAGTGACCACCAGTTCTTTTGATCGCTAATACTCTTATCCCGAATTCATCAAGATAATTACCAGCGGGAACTGTTTTATCAACAATTGATGAGGATTCTTCAACTATCATTTCGAAGATGTTCTCAGTTGATTCTTCAACCACTAACTCAATAATAGGGTGTGAAGGGAGTTCAGCTAGAACTGTCTTAGCAATCTGATTAGCTGAATCAGAAATATCTTCAGTTGCTTCTATAATTCTAACAAGACCTTGAAGAGCAGATATATCTTCAGAAGTGGTTTTTGATAGACGTAAAACAGCTATTTCTGCTTTATTTCGTATGGTATCTACTCTTTTCTCCATATTAGTGACAAGTTGAGCTAATTCTTTATTATTATATAGAACAGCACCATATGCAAGGTCAACCATAACTTCACTTGAATCTTTTAAGGCGATTAAATAATCAACAATGTTTTCTTCTAAAGATTCAATGCTCGGATCTTCATCATCCTCTTCTGGTGGACTAATTTCTTCAGCAGTACCTCCAACCAATAATTTTAGAAGACTAATACCTGAGCTTGAACCACTTGCTATGATTTGATCTCCAGCTTCCAGCTGAATGTTTTGATCGGGTTTAATCTCCCATTTTCCATCTTGCCTTAAACCATAAATTGTGACGGAATAGTTCATTTTTTCTGTAATATCTTTAATTGCATAACCTTTTAGGATTGATTCTTCAGAGATTTTTCCTCTCATTAAATCTCGAGCAACCCTTTGAGATAGGTCCTTAATGATCTGATGAACTGTAAATCCTTTAAGAAGGACATTGGCAATATCAGTTGCGGAATTAGCTATGTCTACGCTGGCTTGACCGAGGACAACTAATGGTATAGTCGCTTGTGCATCTCGACCATCACGAACTGCAACCTGTAATGACATAGTTAATAAATAATTTAACCTTACAGCTAAATCCCTTAGTTCCTTTACCTCATCTGCGAGCCCTTTATCTTCAAAAATGATTGAAGAATATGCAAGATCGACCATTATACTACAGAGATCTTTAATCTGCTTGAGAGCATCTTTCGCAGAGATAGGTTCGTAAGTTACCTTTGGCATTTTTCTCAACTTCAAGAATGTTTTTTTGAAAAGATGGGTCTATGTACTATTATTACTTTTCTTTTCTTTCTTATATTTAGCAAGTTAAATCTTTTTACTATAAAAGAAGAGCTTACTTAAATAGTATTATTTGCCATCCTCTTCAATACATTTCCTATATAGGATTTGTAAATTCTATCTTGATAAAATATCAAGTTTCAGATAAATATCTGTTTGTTCTTCTCATATATATTGACTATCTTATTCCAGATCGCTTCTGTTGAGGTAAAGATTGTATGGTAGAGTTTTAGATTTATTTTTTCGGCTCGGTTGTTACTTATTATCGTAATTTCCTCTAGCTTGTTATCACTATCTACCTTTGTAATTATTATATCAATGATTTCAGACCAAGATATGGTTTCTAGAATGTTGAGTTTTTTATTATGAATAATTATACCTACATCTGTAAATGTTAAAACATCAATTGATTTTGTCATGTAGGAATAAATTTTGTAAGGAATGTAAAGCAATAACCAAAGACCAATAAAAACTGCAAAAGGAACGGTTAACACTAAGGCCTTATATTTTATTGTTAAACCAATATAAAGTAAGAAAGCTATCAATAGCAAGCCAATAACAGCAACTATGATTGTTTCCCCAATACCAGATGGTTTTAATTCGAGAGACCGAGGTCTTTCTTTCGTTGACATTCACAATTACCTCTAGAAATCACAAGATAATTTCATCGTTCTCAATTATAAAGAATAAGAAATAAATGAGATAACTTATTTCTTACAACAAAAAGGGAATTAGTGCTTTTCGTTTTTCAGGATACTCTTCGAATTGTTCCTTATACCATTTGTGATGCGAAATTGCTCTCGGGAGAAGATTTGCAACTGTCCACAGTGTGAAATATAAGCCAGCTATTGACCATGTTAGAACAGCCCAACCTATCCATTCTATGATTTCACCAAAGTAATTTGGACAAGTAATCCAATTATATAAACCACCAGTTGGTATGCAATAGGAATTGTCTAGCCCTGGTTTTCTTAAGTTCCTCAAAATATGATCTGATTGTTTATTTATGAAGAATCCAAAACAAAAGAGAAGTGTTCCAATTATAAATTGTGGTGAATATAACCAACTAACTGAGGAGTAATCTATGTTAGAGATAGGGAATAACAAACTATCTGAAATGCCTGGATCAGATAAGGTAAACAACCATCGACCTTGAATATAGGCATTAACGACATTGAAAATAAAACCCATAAGAATTACAGTAAGGGTCATTTTCTTCCCATTTCTTATGGTAAAGGGATAAATGAACACTCTATGAGCATAATGGAGGAACCAAATAAAGAGAAATGCGTAATGAACTGGACTTCTCCATTTATCGCTAAAAACAAAGCATAATCCTATTATCACAATTGTAGGGATTTCCATAACAAACCAACCAAGATGAGTATTTACTCGAGGCCCCCAGCGTTCCTTGTTGTGTCGACCGTATCCTACTGTTATAAAGAAAAGCATTAAGAATATTGTCAGTGCTAAACCAAGAGAAACTAGTAACAATATGCTGTAAAATAAGGGTTCAGATGCAAAGAGTAACCCAGTATACATTCATGTTAACATCCTTATAGTTGGTTTAGATAGGTACAAAACTGAACATCATTAATGCTCAATTAATAAGTAGCAATGCCAAGCCACTTATTAGACTATCTCTGTTTTGGAATAATTGATGAATTATTCATTTTAAACTTTTCCCATTACTGAAAGGAGATAGCATTTATTTGAAAAAGTTCATTTAACTATGAGTAAAAATAATACTTAGGTTCGCTCTTTACCTTAGACTTTACAGAGATAATGGATAATCCTTTCAATGATGTAAACAGAGTCATGAGCGGACCTACAACTTTAGCTTTCTTGAGCTTTGGAAATATTGGCATCGATTATTTCTTTTGCATTTGGATTGATTTCAAAACCAAGGTAATTTCGTTTATGTTTTATGCAAGCAACAGCTGTTGTTCCATTTCCCATAAAAGGATCAAGAACTAAGTCATTCTCTTGACTGGAATACAAAAGTAACTTTTCAACTAGCTTGTCTGGGAGCTTAGTTGAATTCTTTTTTTCACCGGGAAGATACTCTCTCTTAATTTCCCACACATCTTCAGGGTAATGATCTATTTTATTGAAATAATATTTCTTAGGATTTTTTACCAGAAATAAAATGTGATAATGACTAGTGACATACTTCCTTTTCGTGAACACCCCAAATTGATACTTCCATATTAGGTGGTTTTGTGTTGTGAAACCCGCATCATCGATTGCTATAAGAATATCTTTAAGGTTAGTCCAGCCTGAAAAAATGTAGGCACTTCCAGTTTCTTTCAAAATTGGATAAATCGCTTTTATCCATGCTTTAGAGAATTCATGATAATTTGCTTGTTTTATCTCACTATAACCTGAGACCACAAATTCACTTTTCCTATTATATTGGCTCCCCTTCCCATCAAAACGTATGCCAAAAGGAGGATCTGCAATTATCAAATCAATGGATTCATCATCAATGCGTTTAGGGATATTAGCAATGCAATCCTCATAATAGATGGTATTTAGAGCCATTTTTTTCTGTCCTTGTGCTGGCAATTGTTCTTATTCATTTTGGATTTAACGCGAGCTCTCTTCTTAATACTTTCGACTATCTCTCTACCCACGACTATTTATGTTGTTTAAGATTATACTTTACATCCTGAGGTAAATATCAAACTAAAGAATAGACTTTATTTAGGTCCATTCGGAAGAAAGCTTGAGTTTATGATTTATGAATTATAGCTTGCCAAGTCATGATTCAAGCAAGTTAGTTAAAATATCATTATTTAAACATCAAAACTTGTCGAGGGTCATGTGATTTTGACTATAGATGATATTCGCGAGCACATCATCATTAAGGGTGCTAGACAACACAATCTCAAAAATATTAACCTAGAGATACCTAGGGATAAATTAGTTGTCTTAACTGGTGTCTCAGGTTCAGGTAAATCATCTCTGGCTTTTGATACAATTTTTGCTGAGGGGCAGAGGAGATATATTGAATCCCTTTCTGCTTATGCTAGACAATTCATGTCTCAATTGAGTAAACCTGACGTTGATTCTATAGAAGGATTGTCTCCTGCCGTATCAATTAGTCAAAAAACTACTAGTTATAATCCCAGAAGTACAGTTGGTACAGTCACAGAAATCTATGATTTCATGAGAGTTTTATATGCTCGAGTTGGAACACCTAATTGTCCCAATTGTAAGATAGAAATCAAAGCTCAAACTGTAAATAATATTGTACAGCAAATCATCAAGAATTATGCTAACAGAGAAGTTATGGTTTTAGCTCCGATAATTCGAGATCGAAAAGGTGAGTACAAAAAAGAGCTAAAAGGATTATTAGAAGCTGGTCACTCGAGAGTAAGAATTGATTATGAGATAAAACGTCTTGATGAGATGTCAGATGAAGAAATGATTCTCTCTCGCTATTATCGTCATACTATAGAGGCAATAATTGATAGAATTGCCGTGGATAAAGAGGAAACTGATAGGTTAGCTGAGTCCATCGAACACGCTGTTGGGCTTTCAGATGGTTTGGTTATTATTACAACACCAGAAGCTTCTGAGATAAAGAAGCAGCTAGCACAAAAGAAAGAAACCAAAACGAAAGAAAATGATATTGAGGATATTGATATCATAGACAGCGATGAATCAAAGGATTTTGGAGAGGTCTTGTTTTCAATCCATCTTGCGTGTCCAAAATGTGGTTTGAGTTTTCCAAAATTAGAACCGAGAAATTTCTCATTTAACTCTATTCATGGAGCATGCAATACTTGCAAAGGTCTTGGATCCACTGTTGAAATTGATCCCGTTTATCTTGTTGTTGATAAAAAATTGTCTCTTGTTGAGGGAGTATTAGCTGATTTTGATCCCAATACTCAAAGATTTCGTGCGACAAATATGCGATTAAAAAGAATGCAAGCTATAGTAGAAGCACTTGGATTTACAATAGAAACACCATTTACTGAACTTACAGACCGACAATGGCAAGATTTCTTCTACGGACCAAAGAAACAACTTCTTGTTGATTATCACTTTACTTGGGAGGATAAAAGAGGAGGAGTCGGAAAAGGTTCAACTAAGATAAGATTTAGTGGAATCGGACCTCATATTATGAGTCGGTTCAAGAGAACTAGCTCACAATACATAAGAGATATGATTCAAAGCTATACTTCTCCAGTAATTTGCCCCGAATGTACTGGTTCAGGATTAAGAAGAGAAAGTCAATCTGTTTACTTTAAAGGAAGAAATATTGCAGAAATTGCTAGTTTTTCTATAAACGAGTGTATGAATTTCTTCAAAGCCATACAACTAACAACCACAGAGAAGAAAATAGCTAAAAGTTTACTGAAAGAAATTACAATGCGTTTGCAGTTCTTAATTGATGTTGGATTACCCTACTTAACTCTAAGTCGACGGGCTAATTCGCTTTCAGGTGGAGAAAGTCAAAGAATAAGATTAGGAACTCAAATTGGTTCCAGTTTAGAAAATGTTCTTTATATTCTTGATGAACCCAGCATTGGATTACATAATAGAGATAATTTAAAGCTAATAAATACACTACAAAATCTGCGAGATAAAGGAAATACTGTTCTGGTTTCCGAGCATGATATCGATACAATGCTTGCTGCAGATTGGTTAATTGATATAGGTCCACAAGCAGGTAACTTTGGTGGAGAAATTATTATGGAAGGACCTGCAAATGCGATTGCGGGTGAGAAACAGTCTATTACTGGAAGATATCTTTCAGGAAGAGATGTAATTAAAATACCTAAGAAAAGAAGAAAAGGAAACGGTAAAGTATTATCAGTTTATGGTGCAGCAGAACATAACCTGAAAGAAATCGATGTTGAGTTTCCATTAGGACTATTTATATGTGTAACAGGGGTTTCCGGATCAGGGAAGAGCTCTTTAGTTTCTGATATTTTATGGAAGGCATTAGCAAGAACATTGAATCGAGCAAAAACCAAACCAGGAAAATATTCACGCATAGAAGGAGAGGAATTTTTAGATAAAGTAATTGAGATTAATCAATCACCAATTGGATACACTCCAAGATCTGTTCCAGCAACATATACAAAAGTTCTTGATCATATTAGAGACTTTTATGCTTCACTACCAATATCAAAGGCAAGAGGATTCAAGAAAGGGAGATTTTCGTTTAATACAAAACTGGGACGATGTTCTGCTTGTAACGGATTAGGTTATAATAGAATTGAAATGCAATTTCTTCCCAATATCGAAGTTGAATGTGAGGTTTGCGAGGGAAAACGATATAGTGCTGAGATTTTAGAAATAAGATATCGAGATAGGAATATCCATCAAGTTTTAGATATGACTGTCAATAAAGCTATTGAGTTCTTTATAGATCATCCAAAAATATCAACCATTATACAAACAATGCAAGATGTTGGACTAGGTTATATCAAACTTGGGCAATCATCAACAACATTAAGTGGTGGAGAAGCTCAAAGAATAAAGATATCTCGAGAATTAAGTAAAAAAGCAACTGGAAAGACACTATACATATTAGAAGAACCAACAGTTGGTTTGCATTCTTACGATGTTAATAATCTCTTAACTGTTTTAAATAGACTAGTAGATGCGGGGAACACTGTAATTGTTGTAGAGCACAACTTAGATGTGATTAAATGTGCTGATTGGGTAATAGATCTCGGACCTGAAGG
>JAHLVZ010000129.1 GCA_019058165.1 Candidatus Heimdallarchaeota archaeon
CTCGAGAAGTGGGGAAAGTACGAATAATAGAGACAATCAATAAAGGAAAAGAAAATAAGAGAATTGTCATCAAAATTGACATATAATTTTATTTTTGCTTTCTTTTTCCTTTTAGAAATGAAATAACAATAATGGTTAAGCTAATACTAACAATGCCTAATGTAAATCCTAATAGCTTAAGTGTTGGTGGTGTGGTTGTGGGAGTTGTTGGAGAATAACTACATTCAGGAAATTCTGAATATGGAAATGTTGGGCATGGATCAATTGCATTGGTAAAACCATCAATCTCATATGAACCGGAACCTGTCCAATCGGACCAATAATTCCCTTGATTTAATGTATCCTCATACCATTTGTTATTGTAACATTCATCATATGCTTGTGATTCCCCGAGAAGATTATTGTCTATCAGAATATTATGATAGAGTTCATTAAAACTAGAAGAAGACCTAAGGTAAATACCATATTCAGTATTCGATTCAAATTTATTTGAAAATATACTATTAAAGCCTGATATTGAAAGTATAATACCTATCCAATTATCTTTAATTGTATTATTGAAAACATCTGTATTAGAGATTCTTGATAGAGAAATTCCTCGATCATGGTTTCCCTCAATTATATTATTACTTATTGTTGTATAACTAGAAACATAATTCATTCCAATCCCAAAGAAATAATTGTTTGAGCAAGTATTGTTGTTAATGATTGATAAGGGAGATTCAGTAGCTATACTCATTCCCCAACCATTGTTATTGCAAGTGTTATTGAACAGTTGAGCTAATGGACTATGATATATTACAATACCCAAAGTTGTGTCTTCTATAATCTGATTTCTAACTGTTAGATTATTACAAGCTACGAGATGCAGCTGACCGTAAGTATCATTGTCTATTATGATATTATCTTGGAGTTTGAAATATCCTAAGGGTTTTCCGTTCACAATGTTGTTTTCAACAACATAAGATAGAAATGGTCCGACTCCATGACCACTAAATCTGTAACCGCCATTTGTAACATTATTTCCTATTATTATTGAATCATCACAATGTTCAATCCAAATACCATATCTGTTGCACAGAAAACAGGTATTATTAACAACCTCTGATCCCCACGCATCAGTTAACCAAATTGAATATACTGAATTGTCAATTAGTGTATTATTGTATATTTTTGCTGTATTAGGGGAAATATCTGTTATTCGTATCCCTAAACTCGCTGTTGTTATAGTGCAATTCAGTATTTTAAAGTACTTTGTAGTATTTGTAATGGATATAGCAATATCATAAATTGAAGCTATAATGAGATCTTTAATTAAGTATGGATTTTCTTCGGTTCCTGAACCTTCAAAAGCAAGATCAATAAAATCTTGATCATTATTAATATCAATAAAAACCTCAGAGTTAAGAATAATATCATTTGGGTTCTGGTTTTGCAATATATTGAATTCACTGACATTTGTGTTTTCCTTTTTCAATATGTTTGATATAGATGAACCAAAGCAGATAATTAAAATGACAAATATCCCTTTAATTTTCAATTAAATTAACCTCTAATATAAGTTGTTGATTGAATCTAAAAATATTCGTATTTTTATAGTTAATAAAATAGAAATTCAATATCCATTTTGCAGAAATATATCTCATTGATTTTAATGCTAAGATTTCAATCCAGTGTAGGGTCAGTATCTAAAGTATCTGAACCAACATATTGTTTTTTACCTAAAGTAACATCGCTTTCTACTAGTTCAATCTTATCTTGATCATCAATATAATCTGGCTTAGCAATTTCTCCTCTATTTGAATAAATCATTCCCCAAATCATGACTATAGTTAGTAGTCCTGCAGCAACAAACAGAATGTACATTGGGAGGACTATTTCAGCTACTAAAGCGACAATTCCCATGCCTGCAATTCGAGCAATGCCTTGAAACAACTGTTGGGTTCCAAATACCCGTCCTTGTTTTTCGTATGGAATTTGTTCTTGAATGAGTGTTGGAGCTGAAACATTTATCGTAGATATTACAATGCCAAAAACAAATAGTAGTACACCAATAAACCATACATTCCTTGCGAAAGCAAACAAATACAGAAACAAAGTAGCACCTATTAACGCGAAATTTAACAAAGTAATTTTTCGCTTAATTTTACCAATTGCCATCAATGTTAATGACATAATAATCCCTGAAACTCCCATTACAGCTTGCAGTATTCCATACCAAGTCTCATCTAATCCCATCTCCCCTTGCAGAATGACAATGAATAAGACATTAAACGCTGAAAATGAAAATATCGTTAAAGCGAAAACAATTAACATATACGATATTTTCGGAGTAGATCTTATTGTTTTGTAACCTATAATTAAATCATCATATACTCCTCTAACTTGTGCTTTGACTGTCACTTCTTCAGGTCTTGCAACTTCCGGTGGTTTTTTTCCGATATAAATGATGAAAATCATCATAGTCATAGAAAAGCCAAACGTTGCTGCATCAAAGATAAAACTATACAAATAATTGATTGCTGCTAGCACACCTGCGACTACATAGCCAATTATTGTAGCAACTTGGAATACTGTTGACCCAATTGAATTAGCAATAAGTAAATTCTTCTTTTTAACAATTAATCTTGTATAGGCACTTCTTGCAGGAAAGAACACCGAAGCTGCTGTTGAATTTATGAAAGTTAAGATGAAGAGTAGTAGTATTACATATCTAATACTGTAATGATTGAAGCTATCTATGGGAGTAACAAGAACTACTAACGATTCCCGTAGCGCGTACACTACAATATAACCCACTGAAGCCAAAAAACTGAGCATATTAGAAAATAACATGATTTTTCGTTGGTCATATCTGTCAACAACTACTCCAGCGAATGGTGTGAATAATACATATGGCAAGAAGAATACAATCGATAAGATACCCATTAAAGCAGGGCTTTTAGTTAATGTGAATATTAGAAACTGCAAAGCCAACCAAGAAACTGCAGAACCGATATTTTGAGTAAATTGGGCTGCGAAAAGTAACATGAATGGACCATTCTTTAATACCTCTTTCGCTGATGGAGTTCCTTTAGCATTGGCTACACCACTAATGGTTTCGACAATACTTTCATCTCCATGGGAAGCATTCACTAAAATTGGTCTCCTTTGAAACGAGTTGTAAATCAGAATTGAACGTTAAAAATGTTTCAATAGCTTTACTTTCGACAATGAAAAAGGAATTTTTTTGTTAATTATCAGCATTAGTTCATCTTACAGCAATCAATTCATAGTATTCTGCAAATAAACCTCTATATTCTTTAGTCCAGGATTCTAATTCTTCTGGTGTTGTTGGGTACCTGTTAGTGCATTCAAATACTCTCTCGATAATTTCAGGCAAGCGATTAAATCTTGGATTGGGTAATTGACTCCAGATTTCTCCTAGTTTTCTTGATAATTTTATTAGTACATCATACTCTCTTGCGTAAAAGATGCTTCCAAGTGGTAAGTATTCCTTTTGTAGAGCATCATTTAATTCCCCATCTGGAATATTCTGTAGGAGAATTCTGTACAAATCTAATATTGAATATCTCAGACCATATCTCTCATGAATTTTCTTGTTGTATATCCACAGATCATTCTCAGATAAATTCTCATTTGGAACTTGTGTTGCGGCTATTTTCCCTGCAATATATCCGGAAGCGAGTGAGGGACTTAATCCTCCACCATGCAATGGATTTACTATCAAACCAGCATCCCCTATTAAGATAATATTATCTTTAACATGAGTCGGAATTGGGTGTCGTGTTGGAACGAATCCTCCTCCACCATCAATCACATCAATATCAGAAAATCTGTTTTTCATATCATTTTGATATACATCTTTTGGTGAAGCTTTTTTTATCCATGATTTTGGAATCCCAGTTCCCAAATTGTATTCATTATTCCCTCTACTAAAGAACCATTTGTATCCTCCCTTTGTTAAATCAAAACTAAACTCGAAAATTGCGTTGTTAACATAAATTTCAGGTGGAGAATCAATCCGGCATATTTCACGGTAACAATAATACTGCTCTTCATCCTTTAATTGAGCATTATCATCAAATCCCCCAAGCTCTTCTCGAATTTTGGAATTAATTCCTGAACCATCAATAATTAAAGGAGTAGTTACAGTGATTGTTTCAGATCCATCTTTTAATAATTGCATTTGGAGTTTCTTTGATTCCCTTTTCATAGTTTTAAAAGTAGTATTTTCAAATAATTTAACACCTTGATTCAAAGTTTCTTCTAGTAGAGTTTGCCCGAATTGGTGTCGATTAATTATTGCTAATTGTCCTTGAACTGGTAACGTATAATCCTTCTTCTTATCTGGAGATATGATGTGAGCAGTTTCAACAATATTAGCTAGAATATTATTTTCTTTAATAGGAAAACCAAGTTCTTGCAGGAAATCTAGGTGTTTTGTACCAATTCCATCTCCACAGATCTTCTTACCAATTAATTTTTGGGGTTTGCGATCAACCAAAGCAATCTTACTTAATCCTTCCTTAGCCGCTGCATACGCAGCTAAACAACCTGCTGTCCCTGCGCCGATGACAACTAAATCAAAATTCTCCGAGACCAAAACATCCACCAAGCAATTATTATGATAAAAAGAATTTACTAGTTTCCTACATTAAAATCTTTGCCAGTTATTTTCATATTTTCTAATTAAAACAATACAGTATTCTTAAATTTGTGAATGAGAAGTATAAAAGACATAGTGGAAAATTGTTCAATTGAGTTGAAAGATCTGTGAAATCATTAGTTGTTTATTATTCCTTTGAAGGGGATACAAAGTTTATTGGTGATGCAATCGCCAAGGAATTAGAAGCAGATGTCTTAGAATTAACGTTAGTAAAAGAAGTGAAATCAAAGGACTACATGAAAACTTACTTGGGTGAAAAACAAGTTCTTATGAAAACTGAGCCATTATTGAAACTTTATGATAAGAAGCCCCAAGATTATGATTTAATTATTATAGGTACACCTGTTTGGTCCGGAACTTTTGCACCCGCATTACGAACATTCTTTCGTCTCGAAGAGATAAAAGGTAAAAATATTGCCTTCTTCTATTGTTTCACAGTAAAAGCTGGGAGAGTTTCTCGTCGAATGAAAAAACGCTTGAGGAGAAATGATTTCATAGGTGATATTGGATTCAAAGATCCACTGAAAGGAGATAAAGACATAGCTCTAAAACGTGTGGAACGCTGGGTGGCCGGTCTAAAAGAATATTTGACAGATAAATAAAAGTTCAAATAGTTCCTTCATTCTGAAATAAAGTATAAATGCTCTTCTCTTAGCAAATATTAGATGGATGTAACAACATTCATTATTCGCTTTATGTAGAGTCATTCATTTATCTGTGGTGAAATTTAATGGATAAGAATCCCAAAAAAGAAGAACAAAAAACCTCCTTAACAAATCCTGAGGAAGAATCGCCGATTAAAGAAAAATATCGGGTAGATACTGCTGGTACATTGTTCTCTTTAGCTTCTTCACCAAAAATTCCTTGTGTCTATCGTTTTTGGGCTACTATGAAAGATCTTGTTAAAGTTGATGGTTTACAACAGGCACTGGATAATATAATGCCTCGATTTCCCTATTATCAAGTTAAATTTTCTCGAGGATTTTTATGGTACAAATGGAAAACCACTACAGATAAACCGAAAGTGAACAAAGAACCTGATTACCCCTGTCAACACATTCCAATTAAATCTACTACTGTTTTTCCATTTCGAATAATTGCCAGTTATAATCAAATTATGGTTGAATTTAATCACAGCTTGGCTGATGGTTTTGCTGCTCTAATTTTTCTGAAAGCCCTTGTTGCAGAATATCTAAGACTTCAAGGTCACGTCATTGATGACTGGGGCGATGTTTTCAGGGCAGACCAATCACCTACTCCAGAGGAGTTCGAGTATTCTTATCGCAAGAACTTCAAGATAGGTATACCAAAAGTAGGTAGAATTTTTCCCGCCTTTCATCTTCCTTTTGCTCGTGTGAAAACCGGTGTTTCTCATGTCATAAATGGTAAAATGGATGTAAATGATGTTCTTCAAGTTGCCAAAGAGTGGAAAGTTACCTTAACAGAATTTCTAACTGCCGTTTATATTGAGGTTCTACAAAAAATCCTCTATAGTCTCCCCCGTAGAAAATTGAGACGTCTTAAAAGACCAATAAGGATTATGTTACCAATAAATGCTAGAAATATCATTCCCTCGAAAACCATGAGGAATTTTACAACCTTTATTTATCCTGGTATTGATCCTCGTCTAGGGAAATTCACTTTTGAAGAAATACTCGAACAAGTTCATCATTACAAGTATCTAAACTTATCAGAGAAATCACAAGTTCAGCAGATATCGAATTTTGTTGCACTAGCAGCTAATCCTGCTTTACATGCAACTCCTTATTTCTTGAAATTGTTACTTATAAAGCCTATATACAGACGAGCTGCTGAAGCACTTTTCTCAGCATTTCTAACTAACTTGGGTAGAACATCCATGCCAATTCAATTGAGTGGAGAAGTGGAAGATATACAACTCCTCCCAATGACTCATCATTACTTCAAATCCAGTTGTGCTATGCTAACTTACTTAGATGAATTAAACATTAATTTTGTAAGAAATGTTAATGAAAAAAATGTTGAAGAGATGTTTTTCGATCGTCTCAAAGAATTCGGTATAGATGTTACAGTCACCGAAATATTGTGATTACTTAATCATATGATAGATCTTCTGTATCAATTTGGAATTCTTCTGGAGGATACCACTCTTCGCTCATTTTCCTCAAAAATACGTTACAGAGTGATTTTTTAAACTATATTTTAATAACCTAATCTCTAGAAAATGCCTATTCCCACCTCTCCACATTTTTTATGGCAAAAAATTATAATTAGATGAATGAAATAATTGACTAGAGCGCAATAAATAGAGTGGTAACCATTGAGTAAGGTCGAATTTAAACAACTTTCTCCAGCTGATTTCTTTTATCGTAATAGAGAGCTAGCTGGTTTTGATTCCCCAACAAAAAGTCTGTATACCGCCTTCAGAGAGATAATTGAGAATTCTTTTGATGGGGCGGAAATCGGTGGAATCAATCCGGATATTTTCGTATCGATCAAAGAAAAGTCAGAAGACGTGTATACTATTTTCATATCTGATAACGGAATTGGAATACCTGGTAGTAAGGTACCAAAAGCACTAGCCAAACTTCTTTTTGGTGGGAAATATGTTGAGCGTCAATCCCGAGGGCATTTTGGTCTAGGGGCATCTATGACGGTACTTTATTCACAAATCACAACGAATCTTCCAACACGTATCCTTAGTTGTACCAGAGGAAGTGATGTGATAGATGAATACCATTTAATGATTGATATCCAAAGAAATGAACCAATAATTAGATATCATAATCAACTCCCAAATAAAAAGAAATGGCATGGAGTAGCGGTTGAGGTAAACATTGAAGGGGACTATAGAAGAGCTCATCCTAAAATATTGGATTACATTGAATCAACAGCAATGGTTGCTCCGTATGCGAGTATTACGTTTATAGATGCTTACGGTATTCTCTACAGATTCAACAAAGTTGTAGATGAAGTGCCGAAGCTTGGAAAAGCTGTTTTACCTCATCCAAGAGGAATTGATACCGAAAAAATGCTGCGATTGATTAGAGTGGCAAGGCAGAAATCTATGAAGAATTTCCTAACTAGCAATTTCCAGCGAGTTGGTGATATAACCGCAAAAAATTTCCTGAAATACGTTAACATAAACCCGGATAAAGCACCTAATCAGCTTAATCATGATGAAATCGTAAGATGTGTGCAAGGAATGAATTCCTTCGAAGACTTTCTTTCACCCGAAACGAAGTGTCTATCACCCATAGGGGAAGCTGTGCTAGAAGCCGGAATAAAGAAAGAACTAGAACCGAAATTTATTGCTTCTGTAACTAGAAAACCTCAAGCATACTCAGGACATCCATTTGTAGTTGAAGTAGCAATGGCATATGGTGGCAATAAAATTGAATCAGCTTCAGAACCTACATTATTTCGTTTTGCAAATCGAATTCCGTTACTTTACGACCAATATGCTGATGTTGCTGCAAAAGTCATGCGCTCCTTTAATTGGCGGATGTATAAAGTTCCTCAAAATGCAAAACTAGCAATAATCACTCATATCGCTTCTACAAAAGTTCCTTATCGTACTGCAGGAAAAGAGTCAATTTCAGATCGCCCAGAATTGGAACGTGAAATGAGATTAGCTATGCAAGTTTGTGCTAGAAAGATGCGGGTCTACCTTTCTCGAATTGAACGAGAAGAGCGATCTGCAAAAAGAGCAAGTATCTTTGAAAAGTACTTGCCTTATATCGCTCAATTTGCAACTAAGCTTAGTGGCAAAAAACAAGTTCCTCCTACAGATTTTGTGGTTGGGGGTAAGAA
>JAHLVZ010000017.1 GCA_019058165.1 Candidatus Heimdallarchaeota archaeon
CTCTCAATAAAAGGAGGCTGAGTAGGACTTAATCTCAGAGCAGCGAATCATGTTTTCCATTTTGATCGTTGGTGGAATCATTCTGTGGAAAACCAGGCAACTGATAGAGCTTACAGAATTGGCCAGAAAAAGAACGTTTTTGTTCACAAATTCATTAGTGTTGGAACCCTTGAGGAAAACATCGATCGTTTAATAGAACAAAAGAAAGAACTCGCAGATAGTGTGATTGGCACTGGAGAATCTTGGTTAACCGAAATGTCAACTGAACAATTAAGAGAGATTCTCAGCTTACGTAAACTGACTATGGGAGGGAATTGATTTAATGACTTCTTTGGACCCAAGGTTAAGACATTTTCAAACCAAGTTGAGAAAAGTAAAGGATGGAGTTAAACCGAAAAATCCCGATGGAAAATTTGGTAATAAATGGTGGTCCAAAAAATGGTTAGAAGCTCTTGAGTTTTTTGAATACGATAAAAGAATAATTCAAGGTCGTTTTTATGCTCGAGAGGGTCAAATTAGAAGTCTAGAAATTAATAGAGGTTATATTCAAGCGAAAGTTCAAGGAACCAAAATAAAACCTTATTCCGTAACAATTAAACTTCAAATATTGACTGATCATGCTTGGCAAGATATACTTGAGCAAATGGCTGGAAATGCTTTGCTTTTTTCCAAACTTTTAATTGATAAATTTCCAGAAGACCTTTCTAAGATTTTTCTGAGGTTTAATTATCCTTTATTTCCAAATAACGTTGATGATCTCTTAACTTCGTGTACATGTTCTGATTGGGCAAATCCTTGCAAGCATACAGCTGCTGTTTATTACATTCTTTCAGATATTATAGAATACAATCCATTCACATTACTATTAATTCGTGGAAAATCTAGGATTGAAATAAGAGAGATAATACGACAATATCAACGAATTACAACTAAACAAGAAAACAAACCTTTGAATAAAAAGAAAGTAGTTCAAAGAAGTAAAAGGATTATTGAGAGGAAAATAGATGTCGCTTCTTTTTGGGAAATAAATCAAAAAGTAAAGTTTACTGATATCGTAAAAATAACTAGACTAGAAAGAGAACTTAGTGCCAAAGAAAACAAAAAAGTATCTTTCTCTGATCCAAAACTTGTCGAATTGTTAAATTTGAGTTACAAAAAGGCGAGTGAAATAGTTAAAAGTAAACTTACCAAATTATCATATGAGAATGATTAATTCACTCAGTTGGATTGATTGAATGAAGTTTGGTATTAATTCTGAGATAGGGAAATTACAAACAGTACTTATGCATAGACCTGGTGATGAGATTAAGAAGATAACAGGGAGAACAGTGGATTACTATAAATTTAGGACCATTCCTGATTTACCTCGACTTCAAGAAGAATTTGATGATCTTATGAAGATTCTTCACAATAATGGTGTTCATGTTTTGCTTCTCACCGATCTGATTGCTGAAGTGAAATACCCTAACATGCTTTATACTCGAGACGTTGTTTCAGTTTGTAATCAAGGTCTAATTATCATGAATATGGCTGTGGAAGGGAGAGCTTCTGAACCAATAATTGCGGAAGAAGCTCTTAAAAGACATATACCAGTTTTCATGAAAGTTTCAAACCCAGGCAAACTAGAAGGTGGAGATGTTCTCTATATCGATGAAAAAGCACTAGCGATTGGCTACGGTCCAAGGTCGAATCACGAAGGATTACAACAAATAATTCAAGGATTTCAAGATAAGGCAATAGAGGAAATTATTTGTATTCCTTTAGCTGATTATCGAGTTCACCTTGATGGAGGTTTTATGATTGTAGATAATATGCTATGCGTCATTCACGAACCTTCAGTAAGCGTGAAGGAAATCTCAATTATTAAGAAGGATGGAATTAGACGAACATTTTTTATGAATTATCTTAGAGAGAAAGGGTTTGATTTTGTGTCAGTTACTCGAGAAGAAACAAAAGCTTTCGGACCAAATATATTAGCTATAGAACCAGGCAAAGTTATTTCATATGAATGGAATGGAAGAATCATTCGTGAACTAGAACAAAAAGGAGTAGAAGTTATTCCAATTAAAGGGACAGAGCTTGTGAAAGGAGGAGGAGGTCCTCATTGCATGACTTGTCCTATACTTCGAGACTAGTTTTCCGAATCATTAATTTCTACACTATTATCCTTGATTTCTTTTTTATCAACCATTTTTTCTGTTTCCCTAGTACTAGCTATTGAGAGGAGTAGAATTCCACCTGCAATTAATACCAGTGCAATAGATTTAGCTACAATTATTCCGATGCTATAAGAAGACCATTCAGAGAAAATAACTAGACCACCAATTACGGGCACAACTAGACTTGCCATGGAGAATAATGGTGAAACAATAACAGCCTTACTTTTTTGATATCCAAACTGTAGAAATATTGTTGATGCAATATTAAAGAGTAGAAGTAGTGCAAAATAAATCCACCATATCCAATTTTTCAGAGCATCAGCAAAAGTTATCCAAAAATTACTCGAATCAAATCCTCCTGTTACTGCTTTGGTAAATATGACTCCTAGTCCTGAAGCTACACCTGAAGCGAGACCATATAGAATCCCTGCTATTGATATTTTTTTATTAATTGAAAACAAAACCATTCCTATCATAATTACAGTAAATACTACAATGAAAATTATGGCAGTTGTTTGTTTTAAGAAATCATTCATCTCAATTAATGAATAAGTTGGTTCACTCTCTGAGCTCGTTACACCCATGATTATTACTCCAGAAATTATACCTAAAATAGCAACAATTTCTTGTTTAGTAATCGGTTCTTTCAAGTAAAAGTAAGAAAAGATAACTAAGACAATTAATCCTACTCCAGCCATGGGGATAACAAGAGATAGTGATCCCCATTCAAGTGCAAAGAGAAAGAAGACCCATTGAACATTAACTAGAAAAAAACCAAACATCCAGGTCTTATTTGTCAGAAAATTCTTGAGATTCTGCCAAGTAGATTGTTCTTCGATTTTTGGAAGTGTGGCTGCAGCCTTCTTTTCCAAGGCAAAACCAATATTGAGCATTGAATATGAAAGAATTGCGAATATGATTGCCAAAGCTGTCAGTACTGCACTCATTTTTGTTGTAATCCTAGTTTGTGTTCTCATGTGTTAGTATTCAAAGGTTTATAAATTTCTTTTTCCATATTTCTAATCAGTATGAATAATCAAATTAAGCAATTAAAGGAACAACTTTGCTGGGCTTCTCAAGAGATTTACCAACGTAATTTAGTGAACGTAGGTGAAGGAAACATTAGTGTTCGGGTTAACGGAAAAAAAGAAATGGTAATAACTCCGTCTAGAAATGATTATCGAAAACCAATACCAGAAGATATGGTACATTTAACTTTATCTGGAAAAATCATAGAAGGAAACAAAAAACCTTCTTCTGAATCTTCTCTTCACCGAGTATTTTACAATGCAAGATCAAATGTTAATTGTATAATTCATACTCATTCTCCATATACAAGTTCCTTATCAATACAACACAAAGGTATTCCTGTAATTTTTGAAGAGATGTTAATTTTCCTGGGAGGAAGTGTTCCTTGTGCCAAATATGCTATGTCTGGAACTGCAAAACTTGGTAAAAATGCTTTAGAAACTATGGGAAATCAGAATGCAGTAATCTTGGCAAATCATGGTTCTTTAGTTGTTGGAAAAACAATGGAATACTGTGTCAATATTACACAACTTATAGAAAAAATGGCTAAAATATATGTCCTAGCAAACTACTCTTCTGATATTAAGAAAATCCCTGAAGAAAAACAAGTTGATTTCAGATTACGTTTTGTTGATGAATTCTCAACTGTATAATTATTGAAAGTTTAAATTTTTCAGTTTCTAAATCTTAGGTTGACGAACCATTACCCAATGGGGAATATCTGTTTCAGGTATTGTATCTTTAGCAACGACTTCGAATCCGAATCGCTTATAGATTTCGACATTTGTAGGATTTTGGGTTTCCAATAAACAAGGTAGTTTCTCATCGTCTATACGACTAAGCATTGTTCGAATCAGTAAACTCCCTAAACCCTTGCCTTGATGGTCAGGATCTACACCTATTGGAGATAAATACCAATGTCTGAAGTGCCCATATTTCCGATGCATATTGCCAGAAAATCTGCCAAGAGGTAACATTCTACTAATGGTCTCTCTTCTTAATTTCACAAATAATCTCATGCCACCAGCTCTGAGTTGTTTCATCATGTTCATTTCGTATTTATCACTGAGATACCATATTGCTAATCCTTCAATTTCTGGGGATGGAGCATACACTTCACCAAATTTTAGTCCATATGAAATTATAAAATTGAAATAATGTGGTGATTGATTTTTCCTGGTTTCATCATTAGGAAATATGAATTGTGTTAAAGGATCTGTATTAAATGCTTTAGTAAGAACCTCTACAGCTTTTTTGATATCCTTTCTTTTTACTTTGTACAAACTAGATTTGTTTTCATTCATAAGATTAAATAGTTCACTTTATAATTAAGAGTTACTTTTCAAAACAATTAAGAGTTGAAATAATCTTCTTAATAGTTAATGCTTTTTTCCTCAAATATAACTAAAGGATTTTGACAAAAATTGGAAGAAATTATAATTGCTTTTCCATCAAATTGCACAGACATTGAAACTCCTCTCTTAATATCGAGTATTCGAAAATTTGCTGGAAAATATTCACAATCACCGATTTGGGTAGTTACTACCAAGAAGAATATAGAAATTCCAAGCAAAATGATTGATTTCTTTAATACAATGAATGTCAAAGTAATCTACCTTAATGTTAACTCTGATGTCATGAAATTACCTTTTATTGGCTTTACTCAAGCTGCTGCAAAAGCAGAATCATTAGCAAAAGGCAAGACGAATTTTCTAATTTGGCTGGGATCAAATTCTCTAGTAATCAATGAACCTAAGGAATTTATTTTAGCTGATGGAATAAACTTAGGTTTTAGACCTGTACATCATACACTAATTGGTTCACTTTACGACAAACCACTTGATTCCTTCTGGGAAATGATTTATCAAAAATGCAATGTTGATGAAAACAAAGTATTCCCAATGAAAACTCATATTGATGGAAATACTCTTCGCCCATATATTAATTCAGGATTCTTGATTGTTAGACCTGAGAAACATTTCCTTCAAACATGGGCTGAACATTACAAAGATATGATTTATGATGAAGACATAGTAGAATTTTTTAGAAAAGATGAACTCTATACTATCTTCACACATCAAGCGGTATTATCAAGCCTTTTCTTAACAGAATTTGAGAAAGAAGAGACATATAAATTACCTTTTGAATACTGTTATCCGATTCATCTCTTTCATGAAAGCCTAGAAACTTTACAACCCGAATCGATTAATCAAATGATAACATTTAGACTTTATATGGATAAATTACTTAAACCAGAATGGAGAGCGAGTATACCCATTGAGGAACCATTGAAAACATGGTTAGATGATAAACTAGAAGAATATACTGAATTAACTAAATAATAGCTGAGACAAATATTAGATATTCTTTTATTTTGGAAATTATAGTTAATTTATGAGAGTACTTTTACTTGGTGTAGGTTTACAAGGGATTGCTACATTACATGATCTTGCTAATTCAAAAGGAGTTAATGAGATTATAGCAGCAGATATTGAGATTGAAAATGTAAAAAAATTAGTTGCTCGAAAGCAATATACTAATGTATCTTGTGAATTTCTTAATGCCAATAAACAAGAGAATATTGATCAATTAATGGCTCAGAAACCAGATGTTGTTATAGATTTGTTGCCAGTAACTTTTATGGATAAAATTACAAAATCTGCAATTGATCATGGTTTAAATTTGGTAAATACTTTTTACACATCTCCTTACTTGAGAAAAAATGCAGAGAAAGTTAAAGAAAAAGGAATAACTATTCTTCCTGAATTTGGTTTTGATCCAGGAATTGATTTAGTAATTCTAGAAGAAGCAAGGAAGGGATTAGAAGATATTGAATTAATTAACAGCTATGGTGCTGGAATTCCTGAAGCTATAGCTTGTAATAATCCTCTGAATTACAAAGTTACTTGGACTTTTGAAGGTGTATTAAGATCATATTTCAGAAAAGGAATTCTAATTAAAAATGGAAAAATCGTTGAAATAGAAGAAAATAAGATGTTTCATCCAAATAATATTCATGAAGTTATCATAAAAGGGGTTGGAAAATTAGAAGCTATTCCAAATGGTGATGCTGTTAAATATTTAGAATTAATTGGTATAAAAAAGGGTTCCAAAGAATATAAAATGATTAAAGAAATGGGCAGGTATTCAATGCGTTGGCCTGGTCATTCCTCATTATGGAAAACTCTTGTCGATTTACATTTCCTTGACAACGAACCTATTACTATAAATAATAATGAAATTAACAGGCGGAAATTCATTTCTAAAATAATTGAACCTCATATCCAACTCCAACCTCATGAAAGAGACTTGGCAATTATCCGAGTTGAATTAATTGGTGAAAAAGAAGGTAAAAGAACTCGAGTAATTTATGATATGGTTGATAAAAGAGATCTAAAAACAGGCTTTACAGCTATGAGTCGAACTGTTGGATTTACTGCTAGTATAGGTGCTCAATTAGTAGGCTTAGGAAAAATAACCAAAAAAGGTCTATTATCCCCGGTAAATGATATTCCATTTAACATACTAAATGATGAACTAAAAAAGAGAAATATTATAATTAATTCATCAACTGAAATTCTTACTTCGTAATAGTTGACTCCTCAAAGGCAATCAACCATTTCTTTTTCTCAATTCCTCCCCCATAGCCACGTAGTTTTCCATCACTACCTATCACTCTATGACAAGGCACTATGATACTAATAGGATTCTTTGCATTCGCACTTCCTACTGCTCTTATGGCATTCTTATTTCCAATTCTATTAGCTAATTCCTTGTAAGTTATTGTTTGGCCTAAAGGTATTATCTGTAATTCATTCCAAACTTTTACCTGAAAATCCGTTCCCAATAAATTTAAGCTAAGATTGAATACTTGGAGTTTACCTAGGAAATAGTTTTCTAATTGCTCCAAGGCTTCTATCATAATTAGAGGCATATTTTTACTTGTTTCCCCTTTATTCTCAACAAAAATGCATTTTAGAACACTAGTATCTGAGCTAACTAATTCAATATAACCAATTGGGGATTTGAAATATTCAGTGAATTCCTCACTCATTCATTTTTCTCCAATCTCGTTGTAGAATATCCATTATAATTTCATCTCGATATTTGCTATCCATGAATCTACTTTCTCTTCTTCTACCAACTTCTTTAAAACTCAATTTCTTATACACATAAATGGCTCTTTTATTATTAGGATAAACGCTTAATTCAATACGATGCAAATTTTGGTAATTAAATCCAAAATCAAGTATTACGTTCATTGCATCTGTTCCATAACCCTTATCCCAATTTTCTTTACTATAGATCATTATTCCTAGATCTGCAGAACGAGCTCTATTTCGTTGAATGTATATTGAAGCATGACCTAGAAATTCGTTAGTATCTTTTCTTTCTATTGCAAAAATGTAAGCTTTCCCTTCACTTCTAAGTTTCCAAGAATTCTTAATAAAATCTTCTCTATCTTGCCTTGAATCAGGGATTGCACTTCCAATATTATGTCTGATGTCCAAATCATTCCAGTGTTCCATCATTGCATCTAAATCTGTTAACTCTAAGGATCTAAGTCTTACTTTCTCACCTTCAAACAAGTGAATCACCTTTGCTTAATTATTCTAATCAATGAAGATGTTCTTCGGGAGAACCGCTCGAACTCCGGGAGTAATATCCACGAATTGACTTACTCTGAAATCTACTGCACAACTACATAGAGCATATTCTTCTTCTCTAGTAAGATTTTTCTCCTCTACAAGCCAATCAATCATATCTCGAATAGCTATTTTGGCAGCAGCATCTGCAGTTTCACCCCATGCTGTTGTCATGAAATATTCATCAGTTTCATATTGTGGTCGTTTGATTTTCTTCTTTTTATTGACAACAAGTTTGATGGTTACCTCAGCATCAATTTCTACTGCAGTACCACAGACTTCACCATCTCCTTGGACTGCATGTACATCACCAACTCCGAATAGAGCCCCTTCAACAAATACTGGTAGGTAAACGGTAGTTCCTACTCTACAAGCTTTTGAATCCATATTGCCACCGTATTCTTTTGGAATTAATGTGCCATGAGATCCCTCAGGAGGAGCAACAATTATTGTACCAGGGAAAGGATCAATTGGTATCCTTATCTTATCACTAAATTCAGCAAAACCATTTCTAATGGGTATAATTCTAGTCCATGGATCAGGATAGTCTTCGTGAATGAATCCAAAATTAGGAATAATACAACATGAACCTTGATCTGCAAGATCTATTTTTTGGATATGAACTTCAAGTGTATCTCCTGGTTCAGCTCCCTTAACGAAAACAGGTCCTGTTGCTGGATTGATTTTTTCCATATCAAAATCCACAGGTAAATCTTCAGGTTTTTTTATTACTTGATTAAATGCATCTCTACATTCGAAAACTACTGTATCACCAGAGTCAATAGTTAGAACAGCTGGATTAGTTTTGTCAGCTTTGAAAACTACCATTTCCATTGAAACTCGATGGGTTTTGTTGTTAGTCATAAAAATCACATAACAAGAAGTAAAAACTATAACAAATAAAAAATCTCCTCTTAAATGATAAAAAAAATAAAAGAAAAGGAGAGAAAGAAAATCAGTTTTTATTATTTATGCTGCTCTTTCTTGAAAAGCTTGCTCTCCGTATTCGAAAGCTCTTTTATTGGATTCGATAGTTTGTGGTGGAACCATATCCAAAACTGCGTTTAGTAGAGTATCTCGTTTTATCGGTAATTCTTTGGATGAAGCTAAACTCCCAAGCATAACAACATTTGTCATAACTTGAGATCCTGCTTTAATTGCTAGTTTTGAGGCTTCAATCTCTACTAATTCTTGTGTTTTACTAAGCTTGGAAATAATTTCGTCAATTTCAGGATAATCAGATAAGCCAAGATGTGCGTCAACACCAATGTAAGGTTCATTGTTTAAGAGTACTTTTGCATTATCCTTTAGTAATTTCATTTGTCTTAAAGCTTCAAGCGGCTCAAAAGCAAGGAGAATATCACCACTTCTTTGGGGCATGATAACACCTTTAGCATCAGAACCAATTCGTAAGTAGGAGACAACAGTCCCACCTCGAATTGCTAAACCGTGAGAATATACAATTCTAACATTAAAACCTTCTTTCATAGCAGCTTCAGCAAGAATTCTTGTAGTAAGAATTACGCCGTTACCACCAACACCACAAATTATTATGTTCATTTTCCTGCAACCACCTGTGTTTTTAAGGGAATCTGTATTTCCCTCGGAATTGATATAGCTAGCTGAGGACAGACTTGTACACACAACCCGCAGCCATTGCAATTAGGCAGAATTACCAAATGTTCATTTTCACCTGATGACCAACCAAATGCAGGACAACCAAGTTTCTTCATGCAAATTTTGCAGCCCGTGCAATTTTCAACTGCCACTCTAGCTCTAATCACTTTTTCCTTGGTAATTCGACGTTCTCTTCCGGCAAGAATTGCACATTCTCCTCGAGAGATTATAACCTTGGGTCCATCATCATCGAGATGTCTAGTTAATGTATCTTGGAGAAGTTCTGTTTGAAATGATTCAACAACATTGATATTCTCAATTCCAAGACCATTGACAATATTAACTAAATCAACCTCAGGAGTTGGTTCACCCATTAAATTACGACCTGTACAAGCATTGGGCTGATGTCCGGTCATTCCGGTAATCGAATTATCAAAAATAACAACTGTTATCTTTGATCTATGCTGTACAGCATTCAAAAGTGATGGTATACCTGAATGTAAGAATGTGCCATCTCCAATCACAGCTAAGATTGGTTCTTTCACACCTGATTTGTACATACCTGATGCCATAGCTATTGAGGCGCCCATACAAATACAAGTATCAATTCCAACAATTGGTTCATGAACTCCTTGATTGTAGCACCCTCTGTCACCGAGAATAACTCCACCTTTCTTGTTTTTTCTTAGGGCCTCTTTTATTGAGTAATAAGTTGCTCTATGAGGACATCCCGCGCATAATGCTGGGACTCTCTTTGTGAGCATTTCTTCTACTTCTAAGTATGGTTTAGTTAATTCCTCACTAAACTTTACTTTGAATAGTTTCTCAATTCCTCCCCCTACAAGATCGGGATTCAATTCTCCTGTGCGAGGCATAATCTGGTCTTCTTTCCCATGAATTATTACCTCTATACCTTCTCTTTGAGCAAAAGCTCTTATTTGCATTTCAGTTACCGGTTCACATTCTTCAATAATTAGAACTTTTTCAAGCCCTTTAAAGTAATCATTTAAGAGTTGTTTTGGCAGAGGATAAGTGGTTGCTAATTTTAGCACCTTAGCACTGATTTTTGTTTTCTCTAACACTTCTTCTACATAAGGATAAGTTAATCCAGAAGCAATAATACCAAATTCTGTTTTAAATGGATTAGTTTTTGTTGTTATTTCTCCTTTGTCTATTAAGATTGTTTTGTTCCAAGGATTGGTTTCGTTTATCACTGCTGCTCTGTTGATTTTTTCAGTCAGGATTGGTTGTCTTGCTCGAGACAATGTAGAAATCATCACATATCTTTTTGGATCTTTTTCGAAATGTCCTTCTCTTTTCGGTGGTGTAATTTCTCCAAATGTTACATCGAAATAAGAATGACAAATCCTTGAGGTTATTCTAACAAAAACTGGTAATTGAAGTTCCTCTGACAGTTCAAAAGCATATTTCGTCATATCTTTTGCTTCTTGTCCATCCATTGGTTCTAGAACTGGAATTTTCCCTAACATTCCAAAATATCTTGTGTCTTCTGCATTTTGCGAAGAGTGTTGCCCAGGGTCATCAGCAGTTACTACTACCAAACCAGCATTGACTCCAGTTATTGCAATAACAAGCAAAGGATCAGCGATTAAATTAACACCTAGCATCTTTGTTACCATGACTGAACGAACACCTGCAAGAGCAGATCCTGCTGCAACTTCAAATGCCACAGCTTCATTAACTGAATGTTCTGCATGAAAACCTAATTGTTGTGCAATTGGTCCTAGATTATCAAGAATCTGAGTTGATGGTGTACCAGGAAAAGCTGTTGTTATTCCTGCACCTGCTTCTATAATTCCTCTTGCGATTGCTTCATTACCTGTTAATAAAACTCTTTCACCTGCATTTCTTAGCAGATTTTTATTGACTTTCATATATTACTACCTCACTGTTTTTTATTCTGAGGTTAGGATATATTCGTCTTGGATCAATGCTCTAATAGAATAGTTCTATGAGTTATAGGTTAAATGTTTAGTGAAGAAACCCATCTTACCTTTTCTTTTTCGTGCCATTTTTTAATTTCTTCAATTTTTACTTTGTAAAATCCACCTTTGAGTCCTAACCCAATTATTTTGAGCAATGCTTTTATTGTTAAGAAAAGCAAAGTTGTTAATTGCTCTTCTGTTAAAAAGTAGCTTTTCTTTGCTGCTTTTAATACGTTTTGACTTTTTCCCGTAAAAGGTTCTTTTAAAAAGGAAGAATTTCTTTGTTTAAATTACAAAGAAAAACCAATTTCATTAAATATTTAAAATCTCTTCAGCAATTCTCATAGCACATCTTATTCCTTGACCAGAAGAGATAGATATTTGTCTTTCATTTTTATTCACTAAATCGCCTACGAAACAAACTCGATTTTCTTTAACAAATTTATCAAATTTCACTTCTGAAGGTATATGATTTGGATCTCGTCCAACTGCAACGAGAATAAAATCTGCAACAATTTCCTCCTTACTCTTAGTTTTCACAATGAGGAGGACTTCTTCTTTTTCCTTTTTCGCAGCGAATTCTTTGATGACTTGATTTGGTTTTATTGTGATGAATTTGCTCTCTGTAGCTCTTTGAACAAGAAGAGGTAAAGATTTGTAATCTTTTGTTCGAGTAATTATTGTTATGTGATTCTCTCTATTTGCTAAATTTATTGCATAATCAAATGCCGCATCTCCACTTCCAATAATGGCAATTTTCTTATTAAAGAATAATTTCTCAAGCATTTTTGCAGGTTCATAAAATAACAAACCGTTTTTCCAAAGTTCCTCTTCACCTTTAAGACTCAATCTTCTTGGTTTGGTTCCTGTAGCAATTACAAGGGATTTACAATTATATTGATTCTTTTTTGAATTGGCGACGAATTGATCTTGTGATTTATCCCAACTAAGATTTGTTATTTCATCTTTCACAGTTTCAATTTCTAGATGTTTAAGATGTTCTTCTAGTTTATAGCAAAATTCCACGCCAGAGATGCCTTTCGGAAAACCTAAATAATTCTCTATGAAATTTGCATTTCTAGCTAATCCCCCTATCTTTTCCTTATCAATTAGAATAACATCTAAACCATAGCGTTTCAATTGTATAGCTGCTGCGCAACCAGCTGGTCCTGCGCCAATAACTGCTACTTGATTTTTCTTATTTACCATCATTTTTTCTCTCCAATAATTCATTGCTGGTGACTGGAATTCCGAATCCATGACTTGCTGCTTTCAGAGTATTGAGATGAAGTTCTTCGGTATAAGTCGCTAGGCAATCTATTGGTAAGAAGACTTCAAAGTCATAACAGAAAGCACTTCTAGCTGTCGTTTCACAACATAAATGAGTTGCTACACCGGCAATTATTACTTGCTTACAATCATTTTCTTTTAATAAATTTAACAAATTTGTATCTCTAAAACAATCATAAGTGCTTTTCTTGAGAATAATAGCATCCTGTGTATCGAATCTCGCATCTAATTTACCAAGAGGATCATTGAATTTCAACGAATCGCCCCACCATTTGTCCATTAGAGATGACTCATCCGTATTATCATTTAATCCATATTTAGTGAAAATAACTAATCTATTATTTTCATTGAATTTATTTTGTAATTTTTTAATTGGACCAATTATTGCTTCAGAAGCTGGAAGATAGGCATGTGATTTTGGATTAAAGAAAAACTCTTGCATATCAACAATTAATAGAGCTGCTTTCTGTATATCAAAACTAAATTTTCTTTTCGATGAATAAAATTCTGATAGAATTTCTTTCCATTCAGAGATTTTTGCTTTTCTATTTTCTACTGTAAAATAATTGTCCTTTTTCACAACCCTCACCTGATATCTAACAAGATTCCTCATATTTCTGGAATTCTTCTATAGTGAATGTACCATTTTCGAATTTTAATGCATGTTGACCACAATTACTTCCAATGTGGTTTTCTTCTAATTCCCCTATGCTCAAGAGAACATCAAATCCTTTATCCTCTATTGCTTTAATTTTCTGTTTAGCAAATTCCCCGGTTTCAGGAGAAATCATAGATAGCAAACTATGAGCCTTCGCTTTTTCAGTTGGATTTATTGGAGTGATTTTAATGAAGAACTTCTTTGGATCATATACTTCGAGTAATTTATCTGGATCCAATGGATTCCCTTTTTCTGCAGCAAAATTCAGAGTAATTTTGCGATCACCTTTCTGCCAGAAAGCTTCGCCATAGGAAGCGATTTCTTCCAAAGACCAGATTTTGTATGGAATAACCTGTTTTCGGACATCTTCATCTGTGGAATGAATGGAAAACTGCAATTGGAAATGACCATTTGAATAAAGCTCTTTCTTAATCTCTATCATTTCATCCATGAATTTGTTAGCATTACTGGGTGCGATAGTCGAAATACAAGGCATTAAACCAGGAGCATTGTATGAATCCGGAAGCTTTCTCATGACATCTAAAACAGCTGGATTAAGTGCTGGTTCACCCATTCGTGCAAATTGTACCTTAAATTTATCAGCAGGAACAGTTCGATCAGGATATCGCTTAGATACCATATGATCAATTTGCTTACACATAACATCGTAGGATATTTTCCCGTGATAATAGGTGCCAGCATCACACATAGAGCACTTGACTGGACAACCATACATCGTAGATAGAATCAAAACCCACTTTTTATCTCGAGGAACAGGAGGTTGTAAAGACTCAACAAATTCAAAGAATTTACCTTCTTCTCGTGCAATATACAGTATTGCTAAATCATCACGCCCAAACTTTGCTACGATTTCCAAATGATAACACCTATAATTATTTTCTTGGAGTTTTATTCAATCCAGATAGCAAAGTCGGATTAGAGAGGGCTCCGTACTCTCTGTATGATTGTTTCCAACAGGCTTTTTAAAATATTCTGATTAATTTCAACTTTCGTAATTCACATGTAAAACTACTTGTTTTTTACCGTTAAACTAGAAAAAATCTTTTAAATACACAAAATGAGAATACAAAAGAAATAATTATTGTATAAAAGTTAATCTAACAGGAGATAACTTATGTCTAAAAAAATCAAAATTATTACAGATTCTACAAGTGATATTCCACCGGAAGTTGCTAAAAAACTCAATATTGATGTTGTTCCTTTAAACATCTTTTTTGGCGAAGAAAAATTCAAAGATGGTGTAACAATCTCTGCTTCTGAAGTCTATCAGAAACTCCAAGAAAATAAAGGCCCTTGGCCTACAACTTCTCAACCAGCGGCTCGTGATTTATTACCTTATTACAATAAAGCATTTGATGATGGATATGAAACCGTTATTTCAGTTCATGTTACCTCAAACATGTCAGGTACATTGAACTCTGTAAATTTAGCCAAACAAATGGTACAAGATAAGGATCTTGTTATTATAGACAGTCAAACAGTAACCCATAGTTTGGGTTTAATTGTTCATGAGTTAGCTAAAAAGGTTCAAGCTGGGGATAGCAAAGAAAAACTCCTAAACGTTTTAAATAATAGTTTAATCCCAAATGCCCAAATTTGTGCTGTTGTTGATACTCTAGAATATCTCCACAAAGGAGGTAGGATAGGTCGAGCTCAAAAAATCCTTGGAACTTTATTAAATATGAAACCAGTTCTGCAAGTCAAAGATGGTTTTGTAGATAGCTTTGGCAAAGTAAAAGGATTCGATGAAGCTTTCAGCAATTTTGTATCTATGGTTCCTAAAGTATTTGATAATTTGCTAACAGATACCGTTTGGTTAGGTTATGCAGCAGATGATGAAAATGCTAAGAAACTTTATGAAGAAATAAAAGACTTACCCAATACTCCCAAAGATATCCAAATATATGAAATTGGACCGACAGTCGGTGTTCATCTAGGTCCTAAATCAATGACAATTTCTTGGATTGGTAATTGGGATACAAATTGGTTCTTTGGAAAGAGTTGATACTAAATCAATTTATTTCCATTTTTTCTTATTTTTCAATAACCTATACACATAAAGCTAACCAATCAACTAGAAAATTTCACTCTTCAACTAATGTATTCTGACAAACTGGACAAGTCTTGTGTTTCCCAAGCCATTCTTCAAGATATTTCTTAATAAAATATGAGCTGCAAAATGGGCATTGCAAAACCTTATCGTCATCCTGTATTTCAGTTTTAGATATCATACATTTCTCATTCTGAATTGGATAATCAACTTTTGAAGCAATGATTTTAGCATCACTTGATATTATTTTATCCTCTTCCTCAATGGATAATCTCTGAGATCTGCTCACAGGTTGTCGTGTTCTTGCCGGTGTTTGAGTTCTAGGCGGACTTCTTTTCTTTGGTTTCTTCATATTTATAACGAAAAGTATCGTGCCTATAAGAAACAATACGGCACCAAAAATTATGAAGAGATAATTAAATTTTGAGTCTCCTACAAATCCATATCTGTACAAACCAAATCCCGCAAGTCCTAGACCTAATATAAGTGAAATCCAAGATAAAATGTTCAGAGACTTCTTCGAAGACATAAATTATTAGTGGGTATCCAAATTATTAAATCTTCTTTATTTTTAGTTTTGTTTGACAAATCGGACATTTATGATTATTCTTTAACCAACCAAGAAGATATTCGCTTAGAAAGTAGTTTTCGCAATTTGGACATTGAAGAGTTTTTCCTTTTTCATCAAGTAATGTTTAATAGATCATACATATAGCTTTTGCTGGTGGTTTTTCAATTTCGATAAAAGTATAAACATAAAGGATTTTTTCTTTTTTGCGAGAATGTCTTTGTCCAAATATTTTGGCACTCGAAATTAATTCATTATTACTTGATCCCCTAGAATCATAATTAATTCTTTCTTCTAAAGCTACTCTTGAAAGCTCTTTTTCTTTTCTTGAAATAGAGTATACTGTAGCTCCAAGAATTGTTATTAGTAAACTTATAATTATAATTGGAAAGTAAATTTCTGGTCTTTCTGTAGTAAGTGTAAAAATTCCTATTATTAATAAAACAACATCTATGAAAAATATGAAAAGAAACCTTTTTTTCCATGATTTCTCCCTTCCATAAAGAAAATTGCTATTATCTATTATTTAATCATTATGTATTTAATTGATGAAAATAACAATCATATAGAATTTTATTACTGCTAAGAGGGAACCAATGTGGACCAAGCAAGAATTTATGATTTGCATTTGAAAGATTGGAGTAGAATTAGAGAAGATTTGACGGAACAAGTTTACGGAAAATCATTTATCCCAAAAGATTGGTCTAACGTAGCTATTTCTCTAACAAAAGTAGAACCAAATGGAGAATTTCGAAATCACATTGATTCATATCATCATATTTTCTATTTCATGAAAGGAACAGGTACTGGTTATATTAACAATGAAAAATATGAAATAAAACCAGAGTTAATTGTGGAAATTCCTGCAGGCATAGATCATGGGTATAAAAATACCGGAGAGGAAGATCTTTTCCTTTTAACAATCAATATTCCCCATAAAGAAATAGAAAAAGAAAAGAAATAATGGCCATTGATTAAACATCAAAGTCCATCATTATATCTTCGGTACTATCTGTTAAAATGTAAGTTGGTTGATTCATATCAGAAGAGCTTTTTCTTACAAATCGAACTGGGGTCTCAATCACATCAAGAAGACCTTTCTTTACAAAATCGTTTAAATCGATTGGAATACGAATCTCGTTTAGATATTTCCAGATGAGATCATAAGGAGCCTCTTGATATTTTTCTACGAGACGAATGATTGGTTGGACTATTTTTTCAAGTCTTTCATCGAGATATTGTTCTATTTTTACAATTAGATCATTCAGTGATTTCTTATCTTTTACTGGATTACGAACTGTTTCTATGTAAATCTCATTGAAGAATTCTTGATTTACTTCTAAAGCTTGTATAATTGATTCTCTTATAGGAATTTGTTTGTCGAGAATAACTTCGATGTTTGCAAGTCGTCTCATTGATGAAATAATGAAGCTGAAACTAAAAGTTGGGTCTTCGTTGACATTGAGAGCTCTTAAACCCTTGTTTAATAAATCTCTGCAATAAACATAGTTTGCTAGTAGAATCTTTTCTAAATCTCTGGAACCCATTTTCTGAATGTCTTCATAGATATCGTATATTGTCTCATCTTTTGTATAGACTACTTTACTCTTTGAGAGTAGTGATTGGGGTATGCTTCCATCAGTTACACTTTGAACAAACTTTCTAAAATCATCTCGAGTATGAAGTGATGCATTAATAGAGACATCTTTTTCCACTAAGACATGATTTCTTCTATAAACATCATCTCTTGTGATCAATATAGCACCAATATCTGATTTCTCCCAAACTTTATCGTAAGCTAAACTACCATAGACCATAAGTGACAACATGTATTCATCTTGTTTTACCTTCTCCAATAAGGAATCAAAAGCAGCGTGATAGTCTTTTACGACAAGTGATCTATCAACATTTGAAGGACCGATTTGGGATGGTACAACCTCTTTCGGATCAAAAGAATCCCAACTGAAGTGATATTGGGGCATATGGTATTCAATTCGTCCTTTCTTTGTTAATTTAACAGGAGCGTAAGTTCTTCGTATGATTCTTCTTCTCTGTAAGTAATCAAAGTCCATAAAATACAAGCCTTTATCTCGAGCATAGACATCTAGTTCTTTTTCTGTAGCTGTACCTTCATTTTCAGAGATGAAGTTCAATAATAGCTCAAAATTCTCTAAGGCGTGTTCATCAAGAAATTTGTAAGCTTCTCTAATTGTATGTTCTATGATCTCTTTTGATGCTGTGCTATTCAACAAGTTTTCGTATAAGGGAGTATAAAAATCTGGATAGAGTTTCTTAGCTTGAAGAATAACTTCTCGCGGTGGAAAAATACCATTCATGTAACACATGAGATAACCCATTTCACTTAGAGCATGAACTAGAAACCACATAGCATATTCTGGTTCGTCTTTTATGAAGAGGAATTTTTCAGCCTTAAAGAGGTCGTAGTGTGTTGCTCCGTGATAAAGTATTCTATTTATTGCTTGGTCTTGTCCACTGATTGACTCACTTATATTCTTATACAAGTCATCAATGCTATTATCTCTACTAAACAATAGTCTACTACGAGAGAGGCTTTGATGATAAGCTACTCTTCTTCTTCCAAAGATGTTTCTTCTGAAGGCATTGATATTATAGATTCCTATGTCAAATGGTATACCATTTTCAATGACTCTTTTGTATCCATCACGACCTTCCTTAGTAACAACCATGATGTTGATGTTAGATCGTTCGTGTACTCTATTGTGTGCTAAGCTGCCAAAAAGAATGATTCCTAGAACCTGTGTGTCTTGTTTTGCTCTTTCAACAAACAGTTCTAGGGCTGCATCAAATTTCTCTCGAACCTTAGGATCTTCCAGTTAGTTCACCACCTGCTCTGAAAACTTCTACTCGTTCGAATCGTAATCCTGGTAGTATAAGTTTTGGTTGACTGTCATCGGATTCATCATAGTGAATCTCACAATCATTAACTGTACAAAACATTGTTTTACCTCCAGTTAATCCAAAAGTACTTTTTGCAAGAACTTCCCTGTGTAGGAATCCTTACACTTAACGATGTCTTGAACAGTTCCTTCTGCTATGACATAACCACCTTCAGCCCCACCTTCGGGGCCAAGGTCAATAACCCAATCTGCAGACTTGATTACATCGAGATGGTGCTCAATAACTATCACTGTGTTACCAGCATCCACAAGTTTGTTAATGGTCGTCAGTAGTTTTTTGATGTCTTCCATATGTAAACCGACTGTTGGTTCGTCCATGATGTAGAGGTTGTCTTTGAGTTTCTTCAGTTTGCCAAGCTCTTTTGCTAGTTTTACTCTCTGACTTTCACCACCTGAAAGTGTGGGAGCAGCTTGTCCAACTTTGAGATAACCCAAACCAAGTTCCATCATTGTTTTAGTCTTGTGATAAATTAATCTGATATCTTTGAAGAACTCATTAGTTTCTTCAATAGTCATATCTAGGATATCGCCAACACTCTTGCCTTTATACTTGATTTCAAGAACTTCTTCGTTGTATCGTTTTCCTTTGCATACTGGACATACAGATTGGATGTTAGGCATGTACTGGAGTTCGATTCGAACCATTCCTTCACCATTGCACTCAGAGCAACGACCTTCAGTAGCGTTGTAACTGAATCTCCCAATTTTGTATCCTCGTTCAACGGATTCTGGTAAATCAGCATAGATTCTTCTTATCTTATCGAAGAATCCTACAAAAGTAGCTGGAGTTGATCTTGAATGTCTACCTATAGGTGATTGATCGATTATTCTCACATCGACTACATTTTCCATTCCTTCGATTCTCTCGAGTTTTCCAGGTTTGACTCTTCGATTTCGCATATCATGGATCAGTTTGTTCCCTAGTACATCTTCTATAAGTGTACTTTTACCGCTCCCAGAGACTCCAGTTATACAGATAAAGATTCCAAGTGGAAACTCTACGTCGATGTTCTTTAGATTGTTCTCTTGCGCACCAATAACTGTCAAAGATTTACCATTTGTTTCTCTTGTTTTACCCATGTACGGGATCTTCTTTTTACCTGTGATGTAATGACCTGTAAGAAAATCAGGATTGGTTAATATTTCATCGTAGTTTCCTTCTGCAACTATTTTCCCACCATGTATTCCTGGTCCTGGACCAATCTCAATAATATGATCTGCATGTGAGATGGTTTCAAGATCATGTTCAATAACAATGACTGTGTTCCCAGTATCTCGTAGTCGTTTGAGGATGTTAATTATTTTATTACTATCTCGAATGTGTAACCCAATGCTTGGTTCATCAAGAATGTATAACATACCCATTAATTCAGAGCCAAGTTGTGTTGAGAGCTTTATTCTCTGAGATTCCCCACCTGAGAGTGTGCTAGCTCGTCTGTTTAGTCTCAAATAGTACAGACCGATGTCCATCAGTAGTTGTATCCGCTTCTTTAGCTCGAAGATAACTTGATTCCCAGCCTTCTCTTTATCTTCTGGAATGTTAATATTTTCAATAAACTCTAGTAGATGGTTTATGAAATACTCTCCAATCTCGACGATATTTTTGCCTTCAACTGTAACTAGTACTCTTTGTTTAATCAGTTTCATACCATTGCAATCTGGACAAGTGTGTTCAGCCATGTACTTGCGATACCACTCGTATCGTTCTCCTTTCTTTCTATCATTGCGATAGAAGCGATCAAGATAGTTGATCAAGCCAAGATACTTGACTTCTTTCCCAACATGACGATGACGATACTTGTTTGGCCAATCAGGTGGTTCTAGTAGGATAAATTTCTCTTTGATTCCGAATAGTAGTTGCTGTTGGATGTCTTCAGGTATGTCTTGCCAGGGTGTATTTTGCACATCATAGTCAAGATGTTTACCAATACTATACAACCAGTACTTTGGATACCATGTTGTAGCTCCTTTCTTCATACTCTTCCTAGGATCAACAACAACCAAGTATGGTTCTGCTTTCAGTAGTGTTCCAACACCAAGACAATTTCTACAAGCGTGTTCAGGTATGTTAGGAGAGAATCCTCCCGGCAGCAATGTGTGCATGATTACATGGTGTTTCTTGCAACCAAAATTCTTGTAAAACTTCTTCTTAACATCATCAGAGATCTTTTCTTCAGAGAATTCGAATCGAATAACATTATTACCAACAAGTCTAGCATTCTCAATTGAGAGTGCAAGTTGTCGATAGAGCTCTCTTTTGATGATGAATCTATCAACTAAGACTTCTATACTGTAGTCTTTGTCTTCATCTAACTCAATTTCGTCATTAAGACTGTGTTGTTTTCCATCAATCTTAATTCGTTTATACCCCTTTTGTCGGATGTCATCAAACAAATAGGGATAGTCTTCTCCATAGAACTTATTCACAGGAGCAATGATTTCTATACTTGTGCCTTCTGGCAATGTCATCAGATGATCAACTATCTGATTAGCATTCCGAGTAGTAATAGATTCATTGCAGTAAGGACAATGTGCTTGTCCAAGTACTGAATATAAGATTCTCATGTATGTGGCTATGTCAGTCATAGTACCTACACTTGAGCGTGGGTTATGAGTGCCAGTCCTTTGCTGAATAGCAACAACCGGTGATAAACCTAAGATTGAATCTACATCTGCTCGTTCCATCATTGGTAACATAGTTCTAGAAGTCGCTGACATGGATTCGAAAAACCTTCGCTGTGCTTCTCCAAAGATGACATCAAAAGCCAACGAAGTCTTCCCCGATCCTGATACTCCGGTTATAACCGTGAGTTGATCACGAGGAATGTCTACGTCTATATTTTTTAGATTATTTGTTCTCGCGCCTTTCACTGTAATAGTGTCTCTCATACTATGCCTCCTATCATCATTTTAATCCGAAGTTTCGAGTCCGACAAGTTACTGGAACTTGTGTGTCAAACTTACGAATCTGATGTTTGTTTGAGGTTTCTCACGTATCTGAGATACTATTCTGTGGTAAGCTTCCTCTTAAATATCTTATCATTACACTTGTTATGCTGGAAAACCTTATTTCCTACCATTATTGTTATTTTATTGACCAAAATGAAAACAAAAGAAGTTTCATCGAATGTTAAAACAAGAGATGGAGTAAATTTAGCAACTATTACTGTCTTACCGGAAACAAGAGAAAAAATTCCTGCAATACTTATTCGTACACCTTATAGTGCTGAAAAAAAACTTGGAATAGCTAAAACACTTGTTCAAGAGTTTAATCAAGGTGTTGTTTTACAGGATTGCCGAGGAAGATTTGATTCTGAAGGAACATTTAAAGTATTTTTGGAAAAGGAGGATACTTTAGATACCATTGCATGGATTAAACAGCAAAATTGGTTTAATGGTGATTTGCATATTTTCGGTGCGTCTTATCTTGGGTATGTTGCTCTGGAAGTTCTTGGTTTAAATGAAGCCCCTATTAAATCTGTTTTTGCTCCAACAATTTTGGGAGATATAAAGGACTCCATTCATAGAGGTGGTGTCCTGCAACTCCACTGGGCTCTACCTTGGGCAATTATGACTGCTAAACAAAAACAGCGCCCATGGAGTGAAGTTGGTGGTTCATGGCCGGAAAATTATGATATAACTATCAAACAGTCTTATAAGAAAGCACTAGAAATTCTTGGTTGGCCTGATCACATTTGGCAATTATTTACTTCTGAAGCGGATGATCCTATCTGGAATGAAATTTCTTTATCAATAGGATCTGCACCTCTTCCCAAATTTTGCTTAGTTGGAGCATGGTATGATTTTCTTCTAAATGCAACTTTAACAACCTATGAATGGCTTACAAAGAAAGGGAATGTACAACCTGATTTAATAATTGGCCCTTGGAGTCACAATGGTTACTTAGCAAGCCAAGCTGGGATTGAATCTTGGGAGTTTGGAAAAGCAGGTAAAAGTAATTTTATTGAGGATTTGAGAGATTTTTTTTTGAGAGTAGATCAAAAATCACCTCAATTAATTAGGACATTCATTCTTCGATCCAATAAATGGATGAATTTGAATTCTTGGCCACCTGAAAATGCAATTGCAGAAAAACGATATTTAGCAATGAATAATCAGCTTGCAAAAGAAATTCCTATTGTAGAAGAAATTGAATTAAACATTATCGCTGATTATTCTAATCCTATTCCAACTCTAGGTGGAATGCTTTGGGAATCATTTGATCCAATAACTCCTGGTCCAGTAGATCAATCTCCTTTAAGAAATAGAAAGGATATTCTTAGATTTGTATCAAAACCATTGGAATCTGATTGCTGTTTACTTGGTCCAATCAAAGTCATATTGTGGGTAAAAACTCAAACACCAGAAGCTCATTTTACTGCTAAATTAAATTTCATAGATACAGAAGATAAAGAAATAATTATCCAAGAAGGAATACAAAGAATCATAGGTCCTTTGGAGGATTTTCAAGAAATCACAATTGATCTTTTAGCTGCGGGTATTGCTTTAGAGAAAAATGAAAAACTTAGCTTGGAAATAAGTTGGTCTAATTATCCAAAGTATTCTCTGCCACAAATTAAAGAAAATGTAAATCAATCAATTGCTTTAGGAAAAAATATGCCTTCCTATGTTATTCTACCATTTATAAAAACAAATGATTTATATATCTAAAATGATTAAATTTTAATCCTCAGATATGAAAACTTGATTCGCTAATTCTTCTATCAACTCATTTTCTGTTATTCCGAGTTCTACACCGAGATTATTTGTTAATGCTTGCCAAATTGATGTTGATTTCTTGATTTCTTTGATGATGGAATCCAGTTTTTGAATTGCTGTAAATGATTGACCTTTAAAGACATAACAGAACAGTAGTGGTTGTTCTATTTTTAGAAGTAAGGTGTATTCTTGATGTTGGATTCTTTCTATTGATCCCCCAGTAGCAAAAGTCTGGTGCATAAACGCATCAATAGCTGTTAGGAATCCTCCTACAAACATTTCATCTATCATTTCTTTTTGAGAGAACTTTTGTGAGTAAACAGTAACTCCTCCCTCATAAACAATTATCAATAGAACAGGTTCTTCTGCTTGGAGTTTGGGTATTTCAACTGAACGTCTATCGATCATTCGAACGACGTCACCATTTAATTCATCTGTTTCTTGTTCAAGATTAATTCTTTCTTTCTTGGCAGGTTGAGTCTCTGCTTTTTGTTGGTGACTTTTGATAATATCAATTGCTCGAGAGATTTTCATTCCAAGCCTTCGTAAACCTTTTTCCTTGGTTATTTGTTCTGCTTGATCAAGGAATAGTTTTGCTTCAGGAAGTTTCTGTTGTATCAAGGAAACATTTGCTTTCAACCAGAAATTTTCCGCGAACATTGTGTGTGATTCAATAAGTTCAGCGATTTCAAAGTGTTTCTCTATCATGGCATTAATATTCTTCATATCATCAAAATTATTACTTAGATGCATTTGCTTCAAGTACAATTCACTAAGATTGAACAAAGCAATAGATGTTAATCCAATATCTATTATTTCCCCGGAAACAATTTCATTAAAGATATTCCTGGCTTTTCGTAAAATATCTAAATTATTACTTTTCTTAAGTATGAGTGCAGAAGCAAGACGGTATTTTAGATTACTAATAAGATTATTTTGTTTCTCAATTATCTTTTGCATTTTCTTCAAGTGATCTTGTGCTTGTTCTAAAGTATTATTCTCTATATTAACTAGAATTAACCAGAATAAAGCACTTGCTAGTTCCTTCTTATTTTTCTGATCCTCTCGCAACTCTTTGCATTTTGTTAATTGCTCGATGGCTTGTTCGTATTCTCCTCTTTGATACAGGATCATACCTAATGTTTCTAAAATATCATCTATCCCAAGATTTGATTCAAGAGTTTGAAGTATTTCTTGCCCTTGATTAAGATAATTTGTTGCTTGATTTAGTTCACCCTTCAAAAACAGAACATAGCTTAAAGCATTTAATGTCTCTGAGATACCAATCTTGTCATTGATTTCCTCTCTAATCGAGAGACATTGTTCTAAACTCTTTATTGAGCGTTCGAATTCCCCGAGATGATTGTAAATTAAACTCTTACTGAATAATGCATTAGCTATCAAGTCATTATTATTAATCTCTTCACTTAAAGCAGAACTTTGCAAACAGTGCTCTAATGCAGGGCCAAAATCTCCTTTCCAAAGGTAAATATTACCAATATTATTTAGAATATCTGCTTCTGCAGCATCGTTTTCAATCTCTCTTGCTATTTTCAAACTTTGTTGGAAGATGAGAAGGGCTCGAACAATATCACCCATTTTGAAATAGATTCGAGCAATAGCATTATTTGAACTTACTAAACCCTGTCTATCATCCAATTCTCTTCTCAATGATAAACTCTGTAAATAACTATCAAGTGAATTTTTTAAATCCTCTTCAACTTCAAAAATAAAACCTTTCTCATGATTTAAAATCGCTTTTCTGATAAAAAGGATGTTTGGATCGGTTTTCTTTAATTTCTCAAGAACCCTCTCACCAAGCTTAATGTAAGCAAGACTTTTGCCAAATTCTCCTAAATGAGATAAAGCCACAGCTTTTGCTATAATAGCATCAAGCATCTGTAAAGAGTCTTCCAATTTCTGACTATTATTCAAAATGTCTTCTGATAATTTTAGTGCTTGCTCATACTTTCCAGTTTCATTATAGACTTCAACTTCAAGTAATTGAAACTTTAAGCGCTCAGGTGTTCGCATTTGAGCATCAGAACTAATAACACCAAGTTCATGGAGAGCAGTGTCAAATTTCCCTTCAGAAATTAAATCCTTGATAAGAGTGAATTTTTCTGATTGGTTTGGAAACATGGTTTTACCAGCTCTAGTATACTCTAACATATAATCTCACTGATGTTGTATTAAAATATTAATGAAGAGGAAAATAATCTTTCGTTTGAGGTAAAAAGAAAATAAAAAAGAGACCCGATTAAAGGGATCTCTTGAAGAAATCAGTCATAGCACGTATGCTTTTCTTTCTGGTTGCTATATCACCAAATCCTCCATGACCAACTTCACCGTACTCAATATATTCAAAGTCTTTTCCATCTTCTTTTCCTAATTCAACTAATTTGTCTCTGAAAATACGAGCTTGAGATATTGGGCATCTTGGGTCATTGATACCATGCAAGATAAGCAATTTAGCGGTCATTTTATCAACAAAATTGATTGCACTTCGGTCATACCAAAGATCTTTGTCTTCTATTGGATTTCCCATTTGTCTTTGTAGGAAGTATTTGAAGTGTGGCATTGATTCTTCAAACATTGAAAACATATCGCTTATGCCTATCCAAGCAAATCCTGCTTTCCAATGTTCTGGTTCTTTTGTGACTGCTAAGAAAGTCATGAATCCTCCGTAAGATCCTCCGCCAACACCAATTCTGTCTGGGTCAACATAAGAAAGAGTTTTAAGATATTCAGCTGCAAAAACAGCATCTTTGAGGTCTTTTCCACCCCAATCTTTTATGCAAGCATCTCTGAATTCCACACCGTAACCAGTGCTTCCACGAATATTTGGAAGAATTACAACGAAACCTTCAGAAGCAACATATTGCATAAAGGCATTGAACATTCTAAAATATTGGCCTGTAGGACCTCCATGAATGTTCACTATTGCAGGTAATTTTACTCCTTCAGGTAAATCTTTTGGTTTATAGACGATTGCAGGAATCTCTAATCCATCAAATGATTTGTATTTTATGTATTCTGGTTCAGCAAACATAGTTTTATCAATTGAACCATATTCTGCTTTCAGAAGCACTTCGTATTTATCTGTTGATAAGTCATAAAGCCAAACTTCAGGTCGTGCTAAATCACTAGTATAGAAGAATATGATTTTTGTACAATCAATCCATTGAATACCAAAAGCTAATCCGGATGGTATTTTCAATTCTTTCTTCTCACCAGTTTCAATATTATAAATTAAAGGCTTAATTGTGGATTCAGAATTTTGTAAGACAGCGAGCTGTGATCCCTCTGGACAGAATTTACCAACGTATTCCATAGTTTTGCCATCACTTAACCAGTTTATTTCTTCTGTTTCGAGATTGTAGATACCAACTTGTTCTAGTCCAGAAGCATCTGATTGAAAAGCAATACTTTTACTGTCTGGTGCCCAATCACCGTAATTGTCGTGAGAACCATCTTCAGTAATTCTTATTATTCGTTTCATTTCACTTGTTTCATTATTGTAGAGATAGACATCATCATTTTCTAGATTAGTTTTCATCTCATTTGTGCCCATTAGAATCCACTTGTCATCAGGACTCCATAACCCACCCATCACAGGTACGTCAGAAGCAGATAATTGAGTTTCTTCTGATCCATCAAGTTTCATTTTATGAACATTCATCTGACCGGATTTAGTACTCATAAAAGTGATCCATTCGTTGTCATGACTCACATTTCCAGCATGTTCTTGGAATGTTGGAGTCTCTGTTAGAGCTTTTGTAGAACCTTTTAGATCTATAGACCAAACATCGTTTTGCTCATTCCCTCCAGCATCTTTTCCAAAGAAAATCTTTTCAGCTTTTCTATCCCAGACAAAGCCAGTACGAGGTGCTCTTGGAATTTCTCCATTAGATATTTGCTCGATCTTTTTTGTTGCAAGATCCATAACATAAAGCTCGATTTTCCCTGTCTCATCGTAATAAAAAGCTAGCTTCTTTTTATCATAAGATAAATTTGGTAAACTGAAAGAAGGGAGACTCATCAAGTCATCAAAAGGTAGAGGTTTAGGTTTGTAATCTTTCATGATAAAGAAGATAATTTATTGGTATTAATTAAAGCTTCGTAGAGTTAAATAAAAAATCTTGACAAACTAAAATAATAGAGTAAGCGATTCTTATTTAAACAAGATTTACCTTTTCACTTGAGAGGCAATATACTCAAATAATTAGATAATATACTAAGAACTGTTTAATTTAAGTGGTACCAATGGCTATAGGATTCTATTTTAGCTCTGCTTTCAGGAATATTTGGAATAACAAGAGACAATCCTTTGTTTTTCTTATTGGTATCTCCATTTCTCTCACTGTTATAATTTCCCTTAGTTCATGGTCCACAACTGCTTCTACACTGGCAGTTAGGGATTTTGCCAATGATCAAGATTATGAGTTAAGAGTACGCTCATATATTCCTCAAAATTTACCAGCCATTCAGAATTGGTTGGATGATCAACCTATAGTTGAATCTACTGCTCGATTATATCATAATCTTGCTTTCTTTAATGCAGAGGATAAGAATCCCTTCTATCGTTTTTGGCCACTTGATGATCAAGAAAACAATGATGATCCAGTTACTTTAACAACGTTATTTCTCTTTCCTAATCAAAGCACTGAAAGGCTTTCGAATCAGTTTGAGGTGGAAGGAGAATTTGATTTAGGATTAAATGATGTTTTGATTAGTAGACAGCATGCTGAACAAATGAAACATTATCTAAATGTCACTGTTGAACCAGGCATGACCGTAAATCTCACTGTGTGTAGACAAAGCGTTGATTTTGGAGTATTCTTGTTCCAATATGAACCAATTAATTTCTACAATATCACAGTCAGAGGGATCTATGATAGTATGAGTTCTGTAACAATGTTACAGCGCACATTCTCTCAAGATCAAGTTAAAGATTCAATAATCTTCCTTAAAGAGAACATGTTAGATGAAGATATTGAAAGAATGGAGCAAAATGGTCTAACACCTATTCTAGTAGCTAAATGTAAGGGTGATATGTTAGCAAGTGATGGGATCAATGAGGTTACTGCAAAAATTGAACAACTAGCAGAATTTCTTTTGATTGCTCATCCAACTTCATTAACTTTCATTCTTGACATTCCATATAGCAATTTATTACAAGTCTACAGTAGAGCAAATTCACTTATGGTAGTATTAGTTCCAGTGATTCTATTAGGTATAATCCAAGCACTACTTACTACGAATATTATCCTTGAGAATCGGAAAATAGAAATTGAAATTTATCAAGAGAAAGGTGGACAGAAATGGCAAATTATAGGTTCAATATTAATTGAATTTTTTGTGCTCTCATTTTTTGCTATTATTTTTTCAATAATCTTATCTCTAATAGTTGCATCCTTAATACCAGCTATAGCATCCCAAGAATTAACATTTACCTCTTTTGCTGATTTCTTTAGGAATATTGAATTTTCATATTTAATAACAGCAATATCCTCAGTTGTTGCTTTTATCATAGTTTCATTATTTGTTATTTTAAAAGTAAATCAGATTCTAAGTTTTGATATTTCAGAGAGAGATCTTATCTTTAGAGAAAAATTGCAGAAACTCATCACTATAATTTCTCTTTCTGTCTTGACAGGAGCAACACTTGTCATTTTCGTAATTTTTGCGATAATCTATGGAAGGAAATTTGGCGGAATTTACACTTTTTCCGTAGATAACACACAAAAAAGCTCACTATTATTTATTACTCTCTCCATTGGGATTCTTCTTATTGCTGTCTTGTTATCAATTGGTTTATTTGCACTTCTAGGCAGACTAAAAGCTCTTTATAATAGAATTTTCCATAAAAATAGTTTCTTCTTAGTAAACTACTTCAAAAATTCCAAATACAAATTAAACACAACCATGATTGTCTTATTAATAATGACAAGTTCGATATTTTTTGCATTAACGCTGATAAGCACTATGCAAAATACCGACATTGAGGTTAATTATTACAACAATGGTTCTGATTTAAGAATTGTAACACAAGATATTCATCACTCTTTTGAAGATAATCTAACACAACTAGAAGGCATAAATGAAACCATGAGTGTTATGAAAACTAGTGGAAGATATGGATCGGACACTCCTTTAACCTTGTATGGTATTGATCCAATGAAATATAGTAAAATAGGAAGATGGCTTGAGAGTAGTTTCTATACGAAAGATGTACCTGAAACTTATAATGCTTCGAATTATGAAGATTGGCTAGAAATTCTCAAAGCAGATGGAAATGGAACTCTCGTTAGTGATGTATTAGTTGAATTTAGTCCTTCTATAACTTATGACAGGATTATACAAATTAATGCATTACCTATTGAAGCTACAACAGGTAGTGATTATTTCACTATTACCGGAATACTTCATTCCGCACCTGGTCTTGGATTATCTTCTGGAATAAATCTAGAATTAGAACAACCCAATGATTATTACATGATAATAAATGAGGAGAAAATCATTGACGAGTACGGAATATTATCAACGAATTTGTTCTTTGCCAGCTTAGATCAAGGGGCAAATATTGACCAAGTAATAGCTGACTTACTCGAGCTCGATGAAGTAATCGCGGTAAATCCTGAGCTAGTTAGTGAAGATTTTACAGAACGATATGTTAACAATTATGTCCCCTCACTAAGAGTATTCTTAATAACACAAATAGTTTTCACTGGGATTATAGGATTACTTGTAATTGTTTCAAATATTGATTACGTTATGACTCAAAGAAAACAAGAAACTGCAATCTTTGCAGCCTTAGGGAATACCAATGCAAATTACATAAGAATGACTGTTACAGAATTATCAATTATAGTTTTAACAACAATTATTACAGGAATAATTATTGCACTTCCATTGACAATATTAACAACAGCAGTAATAGTACCCTTCTTAACGAATATTTTGATAATTCCTTTTAGTTTTAGTATCAATTATTTAGTATCTGGAGTAATTATTGTAGCATTGTTTGTTTTAGCATTTCTAGGGGCTATACCTTCCCTCATAAGAACCACCAGACAGAAAACAGCAGAAGCAATAAGAGACGAAACCTCAGGAGCTTATTAGCTAGTTAATACTTGCAGTATCTTTTTATTTTGTAAAATTTAAAATAATTTTATGACATCTATTTCTAACAATTATGCAGATTATTTTGGATCTTGGGCTTTAATAGCTGGAGCATCAGAAGGTCTGGGTGAAGCTTTTGCTCGAGAGATTGCTAAGAAAGGTATCAATATCATCTTAGTTGCAAGACGTAAAGAGTTATTAGAAAAATTGTGTTCTGAAATCTCTCAAAAATATCAAGTAAAAACTAAAGCAATTCAATTAGATTTAGCTTCTGCTGATGTTTTAATTAAAATCAAAACAGAAACAGATAATCTAGAAATTGGATTGCTTGTGTATAATGCTGCTTCATGTCCAATTGGATTATTTTTTCATTTTGATTTACAGCAACAATACAAAGTCATTGATATAAATGTAAAAGGTCCGATGATTTTCACACATCACTTTGGACAACTAATGAGAAATCGTGGTAAAGGAGGAATAATTCTTCTTTCATCTCTAGCAGGATTACAAGGTTATCCTTATAATACTCATTATAGCGCAACAAGAGGATATACTATGAATCTTGCAGAAGCACTCTGGTATGAAATGAGAAAATACGGTGTTCATGTAATGGCTTGTGTTGCTGGAGCAACCAATACTCCTAATTATGTGTTCTCAAAACAAAAGAGCCGGTCTCATAAATCCAAGACCAATGGATCCATCTAAAGTAGCTAAGGGATCTCTGAGAAGTTTAAGGAAAAATAAACCGTATCACTATCCAGGATTCAGCAATAAATTCAATGCTTTCATACTCCGACACTTACTAAGAAGAAGTGCTGCAATCAAATTATCAGGTAATATATCTTGTAAAATGTATGGTGAAAATAGAGATCATGTAAATAAATAATCTATATATCCATCTTTTCTGATGTAAAAACTCATAAAAGTATACACATAAGATATTTTATGCTCGAGGTTTCTAAAGAACAAGCTCAACAATTCATTTTATACAAACAAGGTTTAATTTCTGATTTCTCAAATTTTACTTTAAAAGATATCATTAAAAAAATTCACAATTTGCAAATTGACACTATTTCTGTAGTAGCTCGAGCTCAAGATTTAACACTATTTAATCGAAAATCCGATTATCAAGAGGGACAAATTTGGAAATTACTTGAGGAGAAAAAACTCTTTGAGTATTGGTCCCATGGCATCTGTTTGATTCCAATAGAGGAATATCCGTTTTATGCGTGGAAAATGGAGTATAATAAAAAGAATCCTTCTAGTTGGTGGGGAAAATGGCAAATAGAAAATAAGGAATTAATAAAAGAAGTATATAATTATGTTAAAAAGAACGGTCCAACTTGCAGTGCTGATTTTAAGAGTGAGGAGGGAAAGAAAGGTGTAGGTTGGTGGGATTGGAAGAAAGAGAAAAGGGCTTTAGAAGTATTATTTGATCATGGAATATTGCTAATAGCTTATAGAAAGAATTTCCAAAAATATTATGATATTAAGGAAAGAGTACTACCATCAGGTATAAACACAGATCCACTTGTAAAAAATGAACTAGCAAATTATTTAATACAAACAGTTTTCTCATCTCTTGGAATAGCTAGTTATGAGGAATTACGTCACTATATTGGAATAGCAGTCTTTAGATATTTATGGAAAAATAATCGGAAATCTATAATGAACTATCTACAAAATGAAGTAGAAGAAGACAAACTTATTGAAGTTAATATAGAAAACCTAGATACCAAGCATTTTATTTTGAAAAAAAACGAGAGTGAATTAAGCAAATTAAATTATCATCTTGATCAAAATACTCCTATGAAGTTTCTGACACCATTTGATAATGCATTTCGAGATAGGGATTTACCTTTACGACTTTGGGATTTCGATTACAAAATTGAATGCTATACTCCTGTAGCTCAAAGAATCTATGGTTATTTTACATTACCTATCCTTGATGGTCATTCATTCATTGGTAGAATTGATTTGAAAGTTTATAGAAAAGAGGAGATTCTTGAAATAAAATCCATCCATTTCGAAGAATGGTTTAAACATACAGAGAAATCATTCAAACGCTTAGCAAATGGTTTGAGCAAATTTGCTGTTTTTCACAAATGCAATAAAATTCGAGCAGAGGAATCAATCCCTAATAAGATTAAAAAACAACTATTATCTTCAATAGATTCTACTTTTCTCGCTTGATTACTCCTTTTTGTTGTTTTGAAATAACCTTAAATAGTACTATATAGTACTATTTTATATAGGACTAATATATGAGGAATTGAAAAATGAATGAAGAAGAGATAAAAAAATTTGCAAAAGAACTGATGATTAAAGCGCAACCAGCATATTTAGCAACAATAGATGGAAATGGCTTACCTCAGATACGAGCAGTAGAAAATATTCGTAATCCAGAGAAATTTCCACATGATGCAAAAATATTGCTAGAATATGATAACAGTTTAACACCCTATATTTCAACAAATACTTCATCAGATAAAATCAAACAAATACTTGAAAATAATTCAGCTGCAATGCATTTCTGTTCACCAGATGAATACAAAGGAATAATGATGCAAGGAATAATTGAAATTGTAAATGATCCTGAATTAAAGAAACGTATTTGGCATGAAGGAATGCGTCAATATTATCCTAAAGGTCATACTGATCCTGATTTTACTTTGCTTCGAATGAGACCAAAATTTATGAAAGCATGGTATAGAGGTAAGCATGAATTAATTTTGAGTGAAAAGCAATGAAACATCAAAGTCAAGGTGGTTTTCTAATTGCGAAAATCCATCAATTATCAGGTCGTATTTTCTCTAAATTATTAAAGAAACATCAAATTGAGATAAATCCTGCTCAAGGAAGAATAATGTTTGTTCTCTGGAGAAATGATAACATTCCTATTCAAGAGTTAGCAAAAAAAACGTCCTTGAGTAAAACTACCTTAACTTCTATGCTTGATAGACTTGAAATTATGGGTTATATTACTCGAGTCCCATCAAAAGAAGATAGGAGAAAAATCTGTATTAAATTAACTGAGAAAGACAAAAGCTTACACGAGAAATATCGACAAGTTTCGCTGGAAATGACTGATTTATTCTATCAGGGAATGTCTAATGATGAAATAGATTTATTTGAAAAACAATTGGAAAAGACTTACAAGAATCTAATTGCTGCGGAAAAAAAATTGATATAATTTCTATCAAGAATTCCCTTGTTTGCTATTTTTGTTGAAATTTCATAACAATCTCATTTGCTAGTTCGTCTTTGGATTTCATACCATCAATCACTAAATCAGCATCTTTTAGATTGTTAAGATGATCTCTGAGATAAATTTCTCTGTGTTCTTGTAGATACATCTTCAATTGCCAATGCATAATATGCATAAGCTTTGTTGGTTTTTCAGAAAATTTAGGTTCAAATTGTGGACCAATTGTTTCATAAAATGAGTTAATACCATCATCTTCAGACTGTTCAAGATTTCGCAGAAGGACTCGAACAAAACTAACTTCAAGAGGGATGTTAATATAAACTAAGAAATCAATTTTATCTTTCATTCCTGGACGTTGTCGACCTGTTGGTTCTTCTATCACTATGTACTTTCTTGGTTGGATGATACGGTTCTTTTCTGGATTAGTTACAGAATTTCCTTTTCGCAATTCACCTAAATTCTTAGTGAGATTCTCATAATTTGGTTGATAGTCATCATAAAACATTGTTTCTGAATCTTTTAATAATGCAGCTACTTTAACGACTAGAGTTGATTTTCCTGATCCTGAAGGTCCAGCAATTCCTAAAACAAAGACTTTTGATTTCTCTGACAAGGTAGTTCTCTCTTTTTCTGTTATAAATTAAATTCCTTGGAGAATTATTATCAACGTTATTATTGTTCTTGATTAAAATTTAATAGAAGTTTAAATAATACAAAAAAGATAATACTTTTATTTCATAATGTGTTTTCTGTGTGAGATAATTACAATTATTTCCAACTATGAGTTGATAATTATGAGTACAGCAATTCCCATTAAAGAAAGAGATAAAGCTAGAAAGATTATTGATATAATTTTATTGGTTTTCTTTTTCACAATATTATCTTCATTTGTTATTTATTTGACATTGAGCAACTAGTTTTATCTGGAGCAGATCATGAATATATAACCCAATATGGAATAGACGCTTTTGATGCAGCATTTGGTTTACCAATATGGCCACCAAAGTTTATTATACAACTAAATCACTTTGTCGGGCAATTTGATGGCGCAGTAATGGAAAGACCAACTTGGTTTAGAGCAACTATTTGGATAGATGCAATACTATTTGGACCATTCTACATAACAGCCATTATCGCTTTTATTCGTGGTAAAAATTGGATTAGAATTCCGAGTATAATGTGGGCAACAATGATGCTAACTAATGTAACAATAATATTATTCGTTGAATTCACGGAATATTTCACACCGGATTGGTGGAAAATATTACTAGCTAATCTTCTCTGGATTTTGATACCTATCTTATTGATAATTCGCATGGTTCTTTATCCACAAACATTTGCTGGAAATAGAATTGGATCAAAAATGTCGAAATTACAAGATTAATTTCGATATTCTAATAGAAAACTTTTTCTTCCTTTTTTTTATTAATAATTTAGGAATTTAAATTAAGAATAGTGTTTAATGTTTAATTCAAATGTATTATAGAATTAAATGGTGACTATTTCATTATTAAAATCTACACAATAAAGGCATTCGCAAATTTGAACTGAAACATAAATACTAACTTGTGAAAAATTCTTGTCAAAATCATTGGAGGGTATTAAATGAGAAAGAAAAATATAATCGGAATTTTAGGATTAATTATTTGTATAATGATAATACAGATTTCACCCATTAGGGGAGTAAATTTCATTCAAAATGATGGAACGGATGATGTATACTTTATCTCAGATTATACAACAATTAGTAGAGATTTGAGTGTCTATCCTGAGATTGATATTGTATCCATAGAAATTGATGGTGCAGATATAGTCATTACCTTTGGTGATCCACCAGTCGTTGCTGATAGTTATACTTATGAATTCAAACTTTATTGGATTGGCGATGATTCTATAGGTAATTGGACAGATGGAACATTACATGACTATCATAACTATGTGCAAACTAGAATTGAAAATAGTACAGGTGGAGTAATACTCGATGAAACTGAAAATGATATAATTGATGTAGTTGGAGATACATTAGTTATACCATTAACTTATATTACATTGATTACAACAACATTGGCATTGGATCCACGTTTTATCACAATTTACACTAAATTACGAATAGATTCTGACAATACTTACAATGATGATCTCATCTATCAGGTTTTTCCACTTCCAGGATTCAATTTTTGGATTACAATTATAGGAATTGCATCAATAACAATAATAGGATTACTAATTAAAAGGAAGAAAAACTAGCCAGCTGGTGATTCTCCTTTCCTACCTTTTTTTAAAATGAAAAATTAATAAGTAGCAAAGTTAAGATATTTTAGGCATTTACTAGGAGATATCTAACTTGGTTTTGGAAGTATTATGGTTAATAATAGCACTTTTAGGTTCCTTTCTTAGCGGTTCAATTCCATATGCTGTAATTATTGTAAAGCAAGAACAGGCAAGGATTTGAGAGATTTTAATATTGGAAATCCTGGAGGATTCAATGCAGTAATGACCTATGGCTTACCAATAGGTTTGTCAGTTATTTTCATTGATATAATGAAAGGGTTTATTCCAATAGCATTAATTGATTGGAGTTTCTCAAACTATATTGGTGTTGATACTATCTGGTATCAACTTGCTGTTATACTTGGACCTGCTCTATGCGTACTCGGGCACAATCATTCTCCATTTTTAGGATTCAGAGGTGGACGAGGTTCAGCAGTTTTTATTGGAACGCTTTTCTGGGTTAATCCACTTGTGCTTATAATTCACTTCTTGCCTTTTGGATTATTTATTGGTGTCTTTAAGGTACCTACAAGAGTTTCTACAGTATTATCTGCAATTTTCTATATACCTGCGGCATTATTTATGCCGATAGCTCCGCTTTATTCAGCCCATATGTTAACTACTCTTGCATTTCCACAAGCAAATCCATTTCTATTTCTACTGCCGTTTCTAATTGCGCTTGGTTTGTTTTTAGCAATACTACCTCGGCATATACCAAGTCTTTTAGCAGCTATTCGCGGTGAAGAATGGACACTGAAAATTTCTGAAGGACAAAAATTCACTGAGAAATTCGAAACAGAAAAAGAATTTGTAAGTAAAGAAGAAGAAAACTAGCTTTCACTTCTTTACATCAGTTTGTTTTAATAAAAAGAAAGAAGAATAGTGTTATTTAGATCTCTTTCTAAGCAGGACCATAACACTAACAGATAAAATTGAAGCTAATCCAATGAGTAAGAATGGAGCTCCGATTTTTCTTGTATAAGAGGCTTCGGTGACTTGGACGGTCATAGCAAAATTGGTATTTTCTCCTTGATAATCACCAGAGATGAGAGTAAACATGTCGTATCCTAGTAAAACATAATTTGAGACATTGTAATCGTATCGAAGACTATGAATTATACCTAAATGTGTTGATTCGGCAGCAATTGTATAGGTTCCACTGACATCAATCTCAAAAGCAATTGTGTCACCACCATCATAAAATGTTGCCTTTGTCTCTGTAGTGATATTTCCTTCAT
>JAHLVZ010000130.1 GCA_019058165.1 Candidatus Heimdallarchaeota archaeon
AGCGAGATCCCCTCGCACTTGGTCAGTGGGTGCGGGTGAATAGAATCATGTAATCCACAATTTGAGGAATGTCTTCCTTTGATTTTAAATTTTCGCTAAGAATAGATTTATTTTTAAGAGTAATAGGGTCTAATTATGGTGTTATATTGAGGTTTGAGGGTCGGGATAACCATTAATCAAAAGAAGGAAAAAGCACCTAAAACGTCATATGCATTTAGAAACATTCTTCGGATTTTTCTAAAAACTGGGAAAAAGAGATTACTGGTAACCATTCTAACTGGTACCTTGATATTTTTAGCATTAACATTGTTATTTACGACATGGTTTTCGTATCGGTATAATTTCTTTTTCAATTACATTAACGCTAATTATGATTGGCGAAATGACTATCAAATAAGTTATATTGATAGTGAGGAAAAAACAACCGCATTTGATCTTCCGAGCTTTTACTTTGATCTCCAAATCAACCATCACCGTGGAAATTTAGATACGATTGTTCCTGATGTTGGAACAAATTTCACAGCGGCTTTAAGCTCGCAACTCTATACTCTGACCAATATCACGGAAGAAATCTGGTTCGATATTGAGTACATGATGTTCGATAATAATACTCAAGTAAGTTTATCTCATGCGCTTGTAGAAGGCAGGATGCCTACAAATACTTCAGAAATAATTTACCATAGAGAAAATGCTACAAGTCCTATTGCAATAAATGATACCATTCCATTTTGGGGAGAGAGGCATGTGATTGCCACTATCCAGAATTTAACAGTTGTAGGTATTGTTGAAAATGTAGATAATCATTTCTATTTTGATGGTTTTTCCTCTGACATTATAAAACGAACGAATTATTCCTGGGGAGATTATTACCATCAAAATTTTGATGAGAGATTTTACACGACAAATGATCTTTTTCTGAATACTTTGAATAATTTTTCGGATTATGATGGAAGATTCTCTTTTCTGATTGATTTTAATTATCAATTAACTGCTGCTCATGTTAGAGACATTAATCAGTATATCCAAAATTTCAGAGATTTTCGGGAGTACTATTATGTTTTTGATTTCTGTAATGATCTAAATTATGCACTCCAAGGATTTTATTTTAATTGGTCATTTGAAACCGCTCGAGTTTTCTCTTCTAGCATTCCTATTGTATTTTTATTTGGTCTTGTTTGTATCGAATCCCTCAAAATAGGTAGTCATGAATTGGCTTCCAAGTTCAGATTGATGAAAATACAAGGAGTGGAAACTAAATCCATAAGAAGACTAGTATCCTTGGAAAATCTAACAATATCCTCAGTGAGTTTCTTAGGAGGATCCATTCTTGGATTTTTCATAGGGTATTTTGTATTCCTTGGCATGGGTAATACATCGTTTTCAGATTATTCCCTATCTATTGTTGAACCTGTGATCTTCATCGTTTTAATATCATTATTTCTTACACTATTTATCACTGGTTTTCTTTTAGAGAATTCTCTTGCGAAGAAAACAGAGAAACTAACTGCTGTACGCTATAAAGCAGAAAGAAAGAAGAAGTGGATTCGAAGAATATTTACTGCTCAAGAGACATTAATGTTTCTTCCAGGCATTGCATTTATTGCTATAGGATTAACTGGACTATTTATACTGCCGTTATTTCCGATTGATTACTTGAGCAATATTATTTTACAATTTGAACTCGTCTTCATGTTTCTAATGGCTATTGGAGGATTATTCATTCTCTCTTCAGTGTTCTTATTATTGTCTAGATTTATCACAATGTTTTGGACATTCCTAGGAAAGAGAGTTTGGAAAACAACGAAGAGCTATTTTACCCTCACTCTGAAACATTTATCCATTTACAGCAGAAATTATCAGCGAATTATTTTAGTTGTCTTCATGATAGGACTCGGAATAACTCCTGGTTTAATACTAAAGAAATCAGTGAATAATCATTCTTCAATAGAAGCAAAACTATCTACTGGATATTCAGACTTGTTTATTCCAAATTGGCAACCATATTATGAACCAATATATGATAATATTACTAATACAGAAGGAATAGAGAAAGTTGCCAAATTATCAATATATCATCTGCAAGACTATGATGAATTGGGTGGTTATAGTAGGAGCTATTATAACACAATTGCAAGTATTCATAATACGACGAATTTTCTGCAGGTAATTGATTCTGAACTATTCAATCATACGGCTTACACAAAAGATGATATCTTAGAACTCGAAACAAATATGACTTACATGATGAACACAAAATATGTGAAAGAACACAAATACGATAAAGGAGAAAATTTTACTACCGCTTTCCTCACATCAGCAAGTGCAACATCATATAACATGACTTATGTAAACAGCTTTGATATATTTCCAGTGTTACCAAGAACGGATATATATGGATTTAGCAGATGGTTTGAAACATTTTCAATGGTAACATGTGAACTAACAGCTAGGCAGATTCTCAATCGAACTAGTTCTAGCTCTTACACTAATTATAATCATTACTTATTGATCAAACTTTCAACTGATGCTAATGTAACTCAAGTAAGAAATGACTTGATGACAAATTATGGTTTACCAACATATACAAGTGAAGAAATGGAAACGCAAATTAAAGCAGATGTGAGCACATTTGGATTGAATTACTTCACAATAGCAACCATTGTCACGATTCTCATTGCGATTTTTTATGGTTTTATTACAGCGAGGAATATCTATAATGAGAGATTAAGAATCATTGAATCCGAGTATCAGATTGGAGCGAAGAAAAGACAAATTTGGGCTGGTTTTACTATTGAGTTGATTCTCATAATTATAATTCCTTTAGCATTATCTTTTGCAGCAACAATTCCAATACTTAACAGTGTTAGTGGCCCACTTCTGAATGTACAACAATACTATATCAAATTCCAACCTTGGTTACCTTGGTGGTTAACTGTCATCATAATTCTTCTATGTTATGTGACATTAACCGGTGGATGGCTAATGGAAATGATTCCATCAGTGAGGAAATATCGACCTATAAAACAGGAGTGAAGAAAATGATAGAATGTAAAGATCTAATCAAAATTTATCAAGATGAAGAAACAAATATTCGCATTCCTGCTTTACGTGGTTGTGACCTGAGAGTATATTCCGGAGAAATAATTACCATCGTAGGTCCAAGTGGTTCTGGAAAAACAACACTTGTAAACACACTATCTGGTATGGAATCAATTTCAAGCGGAAGTGTGCGAGTAAGTAATTATCTACTCGAGAATATGTCTGAAATTGAATTCAACGAATACCGGTTGAAAATGATTGGAATTGTGGATCAATTCCCAGAAAGAACACTATTCCTAGATGGGACAGTTTTAGATAATCTGAATTTTACAAGTAGATTAATCACAAAGGATAGAAAACAATACCTTGACAACAATAAGATGATTTTAGAGAGATTAGGAATCCTCCATCTTGAAGATCGACAAGTAAGACATCTGTCAGGAGGAGAAATGATTCGAACAGCAATTGCAAGTGCATTAGCGAAGAATTGTCCATTACTATTGTGTGACGAACCCACGGGTCAACTAGATAGTGTCAATACTGAGCGAGTCAAAAGCCTTCTCAAACAAATTACTCGAGACCATAATGTAACCGTTGTTGTTGTAACCCATGACCCAAGATTTCAGGAAGGTGTTGACAAAACATGTGAGATCTTGGATGGTAGAGTCTCTACTATTCTTGATGTTGAAGAACAGCTTGCATATAGTGGAAAAACCTCATTTCCTATTAAATTTAAGAGTCAACTTGATTCTTCAAGTAGTATTCGTGTTCCAGATCTTGTCCTCAAATCTCTGAAAATTGATAAAGATATTGTTTTTGAATTATCAGAAGATGGGGAAGTTAAACTTACACATCCTCTGGGTGTTACACCGGAGCAAATTGTTTTAGAAGAAATTGAAGAACGTCGAAAAATATTGACGATGGATCCGCTACCTAAGAAATATTTCACGAAAAAGGAAATTGTTGTTGAGCTAAAAAATATCTCTAAAATATATACAAGTAATGGAACAGAAGTCCATGCATTGTCAGATATTAATCTCAAAGTGAAAAAAGGAGAAATCGTCTTCATTTTAGGACCTTCAGGTTCAGGGAAAACAACATTAGTAAAACTCATAACAGGATTAGAAGGTTCCACTGATGGTGAAATTAAAATTATCAAGGAGTTCTTCAGTAATCTCACAGATTCAGAAAAAGCAGATTTTCGAAGAAATCAGATGGGTTTAGTTTCACAACAAGGCAATTTGCATCCATTTCTCACAATTGATGAGAATTTTTATTTGAAAGATATTTTCTCTGGTAAACGATTTAGAGCTCGAACTCTAGATGACAAAGTAACTGAACAATTAAAGAGATTCGATATTCTTCATCGAATGGAAGCCTTCCCGCTAGAAATATCTGGTGGTGAATTACAGAGAGCTTCACTAGCGATTGCAAATAATGATTTCCCACCCATTGTAATTCTCGATGAACCAACAGCGAACTTAGATTCGGAATTAGCAGGGCAAGCAATGAATCAAATTTACGAGCTCCATAAAAAAACTGGCATTACTTTCTTGATTGCAACTCATGACATAAATCTTATCCAAGATGGAATAAGAGCAATAGAATTAGTTGATGGTAAGATAAATAGAGATGGCCTTGTAGTTACCAAGTCAAATAATGAAAAGTAGTAACGGTGATTTTACACCGTTTTCTCTTTATTTTTCTCTGCTACCGAAGATTTTTATTCTTAAATTAAATGGATAGAATTGATTAGCAATGACTGAAAGTACAGATGTTACCGTCTTGTGCATTTTCGATGTACGTCAAGAGTTAAGGGATTTCTTAGTAAATGGACTTGAAAAGTATCCTCAAGTTAAACTTATTTTTCCAGAGAACACTGAATCTGAAACTTTCTTGAAGCTCGCTCCAGAAGCTGACATAATTATTGGTTGGCGTCCCACTGAAGAATTGTTGAATGAAGCACAGAAACTAAAACTTTTCATTAATCCAGGAGTAGGTGTTCAGCATTTAACAGAACTCTTCAGCAAAATAACTCGAGATCGAAAAATTACTCTTGTAAATGGGCATGGTAATACTTACTTTACAGCTCAGCATGTTGTTGCGTTGTTACTTTCACTTACAAACAAAATCATTCCTCATCACACTTGGATGCAGGAAGGTCAATGGCGAAAAGGTGATGCTGATGCGAAATCTACTCCTTTACGTGATAGAGAAATTGGTTTACTTGGTTATGGAGCCATTAATACGAAGGTGCACAAATTCCTAGCAGGATTTGATGTTAATTTTCACATTTTGAAAAGAGATTGGAAAAGAAAAAGAACAGAATCCTATCCCACACCCATCACTAAATATTCTAATGATGAATTACCAAAGTTTCTTGAAACAATTGATACCTTAATCGTAGCTGTTCCCTTGACTAGGAAAACTGAGGGATTACTAGGGAAGAAAGAATTGGAATTACTGGGTTCTGAGGGATTGTTAGTTACCGTTGCTCGAGGTGAAGTAATAGAAGAAGAGAGCTTCTACCAAGCTTTGAAAAGCAAAGCAATTGCTGGGGCAGCAATAGATGTCTGGTATGATTACCGACCGGAAGCTGATTCATCAGGGAGGAAATTCCCAACCAAGTATCCATTTTATGAACTTGATAATGTGATTCTGAGTCCTCATCGAGGAGCATCTCCTATGAGTGATCTTCGACGTTGGAATGAAGTTATAGAGAATATCAGTCGTTTCACTCGAGAAGAAACTAACTTCCTAAATGTAATAGATTTGGAAAATGAATATTAAAGAAAGAAAGGAATTGTATCCTTTCAAAAATGAAATTTGTTGGTTTAAGACCAACTCTTGAATTCTCGAGCTTCTGCTACTTTATCTTTGACAATTTTAGGAGCTTTCTTTTCCTTCAAATCTTTCATAGAGATTTTCTTGTCAAATTTGTAGTTTCTGCCTTTGTAAGCGACAACAATTTCCTTGTCAACAGTAACAGTTGGAACCTCATCAGCTGCATCAGCCTTAGGTTTAGGAGCAGCTGGTTTTTTAGCAGGAGCTGCTTTTGGTTTTGGAGCTGCTGGTTTGGCTACAGGTTTTTTAGTGGTTGGTTTCTTTTGGATACCTGAAGCACTACCAATTCTCTTTCTTTGTAAGGTTTGTCGTTTCTTCTTCTTCGCAGAAATTGTTCTTTGTTGAGTAGCATCAACATCGATTTGAGTTGGTACTGCAGCGATAAATCCTTCTTGTCCGGGTCTGTTGGTTATAATTGCATAGCCTTTTTCTGTCCTGATTAACGCACCTTTAGTCATAACTTTTCTTCGGGTGTATTCTTTGTTTGCAGGATTTGATTCGACATCAATAATGCGTACCTTTTCTGCTTTTCCGGTATTCGGATCAGATAAATTACAATAATCTAAACGAAGAGCTCTATACTTGTGATTTCCACCTCGGGTTCTAATTTCCTTGACCCTTGGTTCACCTATTATTGTTTGAGCTTCTGGCCTACCTAGTTCGGCTTTTCTTTTCTCGTGGTGCTTCCTAAGTCTTGCACCCGATTTTGTTCTTCGGCTTAATCCCTGCCAACGTGCCATTATTTCAACAACCACTAATAATTATGAATTATCTATATCTTTTCGCTCTTTGGTCGACTTTAAAACCTTTACTATTAATCCCAGAGAGTAATTCAAATAGGAAACTATCGAATTCACTCAGGATGCAAAGTCAAAAGCATTTCTAATAAAAAACTATGTTCTACAATGTGGTGGGAAAAGAAAGTAAGAAGCCCATGGTGGAAGGGTTCTAGTTTGATTCTCCGACTTTTATTTAGTAGTAAATTTTTTTACAGGGATATATTTCTTATCATCTGTAGCGGTACTTTCACGTAAATGAGCAGCACTGCGAGCAAGTTGAGTGATTATTAATTGCATCTCGAAGGCATCCGCACCTTCGGGCCAATCATCATCATCGGTTAAGTCAGCTATCGCTTTTAGGATCCCGTTCTCAATCTTTTTTTGCTCTTTCTTTCGATTTAGTAGTTCTTCTTCAATTTCTGAAACAGTCATTGTTTTCGACCTGATAAACCACCATGGGCTTCAAGAAAGAATAAGAGGTTTTATACTAAAATACTGCCTAATACCAAGATGTTCTGCATATGTTATTAGGGATGAGCGAATGACTTTTTACTAGGTTCTGATAATTAACCTCTGTAGATAAAGTAAATCTTTCAGATTTCCAAGGAGAACAACACTGTGACAACAAAAATAACCGGTGATATTAGCATTAGAAAATTGGCTGAAAATCTCTCTGAAGGCAATAAGAAGGGAGCTTTATCAACAATTCGTTCTCGATTAAATGGAGAGTTTCAAGACAATTATCAACGATTAGTTTGGGATGGATGGAAACGAGCTCTTGAACGAGATGAACCCAGTTCACTTATTTTCCAGCTTTTGAATGGTCTTGACGATGAACAAGCGAGAATAAGCTATCAAGACATCAAGAAAAAGAAAAATGAGATACTTATTCGTGATCACACCCAAACAACTCTTTCGAAATATTACATCACAACTTGGATTACTTTACTCGAGATTTATTGTAATATCTGTCAAGAAAAACAATAACCTTTCTGATTAATCAATTCCTCTTTTTATCTTTGAAAAAAGTTCCACTAGAAAAAGAGGTTAGGAAATTTTATATATGATAAGTTTCTTAATCAGCTTACAAAAGTTCCACTAGAAGTAGTGGTCTTTCCACTATTTAGCGAATTGTATAATTAAACAACTTAGTAAACGCATGAATGAGTTATAACAAATCAATAGGAGATAACAAGAAAACAAATGACAGATCACCCTTTGGATGCCATATTTGATAGGTTCATAACAAGTCCAAGTATTTTTAAGAATCACGAAGTACTAAGACCAAGTCATATACCAGACAAATTACCACACAGAGATTATGAAATCCAATTTTTAGGAAAGGCATTAGGGAGCGCTTTGAGAAACAATCGCCCAAGCAATATGTTCTTGTATGGGAAAACCGGAACAGGGAAGACTATAGTTTCAAAGTACGTAACTAAGTATTTACGTCAAAGGGCAGCAGAAATTGGGAAAAATGTAATTTTATCGATTTTAAACTGCGTAGAAGTGGACACTGATTATCGAGTGCTAGCAAGATTATGTGAGGTTGTTGGAGAATCTGTACCATTTACAGGATTACCAACTGATGAAGTTTTCAAACGGTTCAAAGCAAAGCTTGATTCAAAGAAACAGCTTTTGATAGTAATTTTTGACGAATTGGATAAACTACATCATAAGAG
>JAHLVZ010000131.1 GCA_019058165.1 Candidatus Heimdallarchaeota archaeon
AATACTTGCTTGTATATTGGATCTGTAATCTTTCCCATTTTGAATTTACCTCAATAACATTTCTTTGCGGGATAGTTATTGACAATAAACCTCCAGTAAGTGGGGATTTATCTTCAACTTCATATGAAGTTATGACTGCTAGAAATTCCAAAAGTATTTAAGAACTTTTTCCAATTTCTGCCAATTGGTTTTTTTAGCATTCGCACGTACAGAAATTATTATATTTTATATTTTTTTCACTTGATTTTGAATATTTCAAGAAATATTGGGAATAATTAACCTAAGGAGATAGCTACAATAATTGCAATTGTTAATGCTAGAACAGTACCCACAATACAACCAATAAACCATCTTTTGTTCGACTTCTTACGTTGAGCTTCTTCATATTCGTAATCCTGTTGATATTCCCTAGCTCTTTGTACTTTTGGAGAACTTTCTCGTAAGAGAATATATCTATCCATACCATTACCAGTAATGTCGTACATAATCACACTTTTTGAAGTTTCACCTTTTGTGATTATAGATGAACGCTTTTCAACGAATTTTTCTGCTTCTAGTCCTTCTAATACTTCCTGTATTTCCCATTGTGAGGTATATCTATCTTTAACATAAATTCTATTAATTTCTTCTACAGTAAGTCCTCTACCATAATTTTCTTTTAAGAAACCTAAAATTTTCACAGCTAATAGTATTTGTTTATCGGTTGACATAGTGGAGATATATTTGTTAATAAATTAAACTTTTCTAGCATTATTTCAGTCGGGTATTTTGATAGATTTAAATTGTTAATGAGCTTTATTTATCTTGGAAAATACACTCTACATTATGAGAGGCAATTTTCTAATGATAAGGTGATTTGTATTCCAGAAATAGAGAAAGCTGATAAAGGGCTCATAATTCTAGTTATTTTTGGTATTGTCTTCACTTCTTTTGCTTGGATTGGAGATATTGCTTCCTGGATCTATATTGGAAATGGTTTCACTATTGATATTATTTTATTATTTGTTGCAATAGCATTAACAATTGGCACAGTTTTCGTTCGAAGTAAAGTGAAAAAAGAAGAACCAACAGTAGAAATAGATGAAGATCTAAGAGAACTCCAAGAACTTGAGGAAGAAGAAGCTAAGATAGTTGAAGAAACAAAATCCAGTAAAATCTTCTCATGTAGTAGTTGTGGTGCTCTCATGACATTTTCTGATGAAAACTGCCCTTCATGTGGTTCAGCAAAACCTGTTTGTGTGGTTTGTCTTTCAGATTTAAAAGAGGATGATGTGATAGTGAAACTTACCTGTTGTTCCTCATATGCTCATAAGGACCACATTGATAATTGGGTTTCAGTTAAGGGTCATTGTCCAAAATGCCTTAAAGAAATTCTAGATAACAAACAAAATATCTTATTGTTATAATTTCATTGTTTTCAAAATTAATTTTGTTTCTTTGTACCAGCTGAAATAACTCTAAATGAGGCATGTTTTAATTTATTTAATTTGTTGATATTTATAACAAAAGCAGTCATTTGCTCAGTTGTTCTAGAGAAAGCTAAAGGTCCAGCATCAAGAACTCGTAAACCTTCTATTTTACTTATGATTTCTTTTAGAACATCCTTTGCTTCCAGCTCATCTGAAGTAAGAAAAACATCAACATCTAAAGGATGATTTAGTCTATTGAGTTTCGCTGCAGAAATGGTTTTGAAAGCTCCAACTACCGACACACCTTCAGGAATTGATGCTTGAATATACTCACTCACAGAGGGATAATCAAATTGTTCCAAACACATGTTCTCTGAGCAATATGCTAATCCAGCTTTAAAAGCTAAAGGGACTATGACATCAACAATTATCGCATCTGTTTTGATATATAATCCTAAATCTTCTAATGTGCTACAAATATTTTCAGGGGGAACTACAAAGAACAAAATATCACATTGCTTTACTACTTCTTTATTTTCATCACCATAAAAACTACTCACTGAAAGTTTTGCATTCAATTCTTCAGCAATTGTCTTTGCTTTTTCTGTTGATCTTGAACCAATCATTACTTTGTATCCTGCTTGTGCTATTCTTAAAGCAATTCCTTGACTTTGCTTGCCGGTTCCAGGTATCATTCCAATTTTCTTCTCTGTCATATCTGTTCACAAACTTTGTATCGGATTGTGTATGTTAATATAGTTAAACACAAGTTAGGAGTTATTAAAAATTCCCCCAGAATTTTATCTTAATATTTATAAGTTAACAAAGAAATCGAATGTACTGCTGATTGATAAAAAATACGCAAAAGCGGCAATATTGGAGTTTGAAAGACATGTCACAGACTGCATCTTCGTTCGAGAATTATAAAATTAAACAAAGTCTTGAACGAATAGAAAGAAAGAGATCACATACAGGTGCTACAAGTTTAGTATCTCTCTATATGCCTCATGGCACATCAATTCCTGATGTTACTCAGCAATTAGTTAATGAAAGAGGAACTGCTGCTAATATTAAAAGCAAGGCAACAGGAAAAGCTGTAATTGCTGCTCTCTCGAGTATTCTAAATAGATTAAAACAAGTTAGAACATTACCTGATAATGGTTTAGTTATTTTCTGTGGCATAACACAAACTGGCAAAGTAGAATATTTTCCAATAAGACCTGTCCAACCTCTTACAAGAAAAATGTATGTTTGTGATACTAGATTTCACACAGAACATTTGCGAGATCAACTTGAAGTAAAAGAACAATTTGGATTAATGGTTGTTGATCGAGAATCAGCTGCGTATGCATTACTTCGTGGAAACCATATGACTTTCCTCCGGAAACTTCATTCTTTTGTTCCTGGAAAACATGGTAAAGGTGGTCAATCACAGAGACGAATTCAAAGAGGAACTGAAATCTTAGCTAAAGATCATTTGAGAAGAGCTGGAGAAACTGCAAGTGAACTCTTTCTGGAAATTCCAGATCTTAAAGGAATAGTTGTAGGTGGTCCATCTCTTGCGAAAGAAAATTTTGTAAGAGGTGATTTCATAGATTTTCGCCTTAGAGATAAAATAATGGGTACTGTTGATACCGGATATACTGGAGAGCAAGGCATCCGGGAATTAATGGAAAAATCAACTGAAATCTTGAAGGATGTTCGTTATTTAGAAGAGAAGAAACTTGTTCAAACATTTTTGAGTGAGCTTGGAAAAGACACTGGTTTAGTTGCTTATGGTCATAAAGAAGTAATGAAGGCAATGGAATTAGTTGCTGTAAAAACCTTACTTATAAGCGAAGAACTAGATGTGATTCAAACTAAAGTAGTCTGTCCTCAGTGTAATTATGAAAAACAAGAAGCTGTAAAAGCACGTAATTTCGTTGAATTTGAAGAAGAGATCATTAAAAGTAATTGTCCTGAATGTGGAAGTTCTAAACTATCCATCGATGATACACAGGATTTTGTTGAAGAACTTGGAAATCGATCTGCCGAAACAGGAGCATTGATAGAAATCATTAGTATAGATACAGAAGAAGGTGTGATTTTATTCAAATCATTTGGTGGTCTTGTAGCAATATTACGTTATCCAATACGTGAAATGTAGAAAAAAAGTAGAGAAGATAATTTAGTATCTCCTTCTTTGTTTCTTTTTAAAAGGAGGTCTATAATCCTCTGGTGGTTTAGGAAAATTATTTGGGATTTTATCAGCTGGCGGAATATCAGAGTCATCTTCTAATTTAGCTAATTCTCCGTATTTTCCTATATTCAAGCGTAGCTCATTACGAACTACTTTAATAAATCCATTACTTACTTCTCCAATATCTCCATTCTCGAGTAATTCAATACTTTGATCCCATAATGAAAGATAAATTCTCCCAGTACTATCCCCAACTTCTACTTCAGATAAATTAAGTTCTTTTCCATCCCTAGATTGTATTTCACGAATCTCTCCTTTTGTTATTACACGAAATCGAACATCAATATTCCTCATATCAGCTTTTAAATCAACAATTTTCATTTTCATCACTTTCAAAATAATATGTCACAGTTTTCCAGTCATTCATTAATATAACTAGTGGTTCCATGTTTAATTATTGCTCAATTAATGAAACTCTTTCTATTTAGGCAAAAAAATCTTCTACTTATAGGTGTGGTATCTTGACATATCGTAAATCAAAAAGAAATGAATAACTATATTAAGAATTTTTCATAACAGTTTTTCGCTGTTTTATAGAGGATTAACAATGAAGCAATCTGACTCAAAATCTACTTTGGATGATTGTGAGTGGTTTAAAGAAACAAAACGTTGGAAAGTAGTGCCCCGTCCTTATCCCTTTAAAGAGTCAGTTGTTTTCTTAAAAAACTGGGTATTAGGACCCTCTAAAAAATATAAAGGATCAGCTGAATTCATTCCTAAATCTAGTACAGTTAATGATATTACTCCAACCATTAAACTCGGATTTATTGGCGATATAATGAGAATGGCTAACCATCAACTTGTTATTGATAATTCTATAAAGGAGTTCTTCAAAGATATTGATTATCTAATCGGCAATTTTGAAGGAATTATTACTACAAAGTATAAGAGAGGAGCAGTAGGATCACAAATACTAGCCGAAAGTGATCTTGAAGCAATTAAACAACTCTTTCCACCAGAAAAAATTCTTTTAAGTTATTCTAATAATCATGCAGGGGATTTCGGTTGGGATGAATTTCAAAAAAGCTATAAAATAGTGAAAGATCATGGTTTTATGGTCATTGGCAGAAGAGATGAACCTTCTATTCTTCTTGATAAAAAGGTAAATGTGGCAGGTGCTTCATTTCTTAGTGATCAAAGATGCTCATTCATTTCTAAAAAAGAAGAAATTCCTAGTTATTACAATAGAGATGTAAAATTCAATATTTTATACCCCCACTGGGGTTTTGAATTACAGTACTATCCTTGGCCAACTCAAGTTGAATTAGCAAAGAAATTACTAGAAACGTGGGACTTGATTTTAGGTCATCATGCCCATACTCCACAGCCTATATCATTATATCCTACAACAAAAGGAAACAAAGCTGTTGCTTATTCTCTTGGTAATTTCTGTTACGGACTTAAATGGAAGAAATATCATCATAATGGTCTAATTGTAAAAACAGAAATAGGCCCAAATAAGAACCAAGTTTGGCAAACTGGACAACTAAATTGGGAGTTTATCCAAGTATTTTTCGAAAAACAAAAACAAGCTAGAGTATCCATTATAGACCATTATAAGCATTTTAAACACTTAAAATGAATAAGGAATTTTATTGCTTTTTATTTTCCTTCTGTTTTTGCAGAACCTTTAGCAATTACATCGTGTTTATGAATGCTCTCGAGGCTCTTTACATTGGCAGTTAACTCCAGTTTCAATTTACTAAACTCTTGCTGAGCTTTTGCTAAGATACTACGACAAACATCCTCAACAAACATTGGATTATCATGCATACAATCAATTACGCTTTGCTCATCTTCTGTCTTAAGTATGGAATATGTTTCTGCAGGAAATGAATTTCTTAGTACTTTTACCATTGATTCAAATGAAGGCAATTGATTCATTTCCCCTTTAACAGATAATATGCCAAGGGCTCGTTGAATATGTGTTTTATTCTCAGGATTGTTTTCCATTGCATGTGGACAAACTGTGTTGCCTATATATTCAACTGAAATACTTAATTGATCTTCCACACCTTCTTCTAACCAAGTTTCCACAGTAACATTGGTTACTTCAAAGGTTTTTTTCTTACTTTTAGGTGTTATAGTTTCATAAAAGAAATCAAAATTGAGTGAGAGATGACCTTTCGTATAAGGGTGTTTATCCTTTAATTTCCTTAAGACTTGTAAAGATAATTCCTCAACAGAATTGTGGGCATTCCTTTCGTCGTTTATAATTTCTACAATGGATTCACTAATACGTGACATATGCGCTCCTTTCATATTTGCAGGAAGATTAATTGTGGCTTCAATTAAAGGTGCAAGATGAAATGTTTTGCCATCTCTGGTTATAACTAACAAAGTCTTGAAATTAGTAATTCCAACATAATCAAGTGAAATTTCATCTTTTGGTCGTTCGTTTTGTGTTTCTATTTGCTTCTTCAAACTAATTCACCCATGTAATTATAATTATGATTCCTTTATTCGATGTCTAGATTTAAGAATTAAAACTCTTTCTTTTAATTTTCAGAATTCCCATTGAAAAATCTCCAAGATTTAGTTAATTTATGCAAAATAGGAAAAGCTTTTCATTTAGATAAATGCTGATAATATTATTTGGCAGCTAATTTGGAGATGACTATGACTATAACAACAATTCTCTTTGATATGGACTCAACGCTAAATTCAATTGATGAAATTGAATTCAGTCAGAAATACTTCAAAATGCTGCATGAACGTTTTTTTTCCAAGTTTGAGTTACAATATTTTTACGAATCACTGACAGAGATCACAAAAAATGTTATGTCTAGTAGATCGCCTCGGGAATTGGCTGTTAAAACCTTCATGAAAGCAATGTCAAAACGCTACAAAAAACCACAAAAGAAACTTTATGAAGACTTCAAAGATTTTTATGCAACAGATTATAATCAATTAGAAGAATTCGTCAGACCTGCTGAAGGTGCGATAGAAGCGGTTCAGACTTGTTTTGACAAAGGCTACAATGTTGTTATAGCAACTACTCCTGTTTTTACTGAAGCAGCAATTATGAAACGATTGACGTGGAGTGGAATGGGAGCATTTACGTTTAAATTAGTTACCCATGCTGAGAACATGCATTTTTCAAAACCTCTAAAAGAATACTATACTGAGATCTCGAAGAAAATCAAGAAAAAACCCTTTGAGTGTATAATGGTTGGTAATGAATTCCTGGGTGATGTTTATGGACCGACAATTGCAGGAATGAAGACATTTTATGTTCCAATAAGATCTGAGAATGAGGATCTATTCATCTCACCTGAGTTAAGGCGTTTCAGTAAGATTAAACCAACATATAGAGGGAAATTGTTTGATGTTACAAAGATTGTAAAGAATGACTTTCAGAAGCTAGACTAGATCAATAAGACTTTTTTCTTCTAATTCCTTTTCTGATATAATGTGTAAACCTTTTTCTAAGAGTAAAGCAGTAGTCACCCCTTTACCCGAAGTTTTAAACTTCTGATTTTGTTTTACATTATAAATAATATGAACTCCACATGAAGGGCTATTTTCTTTGAGAATTGCTATTTTCACTTTATTCAGTTTTGCTACTTCTAAAACTTCTGAAGCTCCTTTTTTGAAATTTTCAGTTACATCATTACCATTTATCGTTACTACTTTTGCTTTTCCTAGTAAAACATCTTCGCCTGATCCATGAAGGATGTCTTGTGGATCTCTTGGAGTTGATAAACCACCTAATTGTTCTGGACAAACTGGAATCAAAAGGTGTTTCTCCATTAATTCCAAAATTCGTTTATTTATATTATTTGAACCATCAAAGACACAATTAATCCCTACCAAGCAAGCACTTACAAGTATTGGACCAATATTTAATTCCTCAATCTTCTCTGTGTCTTTTTTGTTGTGATTCATAAAATATCTCTCGTTACAGAATTTGTCTTTTGTTAAGATTTTTACTGAGTTTATCTTAGAGTCATTTAAATCTTAGTAATTTATTAGTAATTTGCTGGTATAGATATACTTTCTCAGGAGATAGTATTAAGGTGAAATCTCGAAACATCAATTATGACATAGTAGCACATCTTTACAGCTTTGTTACAGGATTCTTGTACATATTAGGTGGTGGTCTTACAGAGAAAGCCTTTAGGAGAATATTTTTCACTGAATTCATAAAAGCGAAGGGAAATGAAGAAGTATTAGATATCTGTTGTGCAAATGGTAAAGGAACTCAATTTTTGGCATCGTTTTTCAAGCAAGGTAGGGTTACAGGAATTGATCTAAATCCTGCAATGATTAGTTTTGCTATCAAGAACACAAAAAAAACAGCAAACGTAAATTTTCTTGTTGGTGATTGCACAAAAATGGATTTTCCCGACAAATCATTTGATTTTGTGAACTCTTTCCTAGCACTTCACGAAATACCAACACAATTAGTAAAAGTTGTGCTCAAAGAAATAAAACGCGTTTTAAAAGACACTGGTCGTTTACTTGTTTTTGATTTCAAATTACCAGAAAAATCAACTTTAGATTTGAATTTTGTCTATTATGCTTTAAGATTAATAGAAGATGAATCTGCTGCAAGGTTTATGATGATTGACCAAATTAAGTATATAGAAAATCATGGATTCAAACTTATACACAATAAAGAATACCATAATGGTTTTACTCGAGCATATCTCTTCAAAGT
>JAHLVZ010000132.1 GCA_019058165.1 Candidatus Heimdallarchaeota archaeon
CAATATGGCAGTATATTTAGGACCTATTGGTCAAGATAGATCTGATGATTACAGGATTAATTTAAAGATAGTAAGTAGACCAAACTTACTTCCAAATTACACAGGTGATATTGGCTTTATGGAATTACTCCATTCTGAACCAATTGCTGCTGCAAGTCCTGAAAGTATAGCTGAAACGGTACAAAAGTACTTCTAAATCAGAACACAGAGAGTGCCAAAAAACAATGAGTTTCTACTTTATTTTCTCATTAAATATTATTATATAGCAATAAAACAACCTTTTTTTACTTAAATATTGGTCTATTAAATATAATTTCACAAAAGTTATATAACATATGAAACAATTGAAGATTTGATAAAGGAGTCTTTTATCAAAATTTCATTTACTGAAATTCATTGAAAAGAACAAAACAAAGGTATTTGGAGATAAAAAAGGTTTGAGTTTCCTTAGAAGATTAATTAGCGCTGACAAAAGAAAGGGTTTAAACGGTGGTCCTGCCAAACAACATGTTGCTATCATTGGATTAGATGCAGCCGGAAAAACTACAATTATGAAGAGAATATTACGTTCTGAATACACACTTTCCAAACCAACTTTTGGAGTTAACATCGAAGTTTACAGATATCGAACTTTAGAATTCGTTGTTTGGGATCTTGGTGGTCATGCTCCAATAAGAAAAACACTATGGAAGAAATTTGTAACTAAAGCTCAAGTTATCGTTTTTGTAGTTGATGCTGCAGATCAAAAGCGTTTTAATCTAGCTAAGGATGTTTTCTATGAATCTCTAGAAAACACAGAGCCAAATGCTCCTATTCTTTTCTTAGCAAACAAATCAGATAAAGAAGATGCTGCATCTTCAGTAGAAGTCATGGAAGCATTAGAACTTCAGCAAATGACACGATCTGACAGAGCGTTCAACATGTTTCGCTGTTCAGCTTTAACAGGGGAAGGGTTATTCAATGCTTGGGATTGGCTAGTAGATATTGTTGCAAAAGACAAACACGTTCCAACCTGGCATGTCAAAATATTCTCTGCAGTTGCTTTTGATTCAAATGGTAAAGAATTAGATCAAGCCATTTTTGGTAATCCGACACAACAAGCAAAAGTTGCTACGGCTTACAGGGAATCTATAAGAGAGACGGAGCGGTTTGCTAAACAAATGCGAGATTATACTGAGGCTGTAACTGTCTTAGAAATCATGGAAGATTATCAATTAGTAATTACTAAAAACAAGTTATTTGTCTTGGGTATTCTCATAGATGTTAACGATCCTGTTAGCAGGGTATTAACAATAGCAAGTCGTATTTTTGATTCTATTGAAATGGATTATCTTAAAGGATTAACTATTTCGTTAGAAAAAGTGATTTCAAATTATTTCCCCTTAGATGCAATTTCGTGAAATCACTAGTTTATTTCTTTTATCCATTATTTTTCTTCTTTTTATTTACACACCGATAATCCTTTATAAAATACTGTTTCTAAATAATAGTAAAAAGATACATTACAAAAGAGATTTTCTACAGAAAGGGATAGAAATCAATGAAAAAGCAAGAAACAAAAAAAACGATAGAAGCATTCTCTGCTTATCTGCAAAAGAAAGATCATACGATTCCTTGGGTGCTTTTAATGGGAGAAAAAGGTTCAGGGAAGACGACATTGCTTTATTATCTGCTTTCCTCTAATCGTGACAAAGTTTTCCCAGATACAGCTCTTAATTGGATAGACATTTCTTATGGTGCAGAATGGTTTAAACTAATTGATTTGGGAAAGGAAATCTTAACTGATGAGAAAATTACAGAATATTTCTTGTCAATTGCAGATGGAATTGTTTATGTTATAAATGGAGAATCAGATGAATCCCTCAGAGAATCCACAGTACAATTCCATAATATTGTGGATAAAATACCATCTGATGTGCCACTATTAGTTATGATTAATAAAAGAGATCCTGATAGAGAGATAAATCTGAGTCAAGTTTTAAGTAATTATGATCTTGGTAGAATTTCTTCACCAACAGATCCTCGATCATTTCACTTTGAAATATGTACAATTATGACCGGGGAAGGCATCTATAGAGCCTTTGATTGGTTTGTCTCGAAACTAATGGCTTATGAAGGCTACCACGAGATAGTAAACGTTCATAGAGTTTTAATCTATGATGTAAATGGGTTACTTGATTTCGATGCTCAATTTTCAAATATAACAGATAGTGAACAAGATGCCGTTTTAATTACTGGTTTATTATCAGCACTTAACTCCATGACTAGGACTTTGTTTAAGGATTCCAGCTTCTTAGATGTAGTAACTGTGGGAGATTATTCTATGGTCCTTGTTTCAAGCAAACAAAAGATCTGTTGTCTGTTCGTTGAGCGAGGTGGAGCTATTGGTAAAGCGAAGCAAATAGCAGAAATGATACTTGATAGATATTTAGAAGAAGGTGAAAGTGGACGAATTGCTATTGAGAATATTGTGGAAGAAAGCAAGCATAAAGATGAAGATATATCCATTTAGTAATTTTTATTAATTTAAAAAATATATCAATACAGAATCATTGCACAAAAATCAGAACATCAAACAAAAAATAACAGGAATAAAGGATGAGAAAATATGTTTGGAATGGAATCAAAAAAAGATTATTTGTTAGGAATCGTGTTTGTGACCTTTGAAGATACTGGTCCCTCAGTAATCTATAATGATACTGATCTCACTGAAGAGCAAACACTTACATTGGCAGTAGAAGGAATGACAATTGTAGGTCTAGATGAGGGATCACAAGGAAAAACATTGAAAGAAAAAAAGGCACAGTCATTTGATACCATGGATGACAAACGTTCGTTCGGACCATTACCTGTCCCAGATGCTCAAAACCTTCGTGCAATGGCTATTACTTTCGATGTTGAATCTGTGGGTTCATCTGATCATAGAATTACAGAATTCGGTCGAAAATGTATTTTATTCCTTCTCTTTAATGAGGATTATACTCGAGAAATTCTTGATGCGTATGGCTTAATCAAACCATATTTCTCAGTTATTGTAAGAGATGTTACAACAGAAAATGATCTAACTCATGCAAACTTACTTGACATGTCTCGAAAAATGGGTTTGCTCTTTTCAGGGAAGCTCCCAAGAGTCTTCACACTTATGGATGATGGTTCTCCAAAAGAACTAATCGGGAAGAAAATTCCAGCCTCAGATGTTTTCTTGGTTGCAGACAAAAACAAAAGCACATTGTCAATTCTCTTTTATCATCCGGATCCAACAGTTTGGAGAAGAAGACAAATATACAAGAGTGCTTCAGAATTAAATTCAAGTGTCTTTAAGAATAAATTGAAAGTTATCACTGTTACTGAAATAGCAGAGATGTCTGCGATACTTGATAGATTGAATGTATCCATTGAAAAAATATTTTAATCCATGAGTTAAAGCAGATTCGCTTTTCCTCATTTATTTCTTATTTCCCTTTGTGTCTGTAGAAACGAATAGCTTTATATTAAATGTTACATTTTAATGATTTGTTAAAACAAAATTCTCTAAGAACGAAAGCATTAGGGGCGCTGCAATTGTCAAAAATTATTGCTAAGGTTGTATTCGGTGGGGATGGTGGAGTTGGTAAAACAACACTTATCCAGCGTTATCTTACTGGTGAATTTATAGATACAACCAAGTTGACTATTGGTGTTGGATTCCACATACATCAAATGAATTATCAAGGCAGAGACATCTCTTTGAGTGTTTGGGACTGTGGGGGACAAGAACAATTCAAGCAAATGGGTATTTTTGATAATTATTTCAGAGGAGCACTTGTTGCGGTCTTAATGTTTGATTTAACTCGAGCTTTATCTATTGGTGGTCTTGATACATGGTACAGTTTCGTAGACCAAAATGTTAAAACTGATATAATAATTATTGGGGGCAAAAGTGATCTACCAAGAGATCCTCTCCTATCTGATGAATTAATAGAAGAGACAATCAAGAAGTATAATGCTAAAAGATATATTGAAACTTCATCTGCAAACGGACTTGGGGTAGACTTAGTCTTTAATGAAATTGCTCGTATGTCATTAGATAAAATACCTGATTTGTATTGAAATCGTTAAAGCTTGTATTTCGTTTTTAATTCATTTATCCGGGTAATAACAGAAGGTATAGCAGCTTCTACCTCTTTTGAGAGAGCAACTCCGAACCCATCTATATTCTTTACTTGCACACCAACGATCATTATCTCCTCTGGGAGCTTAAAATCTTTTAATGAGAAGGCGAGCTTTAAAGCTGTTAAAGCATCGAACCCATGTGTAGAACTTAGTCCTTTTACTTCTGGGAGATTCTTATCTGTAATTTGAAATTCAACAATCTCACCAGGCGTAAGGTTTTCAATATCAACTGCATCAATTATAATTACATATTTCCAACCATCAAGAGCTAAAGCAATATCTACTCCACCCGTCCCTAAATCAGTAATTTTGATAGTATCAGGAAATGAGATTTTTTCTAATTCTTGAATAATTCTAATTGCTATTCCATCATCTAAACGAGTTAAATTTCCAACACCAATTATGTGTAAATCTTTTCTTTTTGGCACTGTAATTCATTCCGTTTGATTTGGGAGTAGACTCCCTTTAAATTATAAGTATGATGTTTGTGCTCTTTGTTTTATGTTCCGATTTAAAAAGAAGTTAATAATTACACTAACACCTTTCATTATACCTATGAACATTAATCCCCAAATTAAGAAATTTGTAATGGCTGTAATCCAGCTTGAATCCCCTACTACTACACTTACCACAGATAAGGCAGAAAGTACGTTGTTTGTTATGTGAATAAAGATAGCTGATTCGATACCATATTTTACAAAAGCGTAGCTAAGAAAGAATCCTGATAAACCTGCTTGCACAATCTTCCAAGCTCCCCAACTACCCGTCCAACCTTCCCAATGAGCAAATCCGAAGATTAAAGATGAAGCACCAATTAAGGACCATTCCACATAACCAATTGTTTTGTATTTACCCCTTAAAGCAAGGAAAATATCAGAAACTTTTAGCCTTTTCTTCTCAACCATTTTTTCCAGGGATATTGGATCTGTCTTAGCATTTTCTTGAATTATAAAACGAATCAATATAACAAAAACCATCGGAACACCAATAAGGATAAGTCTGAAGCTAATTTCTTCAAAAACACCTGCCCAAGCAACAGCGATTATTGAAACAAATGGATCTTCAGCAATTGGATCAGCATCGACTGCTGGAATAAATGGAGTTAATATTAGAATAATAATTATAGAAGAAATCATAGACGCTCCTAATAATTCTATTGATTTTATGAAAGGCATGTTTTTTATTTGGTAAAACACTGAATGCATAATCCCTTTCTTCTCTTCTAAGGGACTTAGTTTGAGAATGTGAAGTTCCTGTTGTGAATTGGATTTTTCTATATCATTATCTAAGAGTTTTGTTGTGTCATTTTTACTTTTAATTTCCTCATCCACATCATGATTAGAACGATTTCTCTTAAGCAAATATTTTACAAGTGTTGGTAGTGTCATAAGTAGAATACAGGAGAAGTAAATGAAGAATAACAATATGTAAAGATTAAATTTACTCATATTAATGGGTATAATAAATATGTAAAACAACCAAAAGTATTCATTTATCGAAATAATTTCATACGGATTATAGAAAATCCAACCAAATATAGAGATTATTGTAAAAATCGCAACTAAACTTGATAATCCAAGAAAGAGAAATCTTAAAATTTTATAGAGACCTTTCCACGCATCATTACCCGGTTTATACGCAAGCAAAGAAATTCCTGCGGTCAAGAGAATTACTACTGGGGGAAGATTCATTCCTACCAATGCACCATAAAGCGCAGCTTTGCTAAGTTCAGGGCCTACGCTTCCTAATATTTCTGAAAAGAGATCCGATTCATATACAAAGAAGGTAAGAAAGAAATTAACTAATGCACCAACACCTAACACTATGAAAATAATTCCAAAAACCATTGCAATTGTGTTTCTTGATTCCAATTTCTGTTTTCTTTGTTGTTCTTTTAGTCTCTCTTGAATTTCTGGGGGAAGTTGATGATAGGGAGTAGTTATCACTTGTTGTCTTGGAGGATAGGCAGTCCGTCTATCCGGAGACATAGATATCGTTGGTGATTTTTGTATACTTTGTGTTGTTTGCTGAGTTAATCTCATTGGAGCTCCACAATAACTGCAATAAGAATTGTAGATTGGAACCTCTTCTCCACATTTACTACAATTAACTTTGTCAACAAAATGATGACCACAAAAATTGCAGAAAAGGTTTGTTGGAGGATTTTTTTCACCACAATTGGAACAAATAATATGCTCCTTGTCAGTTTCAGTGACATTTTCTTTTTCTTCGTTGGGTGAATTATTTTTCTCCTCTTCCATTAATGAACCACCAAATCATTTGAAATTAAATTCACTAATCTATAGTAGTTATTATTGCTGTTCGTATTTTAAACAATTGCATTCTTTTTTTATTGGATTTTTAGTTTAGAGGTTTTTAAAGAAATTTCCTAGAAGAATAATTAGCAGTTAGGTAAAAGCATAATTCAAATGTGAGAATTAAGAAGGTTGTAATGATCTAATGAGTAAGATTTCAGGAATATTACTTGATTTTGACGGTGTTTTGTCCTCTATTGTTGTGAGATTAGGTTGGCCGTTCTATCATGCATTAAAAAAAGTAAAACCGAATGCAAGAAAAATGGAAATCTTGTACTCTCTTAATGAGATAATGAATATGTACTTGAAGGAAGAAAATCGGAATCTATTTTATGTTCCAAAAATGGTAATAAAAATAAGTAGAAATCTTCAATTAAATTATTTTCAAATGTTTAGATTTGTAGTATATCTTCTCGTTTTAATAAAGAAAAATAACAATAATATTGCCCCTGAGGATCAAGCAGATGATGTTTTGAAATTTGTTACCAATAATTACAAAACAGCAATTGTAACACATGCTGAAAGAGAAGTTATTCAGTCTGCCTTCAAGAAATTCAAGTATTTGAAAGATATCGATGTAATAATCACACAACAAGATATGAAATACACGAAACCACATCCTGAAGGATTAAATAAAGCAATGAAGTCTTTGGGGTTAAAACCAGATGAAACTATTTTTGTTGGAGATTTACCACATGATATACAAGCTGGAAAAAGAGCAGGAACTTTAACTTGCGCGGTCGTTAATTTCGAGGAAGCTAAACAAGGTAAAAGAGAGGTTCTGAAACGCTTTAATCCAGATTTCATAATTAATCACGTAAGAGATTTACCAGTGCTTCTTAGAAGGTTAGAAAAGAAATCTCTGTTTAGTTATTAGCTGGAATCATCTGAAATGAGTTTTGGTAAATCAATAATTATAATCGAGCCTTTTGTTTGATCTTTTGCATCTCGATCTTTAACTGAGATATAACCATTGAAACTCTCAATAATAGCTTTAACAAGAGTGAGTCCAAACCCAGACCCATGGATCGTACCTTTACTTCTTGCATATCTATCGAAAAGGAATTTCTTCATTTCCTCTCCAATACCTGGACCTTGATCCATGAATTCAATTCGCCAAAAACCATCAAAATCATCAGAAGTGGATATATTGATTTCAATTATAATCTCATCACTTCGATCATACATTACAGCATTATCTAAAATATTGAAAAATGCGTCTTTTAACAATTCATTTCCTAAAGTGAAATATTTCTTTGTTTTCAAATTATGATTTATAGTTATCTCTCGTGGTTCGAATTTATCCAAAAGTGCTTCTTTTGCTTTTTCTAAAGCAATATTAATATCATAAGGGGTGTAATCATATCCTTTCCTTTTAATTTTGAAAAATTTGTCCATATTTGCTATTAACTCACCAATACGTAAAATTTCAATTCGACTTTTTCTTTGTTTAATGATTGAATCTGTAGGATTTGATTCAACTTTTAGTAATGACAAATCTATTTGCGACAATGCATCTTGGCAGAGATTCAAAACATCATGAAATAATAAATCACTGTAAAATTCTAGTTCACCTTTTTCTTCTCGAAGAGAATTTACCAGTTGTCTCAAGTCACTTACAGGATCTAAAACTAAAATGAAGCCAGCTTTTTCTTCAAAAGAGATTGGAGAAATTTGCACTTTGAAAGGTAAAGGCATTCTATCTTTTCTTATGCAAGTTATTTCTCCTACATAATTTTTCCTTGTAATGTAAATCTTATTCATTTCACTAAGAAGTTCTTTCGTTG
>JAHLVZ010000133.1 GCA_019058165.1 Candidatus Heimdallarchaeota archaeon
GGTAATGGTATTGTTTCTTCTCCTGCAGTTGCTGACCTTGATGGTGATGGTACATTAGAAATTATCTTTGGTTCATGGGATAACAAAACTTATTGTTTAAGTCATATGGGAGCTGAAGAATGGAGCTACACAACAGGTGACGAAATTTGGTCCTCTCCTTGTGTTGCTGATCTGGATGGTGATGGTACTTTAGAAGCGATTGTAGGGTCTCAAGATGACAAACTCTACTGTTTGAATCACACAGGTGGTGTGGAGTGGAGTTTCACAACAGGTCATTATGTTCGTTCTTCTCCTGCAGTCGCTGACCTAGATGCAGATGGTACCTTAGAAGTATTGGTAGCATCATATGATGCCAAGCTTTATTGTTTTAATCACACTGGTGGTCTGGAGTGGAGCTACACTACAGGAGTGGGGTTTTCTTCTCTTGCTGTGGCTGATCTGGATGATGATGGAACACAAGAAGTATTAGTAGGATCATTTGATCAAAACCTTTACTGTTTGAATCACACAGGTGGAGTAGAATGGAACAATACAACAGGTGCGGAGATTTATTCTTCTCCCGCTGTGGCTGATCTGGATGGGGATGGAACGTTAGAAGTACTGGTAGGATCAAATGATGGCAAGCTTTATTGTTTGAATCATACTGGTGGGGTGGAATGGAGCTACACAACAGGTGCGGAGATTTCGTCTTCTCCCGCTGTGGCTGATCTGGATGGTGATGGTACCTTAGAAGTGTTAGTTGGATCAGATGATGGCAAGCTTTATTGTATCAGTCATTCAGGCAGTTTAGAATGGAATTACACAACAGGTGATTATGTTATTTCTTCTCCTGCAGTTGCTGACCTTAATGGTGATGGTACCTTGGAAGTGCTAGTCGGATCATGGGATAACAATCTGTACTGTTTGAATCACACTGGTGGAGTGGAATGGAGCTACACAACAGGTGAAAGAATTCGTTCTTCTCCTGCTATAGCTGACCTGGATGGGGATGGAACGTTAGAAGTACTGGTAGGATCAAATGATGGCAAGCTATACTGTTTGGGTTTAACAGGAGTCTCTTCTTCTGGTCCACAGCAATGGTATTCTTTCCGAGGATCTAGTTTTCACACAGGACAAATGGATAGTGATAGTGATTATCTAGATGATCAAACGGAATCATTCTATGGTACCAATCCTCTAAATAATGACACAGACAATGACCAACTTGAAGATTGGGATGAAATTAACTACTACCAAACTGATCCAATAGATGAAGATACAGATGAGGATACAGTAACAGACGGTGACGAAGTACTGATTTATGGTACTGACCCACTTGATCCTAATGATCATCCTGTATTTGATAGTGACAATGATGGTTTACTTGATGATGAAGAAATCATTCTTGGAACAGATCCTTACAATCCAGATACTGATTATGATCTCTTGACGGACGGAGAAGAAGTCAATACTTACAATACAGATCCCCTAAAAGATGATACTGATAATGACATATTAGAAGATGGTAAAGAAATAAAGGGTATTTATAGTCCCTTCAATCCAGGAGCAAATGCAACAGGTTATGTTCATACTAATGCTACTAATAGTGACTCAGATTATGATACATTTATGGATAGTTTGGAGATTATCTTAAACACAGATCCAAATGATCCTCTTAGTATGCCTATTATAACTCCTCCTCCTGAAACTATTATAATCACTCCACCTAATGAAACAATCACAATAACTGTAGAAGCAGGTATGATTATTTCATCAGTTATAATAACTTCAACTCTTGGCATAGTAATAGCAGGGATTATCCTCAGAAAACGTCGAAAATTAGGTTGAATTGAAAGCTTTTCAAGCTTTCACCAATTTTCATTTTTTCTTTTTAATTGATGCTCAGGACTCACACTTCCTCTTTAAGGTCTAGAAGTCTGTTTCGGTAATGACACGCTTAAGTGGTAAGTACCTGCTGGCTGAGTACCTCGCACGAAGAAGTTTAATTTAAAATCAAATTTTTATTTGATTGATGATAATATAATTTACGAAACTCATACTTTGAAATTTTAGATTTATTTTAAAAAATATAATTTAATAACATCTATTAAAAAATAAGTTTATTCTTTAATTGCACCCCTTAATATCAACCAATCTTCTAATGATTTACTTCCATCAGGTGCTTGTTGATTTAAGCCAATAGCGTCTTTAATTTTCATTCCACTACAATCCATTTTTACTTCAATCGAATGTGCTTTTACACCAAATACATCTTTTTCTGGATCTATCTTCCATATTGAAATAATTCCTTCTTGATTACCACTTGCTAAGAATAATCCATTTGGACTAAATTCCAAAACATTAACAGTTGCTTGATCTGTCTCGATTTCTTTAATAATTTGAAAATCTGATACATTCATTAAAATGATATTATTTTTGTTATTTACATATGCAAAATATTTCATTTTTGGACAAATACACAAAGATTCAATGTTATATGAATCAATATTTATTGCTCTAATTACTGATTGTGTAGATAAATCTAATAATATAATCTTTGATGTTCCATCAATTAAAATGACAGTAATTATTGCAATATTTCCAGTCTCGTTTATGTTAATAATTTTAGAATAATTTGCTTTGTTGAATTCGGGAATTACTCGAATTAAATCCCATGTATCAACATCCCAAAATAATATTTTACCATCACTAACACTGCCAATTAACAGCATATTATCTTTTGAGAAAGTTAATCTTATAACTCGACCATACATAGTATCTAGATGTTTAACTAGGTCTCCTGATGGGTATTTACATATTGATATTGTTCCAAACACACTAATTCTAGCAATAAGGTTTCCCTCATTATTAAAACAAAATTCATGGACTGGATGATGAAATCTAGTACTGAAAACTTTATCATAAGCTATAGATCTTCTTGTTATTCTTAGATAATAATTGTCATCTCCAAGAAACCTTTCTTTAAATAATTGTTTTTTTTCTTTTAAAGACCAGAATATTATTTCATGACTTAAATCATTTGTCAATAATATGTCATCATTTGGATGCCAACAAATATTTCTAGGCGATTTTATTTCATCAATTGGTTCGCAATAGAGATTCCAATTCTTAGTAATCCAAACTCTTATAGTACCATCACCACTAACAGTTGAGAGAAACTTTCCAGTATGACTCCATTTTAAGAAATTAATACCTCCCATTTCATTAATTTTTACTCCGGAAAGATTAGCATTTTGGAAATTTGAATTAGTCAAAGTACTTCCACTAAGATTGGCTTCTGATAAATCAGCATGTGATAAATTGGTATTTGATAAATCTAAATTAAACATATCCGCTGCAACAAGAATTGTGTGAGATAAGTCTTTGTTTACAAAGGATTCATTTTTAGACTTTAAAATTGCAAAAGCATTAGATGCAGAATAATAAATCTCAGTAAATTTTTTGCTTTTTGAGTAGTTAATTATTTCCCATAGATTTTCAGTATTTGTAATTAGATAAAATAAAAAGTCCTTAATTTCTAGTGTGAATAAATTTTGTTTCCATATTTTAATTGCATTTTCTAAATCAAATTTTGTACTTTCTATAGTATTTGCTATTTTAAGGGCAATAAAATATTCTTGAAAGGACTTATGAGCAAATCGATAATTACCATCATCATCTCTTATTAAATATGATTGAGTCCTTAAATCTCGTTCTGCAAAAGCTATTTGCTCGGGATCATCTTTTATTTCCAAAAAATCAATTACTCTCTGTGGGAACTCACTAAATGGAATTGTTAATTTTTGTGTTAAATACATTTCCCAAGCAAGTTCTTGAACAAAAAACATTCGCTGTTCTTTGGATAAAAAGTCTACAAGTTCATCAAAACGTCTATCCATTAATGTGTCTGTATAATTTTTATATAGTGTTGCTTTGTTAATACTATTTGGATCTTTAATGTTTGGTAATGTTTTTACTATCATGTTTAAAAGAACAGGTCTTTTCGCTAAATCTCTAAGGTTAGCTAATTCGTGAACTTTTTCGTAAGTAGTTTCCCAATCATCTGGCAACCTTTTTTGCAGAGCAAGTTTTATATCTTCATCACTGAAATCTTGTATATAGATTACATCAAAATGGGCTTTACCACTTAGATCAATTATCTTATCTCCTGAAGTAACCTGTATTGCTTTATCTTCTGGAGCAAAAGTAGTTTCCTCTTCCTTTTTATGTCTGAAATATTCAGTTCTGCAAGTTAGAATAACTTTGCTATTTAGTAGAACTATTTTAGCTAATTCCCAAAAATTATCAACAGTTGTTTTATAATTGCTAACAATTCTCTCCATTTCATCAAAACCATCAAAAATGATTAGAAGAGAACCAGATTTATTTAGTGTATTAAAAGTTAAATAGCCACCAGCTAAAGGTATTTTATACTTGTTTACTATTGCATCTGTTACTAATTGTTCAACATCATATGTCTTATAATAATCACGTAAATTAATAAGAACTGGTATTCTGCCTTTACCTGTTTCTAAAAACTCTTTAGCGATCTTGTATGTATAGTAATTACAAAACCATGTCTTACCTGAACCAAATTCACCAAGAATTGATAAATGATTTAGTTTTTCATCTAGTAACCATTTATCAATGTATTCTTCAACGTCTGTAGAAATAGGCATTTTTCCTTTTATATCTAATCTATGGAATGCTTTAATTGGTATGAAATAATTTGGAATTTCACTATTTTCAAAATTCTTAACAAAGTTTTGTAAGTATTCAGTAAAATCAGCCAATTTAGTTATAAAATCACTAATTGTATATGTTTTTATCTTTTCTCGTTCATTTATGAATCTCATCAATTTTTCAGGCAAAACACTTTTTGTTAATAATATTCCTTTATCTGAATCATGTGATATCACTGAATCAGATAAAGCAGAAATATCAGAAGCTGATGGTCTACCTGAGACATAATGTATTACTTCATAATTAACCTCAGCACCACCTCTTATATTACAAAGAAAATAACAATCATCACCAACAGGTTCTCTATCTAGAATTTTATAACCCATGGCTTTCAATAAATCTTCAACATTACTATGTTCTTCAAAAATTAATTGTATACCTTTAACTTTTGTTTCTTCTTCAATTACCTCTATTGACGATTTTTTCGATACAATTTCCTTTAATAAACTGCGCAAAAATTTATTCAAGAAATTTGTTTTATTAGTCTTTTTTGGACATTTTAAATTAATTACTTCAATATTATTTGACTGCAATAAATTCATTTTGAATTCGTCTATGTTATTAAAAACAGCATATGCTTTACGTTTGTGAGTTTCTAAATCAAAAGCAATTTCCGTATTTAGTTGATTGAAATCTGGATCATTTATCCCATAACCTAAAAACAATACTGTATTTTCGATAAGTAGGCTGCTTATTTTTTCTTTGATTCTTGGATTCTTCTTGAATAATAACAGATAATCATTTTGTGTAATAACTATTGAATCCTTTTGATTCAAATCACCATGAATTTTCATAATTTTTGTTTCTTTACTAGAACCGTAAGCAAGATCAGAATCACTAACTATCTTGTGATACTTTATGTCGTTTTTATCAAATTGCTTCTCAATTAAGTCATCATAATTAGTAGTAACCCATTCACTCGATCCAAATTCCAACAGAATCTCATGATTTTTGTTTGGTTTTTTTCCTGCAGTTGATAGTTTTTCTGAAATAGAATCTATTAAGTAATGTCGTCCTTTTGTATTTTCTATATACTGAGCAATATCTAACAAATCTTTTTGATATTCTTCTGGAATATCTTCTTCATCAAGAATGTCGAAAATTAGTTTACTCCAACCTGGCAAACCAGAACCAATAGATAACCCATTACCAATAAATAAAACTACTTTTCCTTTAATAAATGAATCAATTAACTCCTTTGGAATTTCCATCCTATTTCCCCAATTACGATATTTTTGCTGATTTATATAATTTGTTGAGTTAAATTTGTGAATAATCTAAATGTATATATGATTATTAAAAAATCAGTAATTAAAGGAATTAGCTCCCTTCAATTTCTAATGTTTCAATCATATTATTAAGGCCTTCTAAGAGCTGAGAAGCGTTGGAGACATTTTTCAAGCAGTCTGTTAGTTGTTTTTGGCTAGTTCTAATCATATTGAGAGCGTTCTTGGTTCCCTGATCTAATCTAATTTGGATTTGACCAAATTCGCATGCTGCCTTATTCAACTTAACAAACCGATGCTGCATGTTAATCATGAAAACGGTACTTAAGAGACCACTAGTATTTGTAGGGACGATGCTCATTTGAGCTATCGCGTCATATGTTTCATTGTCGATTAATCCATAAACGAAATCCGGGACATACATTAATACAAAATCAGCAGTTTCTTCTGAGCCAATATATTGAGTAATCCCTTTTGCTCTCCTAATAACTTCTCTTCGCAGATCTTTTATGGTTCTTTCATCTAAAGAGTTGAAATCAGAATCCAAATCCTCAGGTAGGATAAACTTACTGTCAATAGGAAGCCAAAACTCACTATTAGGTAGTTTCACCATAAAGTCTATTCGTCCAGAAATGTCAGGTGGAGAATATTGAGTTTTCACGAATTCATCAGGCAAATTTGAGAGAACAAGCTCAACTATCCCTTCACCTACTCCACCACGTGTTCCGGGTTTATGCATTATAAGATCAAAAAATCTTTGAGTTTCTTGGATGAATTGCTGGGTGCTCAAGGCAACTTGATTCGTATAAGTATCCACCTTAACCTTTTCTCTTCTCTGTGAAGAAATCAGATAGATTATTATTCCTCCAACTAGCACTAAAATTCCAATTAGCAAACCAACTACTATAGCATCAGCCAATTTCCTTTTCACATCCTATAGATTTAACACCTCTTTCTAAATCAAGAACTTTTCGAGTAAATACAATAAACTAATGAAATCAAAGAGTAAATTAAATAATAGGAATTATGAATATATTTATATAATATAAAAAAGTAATACTAATATGGAGAAAAAAAGAATATGAATCAAGAATATAATAAAGCTAAGAAAAAAGAAATAATCAAGAAACTCATTCTCACAGAAGAAGATGTATTAGCGAAATTTGAAAGACTTGTCAAGTTGGCTTCAAATTTCTTTAGCATTGAAGAGAATAGTGGAAGAGTAATGTTAAAGGAAGAGATCAAATTTACATATCCAGAAATGATCTTCTTAATTACTTTAGGGAAGTATTTCGCTTTTCATTATGATTTGGTTGAGGATTATTCTATTTCTTTAAGTGAAATCAGCGAGGAATTAGGTGGTATACAAATAACTTCACTATCAAAACCGATTAGTGAAATGATTGTAAGAAGATTAGTGAATAAACCACAAAAAGGAAGCTATAAAGTCAATCCATACAAAATAGAAAATTATCTCAAAGTTATCCATAGGAAATACTTTCCGAATGAAAATTTGGAAAAAATAAAGGAGTTATTAAAATGAATCAGCAGGAAAAAAAGCGCAAAATCTTAGAAATACTAGCAGTTGATGATGATTACATAGTGAAAAAATTAGAAGGACTTGCCATTCTTTCAGAACCATTTGTAAGATTCCATAAACAAACCGGTGAAATAATTATTTCAACAGAAATTGTACTAACTTATGAAGAGAAATTTATACTCTATGGAATTGGCAAGTATTTTGCTAATCAATATGGTGTTGTAGAGAATTCCAATTTTAGAAGAAAAGAATTGAAAATTGGTACACACATTCCAGATACAACTAGCATATCAAATGAATTAAACGAGTTAGTTGCGAAGAAAATCTTCAAGAAAATCGATAAAGGAATTTACTCAATAAATCCATTTAAAATTGAAGAAAAACTACACGAACTGAGAGAAAAATATAAAGTCAAATAATTGTGTGAATTAGTTTAGGAAATAGGAATTGGTGATAGAGATGGATAATGATAATTATTCGAAACTTCTAGAAGAGCTTCCAAAGATAGCTGAAATTGTTGGTTTGTTTCCAGATTTATTACAAAATAAAGTATTCGATCTTCTGATAGCTAACTTAAATTTTATTGAATTACCTTCAAAATCAGCTGAAAATCAAAGTGGTAAACCTACACTTGAAGTGACTGATAACGAAATACCAGGTATTGCTGCTTTGGTTAAAGATGAATTCAGATTAACAG
>JAHLVZ010000134.1 GCA_019058165.1 Candidatus Heimdallarchaeota archaeon
GCATTAATTGCAGCTACAGCTGGAACATTGTTAGGATTTAGTTTGTATGGCTTGTTCTCCAAAAAGAAAATTAAACAAAAAGAATGAAAGTTCTATAGCAAAATTTTTGTTATCTTTTTTTCCTTTTTTTGATAGAAACAAATTAATTTGAGGATAATGATTTTCTGTGAAATTTAAAAAAAAATAAACTGAAAAGAGGAAAAAATTAAATCAGAATTCTTCCTCTAATGCACCTACTTCCTTGAGTATTTCATAAGTTTTCCTTGTGGATTCACTAACGAATTCTTCTTTTTTAGCACCAGTACAAACAAAAGCGCCACTCTGGAATAGTAATAAGACTGTTTTTGGTTCTCTGATTCGATATATTAAACCTGGAAATTGTTCTGGTTCATACATACTACCTTCTAGCATAATTGAAGCAAGTTCTAGATTTATTATGGCATTGATGTTCCCAGATGCTACGATATTCTGAACAGTAACTTGTGGTTTCCCAGTAATCTTAGCTCCAGCAGCTTTGAGAACTTTTACAATTTCATCTGCAGCTACATGAAGCATGTCTGCACTTTTCGCTCCTGTAATAACCATTTTACCAGAAGCAAAAATAAGAGAACTTACTTTTGGTTTTGGGATTTTTAAGACAAGTCCTGGAAATTTCTCTGGTTCGTAAGATACAAAGTATTCTGGTTTTTCACCTAATCGATCAGCAAGTGCATATAAGTCAATTCTAGAAGTTTCTACGCTTCCTGATGCTACACAGTTTTGGATCGTGTAATCTATTTTAACCATCGGTCTAATCTCCTGATTAAGGGATTGAATGTTAATTCATTTATAAACTAGTTATCCTTTATAAAGGGTTATTTATAAATGAACCCTTATTAATGGTTTATAAAGGGTTTTATAGGGCATTTTTGAACTGACAAAAACAGAGAAAGGCGTTTACAGCTCCTTTTGGAAATCCTTATAAATTTCACGTTCTTCAGTAAGAATGAAGATATTATATGCATAGGTGACAAAATGAGGGATCAAGAAATTATATCCCGGACATAAACTCTTATTCTGGAAATCACCTAGTGTACACTATAATCACTTCTCTACTAATTTTAGGAGTCTAAATTTAAAATGAGGAATCGCTTTATTAGAAACTATAAATAATGAAAGGAAACAAGAGCTCATGAAAGAGCAGAACAATCAACACTTTCCAGAGGTAACTTCAAGCTTAGATCTACTTACGCTTGAATTGGATATACTTGAATTCTGGGAACAAAACAAAGTTTTTGAGAAGCTAGTTGATAAGAACAGTCATTCCACAAAACATTATTCTTTCATAGATGGTCCTATAACTGCCAATAATCCCATGGGATTACATCATGCTTGGGGTCGCTCATTAAAAGATCTTATACAAAGATACTGGGCAATGAAAGGTTATGAACAAAGATTTCAAAATGGGTTTGATTGTCAAGGACTTTGGGTAGAAGTTGAGGTTGAAAAAGATCTTGGATTGAATTCAAAGAAAGCTATAGAAGAATTTGGTTTAGAGAACTTTTCAAATAAATGCAAGGAACGAATAGATCACTATTCGAGTCTAATTACAAAGCAATCAAAAAGACTCGGACAATTCATGAATTGGGATAATTCCTACTATACTCATACTGACACTAACATTTCATACATTTGGTATTTTCTCAAAAAGTGCCATGAGAATGGTTGGATTATCAAAGGTAACTTTCCGATGCCCTGGTGTACCAGATGTGGAACATCATTATCTCAACATGAACAACACGATTCATATAAGGAAATGCAACATACTGCGGTCTTTACTAAATTTCCATTAGTATCTCAACAAAAGACAGAACAAGAAAAGAGCTTTTTACTCGTATGGACAACTACTCCATGGACTTTAATAGCAAACACAGCTGTAGCTGTGCATCCTGATCTTAATTACTGCAAAGTAATGAAGGATAATGAAATATTATACCTAGTTGAATCAAAGCTTTCTCTTCTGAACGGTGATTATGAAGTACTAGATGTTTTTCCAGGGAAAGAGCTCGTTGGTTTGAAATACGAGTCACCATTCAACCATCTCTCAGCTCAGAAAGGAATTAAGCATAGAGTGATTGAATGGATAGAAGTCTCAGGTGAAGAAGGAACAGGTTTTGTTCATATAGCTCCAGGCTGCGGAGCTGAAGATTATGAATTGAGTAAAATAAACAAGCTCGCTATAATCTCACCTATAGATGACTATGGAATTTTCCAAAAAGAATTTGATGAGTTTCAAGGATTATTTGTTACTGAAACTTCTGAGAAAGTTGTCGAATCATTAAGAAAAAGAAAGCTTTTGCTTAAAACAGAGGAATTTACCCATAGATACCCAACATGCTGGAGATGCCATGAAGAATTAGTGTTTAAATTAGTGCAAGAATGGTTCATCGATTCTGAACATATAAGACCACTATTGAAAGAAGCGACAACTAAGGTAGAATGGATTCCAAGTTTCTATGAGAAACGCATGATAGATTGGTTAAATAATATGGGTAATTGGTGTATCTCAAGAAAGAGATATTGGGGATTGCCTTTACCTTTCTTTGAATGCAAAAGCTGTGGTGAACTCACTGTTATTGGTACTAAAGAAGAATTGTTTGAGAAAGCAGTTGATGACTTGGATAATTTGAAAGAACTTCATAGACCTTGGATAGATGATGTGAAAATAAAATGTCCTAAATGCAACAAAATTGTTTCAAAAGTAACCGAAGTCGGTGATTGCTGGTTAGATGCCGGTATCATTCCATTTTCAACCTTGAAGTACCTAGAAGACCCTGAATATTGGAACAAGTGGTTCCCAACAGAAGCAGTTTGTGAAATGCGAGAGCAAATAAGACTATGGTTTTATTCATTACTCTTTATGAGCATCACTTTGAAAGGAGAACCGCCATACAAACGGGTTGTTGTTCATGAAAAAGTTCATGATAAAGATGGAAGAGCTATGCATAGAAGCTGGGGAAATGCAATTTGGTTCGCAGAAGCAGCTGAAAAAGTTGGAGCTGAAATTATACGTTGGGCTTCAGCAAAACAACAACTCTCACAAACATTGAATTTTGGTTACCATTTAGAAGATGAACTTAAACCCTTCTTCCTCACAATTTGGAATATATATTCATTCTTCGCTACGTTCGCAAATTTGGATCAATTTAAACCAAATAGCAAACAGGCTAGTACATTGAAGTCACAACCTTACCTTGACAAATGGTTACTATCGAAATTAAATGAATTAGTAAAGCAAGTTCGAAAGGACTTGGACAAAATGAATTTCAAAAATGCAACAATAGAAATTGAACAATTTGTTGATCAATTATCAACTTGGTATTTACGTAGAAGTCGCAGAAGATTTTGGAAACATGAGAATAGCGAGGAAAAACTAAGTGGGTATTATGCATTGTATGAAACATTACTTACACTGAGTAAAATCTTAGCCCCATTTGTACCATTTTTCAGTGAAAAACTATATCAGAATTTAACCAAGTTTGAAAATTCTAAAATGCCAGCAAGTGTCCATCTTTGTGCCTATCCGAAATTCATGAAATCAAATTATGACAAAGAACTAAATGAGAAAATGGATGTAGTTCTTCAAGTTGTTAGACTAGGAAGATCTGCAAGAAGTGCATCAAATTTTAGATTAAGACAACCTCTCTCAGAAGTAATTGTTTGGAGTAAAAACAAAAAACTTGAAAATATTCTGAGTGAATTCAAAAATGAAATACAAACTGAACTTAATGTCAAGGAACTTCGTTTTGCTAAAAATCCTGAGAAGTTATTAGAGTTTAAACTTAAGCTAAATTATCAAGTTCTCGGACCAAAACTTAGAGAGAAGATAACACTCTTGGAAGAGAAAATAAAGGATATTGATCAGAAAATAGTGATTGATGCTTACTATAAGAAAGATCAAGTTTTAGAAGTAGTGATGGATCCACGCATGAAGCCTTTGAAATTAATACTACATGATGACTTGATCCTCGAAGCTATTCCATTAGGGGAACGCTCTATAGCTGTAAGTGGAAAATTCGCCGTAGCAATTGATACAAAAATCACAGAAGATTTATTGCTTGAAGGTTTTGCTCGAGATATAGTTCGTCATATACAAAATCTGAGGAAAAAAGAAGGATTACAAGTTACTGATAAAATAACAATAAACTATAAAACCAAAGGAAAACTTGAGCATGCATTCACGAGATTTTCTGACTATATTTGTACAGAAACATTAACCACCAATTTAACTCGAAAAGAAAAATTAACAAAAGGTGAAAGATTAACAATTCAAGGTGAAGAGTTAATCCTATCGTTATCTAAGACTAAACAAAAATAAAATTCCTCACTGATAATTTGACCCCACAAATTATCATTAATTTCTTTTTTTATTTATAACTGATAATGAACAATAGTAGATATTATTGCCAAACAAATACCTGCTATGAAATAAGTTAATGAATGAACAAAAGCAAAACGCAAACTTCTATCTTTTGATTCACCAATACTTCGTTTAGATCTTTGTTCTACCACTACTGAGCGTCTTGGAACAGATAAACCTGAAAATAATAATAACAATCCACTTTCACCAAACATTATCCATGAGAGAAAACTATCTATACTGCTTACATTGTTAAATCCGTAATCCATTGAAAAATAGATAATCAAATTAATCATCATAAAAAATCCAAGAACAATAGCAATAGCTTGGCAAATACAAGCAAAATCAAAACGGTACTCTATATAGTCTTGTCTTAGAACTGTATGTTCGTCTCTAAAAACCTCTCGGTATATTTCCTTTTTTGCTTCAGAGGGTGTACGATTTCTATAGGATTTGCGAAGTAGTTGTGAATGAGAAATTGTATCTTCATCACTCTTTTTGGAAATAGTTTTTCGTAGTGTATCTAAATCCATATCTTCGCTCATTGGTAAGAACCAACCTATAATATATAGAATTATTTTCTCTAAAAATATATTTCCATTAGAACTATATTTCTGCAGTGATTATAATGCTTGAATAAGCCAAGCAAGAAACGATGCAAGGCCGAGAAGTACTCCACTTAAGATGTAAGTATATGCACTACCAATAGCTATTTTTGTATCTGCACCGGTAATACTTTCACCTTTAGTAAATCTCTTCTTTATTCTGTCTATTGTGAAAGATTGACGAGCAGTTCCAATACAACCACCAAAAATCAAGAGTAATCCTGTTTCAATAAGAAAAGCCCAAGATAAGAAAAAGAAAACTAATACTTCATCATATTGTCTTCCTAGAATCCAAAAAATAAGAAGAGTTATTCCAACTATGAAGAAAGAAATTACAAAAGCTACAATTATTACTCGAGACCACTTTAGCTTAACCTCTATTGATTCATACGGTTCTTTTGGAACCGCAGAATCACTGATTTGCTCGATGAATTCATCTGGATCTTCACCAACTTCAGATGTAGATTGTTGATCGGGCAATTGAGACAAGACAAACAACTCAAGTTATTTTACAGTATGATTTTACTAAAATATTGTGAAGAATCTTAATAAAAGAAGAATTTTGGGTAGCTAATAAGCTACTCAAATCACATCCAATTTTTAACTTGCTTCTCATCACTATCATAGAAGCTACCAGTAATAATAGCAACAAGATCAATGAGATAACCTATACCTAAGAATCCAAAGGTACAAGTGAAAACAATTCCAGTACCAATTTTACCAACCATGTAACGTTGTAAGCCAACAAAACCGATAATCCCTTGGAATAGCAGTAATAATCTACTATGGGGTGAACACTCTATTTCTTCTTCTAATTCAATTTCTTCTACGCCTTTCATCTTAGACCAAATAGCACTAAGCTCTTTTCCTAAATCAGAAAACGTTGCTCCTATTTCTCTACCAGGTATTGAAAGAACATAATACCTCAATTTTGAGATAGACCAAACAACTGGTGGTAAGACGACTTTTTGAAATACGAAGAATAGAATTATGCATACTAATAGAAGAATAGCGAAAATGAGTGACCAGTAAGTCTCACCAAATACTCTCGCATATTCATAATTGTAAATTATTGTTCCTGAAACTCCTCCATAGAATTCTTCGTGCCAAATCAAAAGATGATAGTGATTTTCTACTTCAGGATCTGTATTTGGATCCTTTAAAGTTTCAAATTCCAAGGTGATATTGAAGGAATCTTCCTCACCCTCATAAACACTAAAAAGATTTGGTTGATCATTTGGGTCATCTTTATAGCTGTCAAATTCATCTTGTGTCATGATATAACAACTAACACTAGCATTTACATTGAAAATCTGAACAGTGTCTTGAGTAGTTCTGTCACTTTCAAGAATTCTTTGATAATATGGTCGATAGATAGTTTCAGCTAATCCTTCAGTCCAGATGAAGTTCCCATTAACTACTTCCCCTTCTGAGTAAATTATAAGCTTGGGGCTAATTGAGGAAGTAAACTCAAATCGAAGATAACCATCACAGATATCATGTCTGAAATAAACTGTAGGGGGGTCACCTATGAAATCAAGTTCGTAATCCAAATAATCCTCAGAATCAAGAATGAAAATTTCCACACGTTTATTATCTTCAGTCCAAATTTCAAAGAAATAAGTATATGAGTCTGTGTGTGCTGTACCAACAGCTGCTTCTAGTGGTAAACCGAAGACATAATCATTTAAATTATTTAAAGTAAAGTCCATTTCAGCTATAACTTCGGGTTTCGATGGTTCAATATAGAAATCAGAATAGATTAATTGATAGGTTTCTCCTTTTGTAGCAAGAAAAGGAGTTATGAGCAAACTCAGAATTATTACCGATAACATTAAACTTGACTTTCTGACTTTGAGATTATTCATTTTGATATCACTTCTCGATTGATTTTTTGAACTACGATTTATCAAAGACTAATGATTATCAATTTTACTTCTGTCTTTTATATATTTTCGTGGTCTTGAAATTAAGTATGAAACTTGGTTTTAAAGGATTTTCCTCAGAATGTTATTTGAAAAAATGATTAAGAAGCAAGTACAAAAGCAACTGCTCGGAACAAAAAAAAGAAAAAAGAAATAAGCCGAGTGGCTTATTTTCTTCTCTTCAAAAAGAAGACTTGACTTGCACCAGCAAGAGCTAGTATACCTATTACGACGTATAGACCAATACCAGTTTCTATTGTTATTGGATATACGAAACCAGCGGCTTCCATCTTTTGTTTGGCGAGGTCAATACTGTACTCGTATGCTACTAATGATTCGTCAAAACCAGTTGCACCAATTGGGAATGGAGTAATACCAGGATTACCTAATCCTTCAAGGATTTCTGCAACGATGGTATCTCTTGGAACCAAATGGCTGAGTGCTTGTCTAATGTATTTACCAGAATCTTCAACAGCGATTGGACATAATTCACCAGTTCCAAGGTATGGATGATTCATGTTGATGCCAAATTCTTGTGAACCAGGTGAGGCTACGATTGTGTAATCAACTGTTGATGGAACTTCATCAATTGTAGGAGAGAAGTTTGTGTCTATCATGTCAAGGTCACCAGAAGCAAGAGCTGATAGAGCGCCTACTTTGTTAGACCAGAACTCGAAGTAAATGTCTGTGAATTCTTGCTCAGCGTGGCCACCCCAAGTATCCCAGTAAGTATTAGCTTTTAGGTGAATAATACCATTGGTACCGTCATATTCATGTAGATAATATGGACCAATTCCCATTATTTTCTCAGGATCATCGGCGGCCCATTCAACTGCTTTTGCTTCATGAGTCTCAGGTGCAAAAGATTCCCAAATGTGTTTTGGCATGATGTCAATAGCTAAGTTGCTATCCTGGAACACATAAGGTTCTAAGAAATCAATATCTAATTCTAATTCACTAACGATCTTAACAGTTGTTTCGTTAATGTATTGTGAAAAGAATCCATAATCAGGTTGACCGAAGTCAGGGTTGATTAAAAGATCATAACTGTATTTAACGTCACTAGCATTACATGGAGCACCGTCAGCGAATTTAGCACCAGCTTCAATGAAAACGGAGTAATTAAGACCGTTTGGACTTGAAAATGATTCGGCTAAATATGGAGACCAATCATTCTCAACTGCTGCATGCATATCTCGTTCAACTAAACCACCATAAATTTGTTGTGTCCATTGAGCATCATAAAC
>JAHLVZ010000135.1 GCA_019058165.1 Candidatus Heimdallarchaeota archaeon
GTCACGGTAATACTCTGCGAGAGTCATACCTGTATAAACACTTGCTTCACGAGCAGCAACTGGCATATTACTGGTGTTAGCAATAAGAATCGTTCTATTCATAAGAGGTTCGCCAGTATTTGGATCAATTAATTCTGGGAAGTCTTCAAGGACATTTGTCATTTCATTTCCTCTTTCACCACAGCCAATATAGACAACGATCTGAGCATCAGACCATTTAGCTAATTGGTGTTGTGAAACTGTTTTCCCTGTACCAAAACCACCGGGAATTGCACTTGTCCCCCCTTTAGCAATGGGGAAGAATGTGTCGAAAATTCTTTGACCGGTTAACAAGGGAATGGTAGGTTCTAATCGTTCTTTTATTGGACGACCAAATCTTACCGGCCATTTCTGTAACATAGGAACATCAATTTGATCACCATTATTCTTTACTTGGCATATAGGATCAAGAACATTATATTCACCAGCTTTAACAACACTGGTCAAAGTTCCTTGTACACCATGTGGAATCATAACTTTGTGAACTACAACAGGACCTTCTTGAACTGTACCGATAAAATCTCCTGTTGTTACTTTTGTTCCTTTCTCTATGGTTGGTTTGAAAGACCATTTCTTATCGTATTCTAGAGGAAAAGCTACGACACCTCTTCTGATGAAATCATCTTTAGTTTTTTCAAGAATCAAGGGCAAGGGACGTTGTATACCATCATAGATTTGTCCAATTAAACCCGGTGCTAATTCTGCACTAAGTCCTGCACCAGTGCCTGTTACTGTTTCATTTGGTAACAAACCATCTGTTTCCTCATAAACTTGGATTGTACAGACTTCTCCTTGAATTCTGATTATTTCGCCGATAAGTCCTTCATCACCTACTTTGCAGACTTCATACATTGAGCTACCAAGCATGCCATCTGCTTCTACTACCGGTCCGGAAATCCTCTTAATTTTTCCGATTCTTATCTTTGACACAATTTTAACCTCTAAAGTATGCTTTGAATATCCAAACTAAATTCTTATACAGACTTTCTTCAACTATTAGTTACATAAAAAAGCTTCGACTGTTAAATAAAATAAAAATAAGGAAAGAGAACTGAAAAGGAACATTTTCCAATCTCTTTTTTATTACTTGTAATCAAATCAGCTTGTTTTGAAGAATTCAGAGAAAACATCTTCCTCTTCTTCTTCTTTCCCTTCTGCTCCGTCTTTTGCTGATTTTTCTTCCATTGTGAGCTCTTCCTCAGGTTCCTCTCCAGCTGCACTTTCAATTACTTTGCAGAAATCAGAATGCAATTTAATTGGAATAGGAATTTGGGAATCTAAAAGCTCAACAGTAACTTCTTCACGTCCAACATCGATTCGATTGATCTTTGCACGACTACCTTTGAAGGGGCCACTAATAATTTCGATTATATCATTAACATGTAATCCTTCGATGGTTGGTTTAGGAACTAGGAAACTTTCTAATTCGGCAATTTCTACTTCCCCAACAACTCTGCTTCTAACATGTGGTATACCGATAATTGCTTGATCAATGCTTTCTATTGAGTTGGATTCAATAAAGATGTAACCACGCAAAGCTTCTGGTATAAGTAGAGACCAAACACCAATTTTCTTATTCTTGATTTTTTCTCTAATGTGTTTGGCTATAGCTTTTTCCTGACCTATAGTTGCCCGTAACGTCCAAATAGTCATGTTTTATTCTTCCTATCAATTTCAACCGCAGTAGTTTGACCTATTAAACTTTTTCTAGAACTTCCTAAAAACCATTTAGTAAAGCATCTCTTAGATGCTTTAACAAGGGTATGAATAATATTTCACTAAGGAAATTGTAAGCAGATAATTCTCAGAAAGATTATGTTCTTTTCTTATTGATTACCGACTTGAGGGAGAAGTACAGTAAACAAAATGTGAATTACGTAACCAACTAAACCTATGACCAATATACCGAGTGCGGTAATGCGAACAGTTAACCATATTTCTTTTCGATCTGGTCTTTTGCTGTGAATTAATAGTCTTCTGCTTCTTGTAAAGAATTCTCCAATATTCATGAGTTTCTTCTCCAGGTTATGCTTACTTGATTCTGGTTGAGTTTAATCAAACAGTTAATGTGAAAAGAAGTAAATTACTTTAAAATCTTTTGTCATTATCTGAGATTAACTCTTCTTGATTCGCTGGTCAGTTAGAACCATTTTTTATATATAGACTGACCATACCACTTACTATTAATCAGTTAATTCAAGACAGTTAAAAATAATTAAATATTCAACGAAAATTGAATGCATGGAGCAAAAATTATTGTCTGTAACTACCGAAGAGAAAAATGGACTCACAACAGGAGTCGATAGCATACAAGAAACTCCGTCAATAAAAGAAGTTTTGAAGAATAAAGCTTTCATGGTTTTATTTGGAGCTCAATTCATTGAAAATATTGGTAGAGCTATTTCTGGTCTTGCTTTAGAATTTCTAGTTTGGGATTTGACCAAAAGTCCATTCATGATGGGTATTTTAGCCATTATATGGTTGTTACCTTTTGTAATAATTACTCCTTTAGCTGGAGTATATACTGACAGATTTGATCAACGCAAAATTATGTTTTGGTCCAATATTCTTAGTGCTTTAGCTTCGCTTGGTTATCTTATTATTTATTTACTAAAAGATTCTTTAATGGTTCTTGTTACCATTAATAATTTCAATTACTACAGTGTAAGATATATTCTGGTATTCCTCTTCATCTTATGTTTCCTAAACTCTTCCTCTGCAGCATTCTTCTTCCCAGCAAGAAGTGCTTATACAAGATTAATTGTGAAGAAAAAGAATCTTCTAATAGCGAATTCGATCGGTTCTACTGTTTTCCAAGTTGCAACTATTGTAGGTTTTGTGCTTGCAGGGGTACTCGCGGCTATTAGTTATAGGTTAAGTTTTATTTTTGATACAACTACATTCATAGTTTCAGGCATGCTAATACTGCTTATCTTTAGAATTGGGAAGAAACCACCTGAAGTTGTGCGAGAAAAATCAAAATCAATCAGACATGAATTTAGAGGCATTTATGATGATATGAAAATTGGTTTCCGAACCATAAGAGACCAACCAAAAATTTCCTACATGTTGATTATCTTTTCAGGTTTAACGTTCGCTTTTGGAGCGATAAATGTTTTATTTATTGTGATACTTAGAGGTGAAATGAATCTAAGCTCTACATGGTATGGTGCTCTGCAAGGACTAATGGGAGCTACGGGAATCATTGCAGCCATTATATTAATGAGCTTTGGAAAACTTAAGCGAAAAATCTTATTGATAAATCTAGGATTTCTTGGAGCTACAATAGGTATGTATGTCTTTGCGGTTTCAAGAAATGCTTGGGTAATTGCTACAGTATTAGGAGCATATGGAGTGCTAAGTGTTATGATAAATGTTCCATCTTCAACCTTAATACAAGAAAAGGTTCCATATGAGAAACAAGGACGTGTGTTTGGATTTCAACAACTTGCACAAGGTTTAGCACAACTTGTTGGTATGGGTATCGTCTCACTAATTGCAGAATACGTTTTACCTATGTATGTTCTTCTTGTAAGTTCCGGATTACTCTCAATCTTAATTATTAGCGGAATCATTTATTCGGTAAGGAAAGGTTTAATGATTGATGATTATGCTGATAGTGAAGCTAATGGTAAGAAGAAACCACTTTCCTCGGATGTATTGGATATTCAAAAAGATCCAAAGGCTGCCACAAACATTTCTGTTGCAGACGCTTCAAAACCCATTGAAGCAAAAAATCTAGAGTAAAAAAAAACTAAAGATAGAAGAGGAGGAGTAATCTACTCCACTTCTAGTTATTATTCAAACGTTTCAAGACCTAGATCAAGATCTTCTTCAAGGTCGTAATCTAATCCCAAAGAATTTATGTCTGAGATATTGGACAGGATATATGGACTTCGTACTCCACTAACTATGATTGTCGCGCGAATTGTTCCTTGAAGATCAGGATCTATAAGAACACCGAATTTTACTATGATGTCATTGCTTAATTGATCTGTTACTGCACGAATTACTTCTTCTGTTTGTTTCAAATTGAGATCTTTGCCACCAGTTATGTTTAGTAAGACGCTTTTAGCGGTTCGAATATCTACCTCTAAAAGAGGATTACTTAGCGCATCTTCGACCGCTTCTTGTGCACGATTATCAGGACTACTTGATTCTCCGAGACCAATGATAGCTGCGCCACCTTCACCGAGTACTCTGCGAACGTCTGCGAAATCAACGTTGACGTCTCCAGGTCTATTAATTAGTTCAGTTAAACCGGTTACAGCTCTGATGAGTATTTCATCAGCAACTAAAAATGCTTCCTTTAAAGAAAGATCGGGAACAATTTCTATTAATTTCTCATTAGGAACAACGATAGTTGTGTCGCTACTTTCGTATAATCGTCTCAAACCTTCTTTCGCATTTTGTGCTTTTACTCTTCCTTCAACTTCAAAAGGTAATGTGCAAATGGAAACTGTAAGCACTCCTAAATTCTTAGCAAGTCTAGAAATAACCGGTGCTGCTCCTGTTCCGGTTCCTCCACCTAATCCGCAAACAATGAAACACATGTCAACTTGTGATAGAATGCCTTTTAGAGTCTCACTCGATTCTTCTCCAGCTTCAGCCCCAATTTGTGGGTCATTCCCTGCACCTAATCCTCGGCATAATTCTCGACCAAGGAGCATTTTCTTATGACTCTTGGAATACAGCAATTGTTGAGCATCAGTATTGGCTGCTAAGGTAATTGCACCTACAAGTCCTGTTTGATTAAGACGAGTGATTGCATTATTTCCTGCTCCACCAACTCCGATAACTAAGATTTTTGCTTGAATTTCTTCAATGATCTTTCTTAGATCGGCATCTACATCATTAGAATCATGAAGAGCACCGTCTTTTGGAAATAAATCCGGTACCTGTTCTTTTTCTGTTATATTCTTGATAAAAGATTCCAAAGTTCCTCACCTATACTTCTTGATAGGTTATTTGTTTTTAAAAACCCGCGTGAGACCAAGAGCATGTTCTCGTATTAATAGAGATATTATCTGTGGAATACTTTCACTGTTTTAGTGAAAAATTAGCCTTAGAATCAAGGTTATCAAAAGGAAAATTGGAAAAAACATCAAATTGTAATATAAATAAGACCCATTGTAATAAGTGCGAGAACAAAGGAGACCAAAGAAACAACGCCCATAGAAGCCACAATTTCTTGTTCTTTCAACGGTTGTTTTGCTACGATCCATCTTGTAAAAGTTAAAGGAGCTTCTTCATTAGGATTCGCAGCTATTTCCACGTCTTCTAATTTCCCATCTTTTTTATGTTTAATTACCATTGTTGGTCTTTCCTTAATTTCTCTTCTTTCTCTGAAACCTTTTACACTATTTATTATTTGAAATGAATTCATAATGTGAGGCATCATAGCAACAATAATAATAATTTCAATCCGACCAAAAATTGCAATGAGAGCTACCATAGCTCCAATGGTCAAACTACCCGTATCTCCACAGAATATCTTTGCGGGATATTTGTTAAACCAGAAGAAGGCTAAGAGACTGCTAAAGAGCAGTATGGACATTATTAGCCCAGGAAAAGTTACTAAACCTTTGAAATAAAAAAGGGTAGTTGCTATAATTCCCACAGCTGCAACTGGTAAGACAGTAATGGGAGTAGAACCATTCATAACATCTAACATATTTGTAGCGTTAGATAATACAGTAATCGCGAAAGGAATAAGAATCCAATAAATAATTGTGATCCTAACTTCACCAATAAATGGCAAATAGGGGTTGGGATCAAATAATAATAAACCACCATCCAAGAGAGCTGGATTTTCAATGGTCTGCCAAATAAGAATAGGGATACTAGGGATAAGTAAGAGGAATGGTTTTGAGATGGCTCCTAATGCTTTAATATCATCCCAGATTCCGATTAACCCTACAATGAGAATAACTAGAGTGGCAACTGTGAAATGCTGCCAATAATTCTCCCTAAAAATGAATATACAACAGAATGAGACAATAAACATTACAATAACTAAACCTACTCCGCCCATTTCAGCTACTTTAGGAGTATCGACTTTGTGAACATCGTGGCCAAAAATCCCTTTTTTCAAGAAGAACTTACTTAGAAACCAGGTAATGAAGAACGTGGCAAGAAATGCAAATACCGCGATTATTACTAACCAAATCTTCTCCATTGATTCCATCAAGACCACTTTCAAACGATTCTCGAAATTGAACATATTTTGTGGAATTAAAAAACTTTTGTTGCTAAGCAGCTTTCATCCAAGTTTTCAAAGTAGTTATAAATGGAATTAGGGATAAAACTCTTTGTTAAAAAGAAGAATTAGAAACTTGAAAAACTATTTAACTGTCAAAATAACAAGTTAAATACTTATTTTTAACAAAGACTAGAAACTGAGATTTGTGTAAAAGAAAAAGAAGGTAAGAAAAAATGACCAAACAAATAACCAAAATGCTACTTAGCGGAAATGAAGCGTTCGCTCGGGGGGTTTTGGAAGCAGGAGTTGACGTCGCGGCAGCATATCCAGGGACACCCTCAACTGAGATTATGGAAACAATAGCTCATTTTGGGAAAGATACAGGAATGCATGCAGAATGGTCAATTAATGAGAAAATAGCTTTTGAAGTAGCACTAGGTGCTTCATGGAGCGGGTTACGTTCATTTACTGCAGCCAAACATGTTGGATTAAATGTTGCAGCAGATCCCTTTTTCACCGCGGCTCTCTTCGGCGGGATGAAAGGAGGATTTGTTATGGTTATTGCTGACGACCCGAGCTTTCACTCGAGTCAAAACGAGCAAGATACCAGAATGTATGCATTAGCTGCTCATGCAATTTGCATGGAACCATCGACCCCGCAAGAAGCATTGGATATGGTAAAATACGCTTATGATTTTTCAGAGAAATGGGAATCCATGGTTGTTATACGCTCAACAACAAGATTAAGCCATTCAAGAGGACCGGTAATAATTGGTGAGATACCAAAGAGAGAAACCAATAAGGGAGAATTCGTCAAAGACCCAGCAAAATTCGTCTGCTTACCGGGAAATGCAAGAAGAACAAAACCACTTCTACTAGCAAAAATGGAAGAGATTAAAGATTATTCATCTAAATCACAATGGAATGTAGTGGAAAAAGGAAAAGACCCGTTACTCGTTATAACTTCGGGAGTATCTTATTTGTATGTGAAAGATGCAGTCCAAGAAATGGGGATTGATCCAACCATCTACAAAATAGGTATAAGCAATCCGATGCCAGAAGCGAAAATAATAGAATTACTAAAAGAACATCCTGAATGCTTAATTGCTGAAGAAGTAGAACCATACTTTGAACTTCTAGTAAAAACTCTTGCTGCTGAAAATGGAATCAAAGTCAAAATCTACGGTCGAAAAGAAAAAATAATTCCAATTTCAAATGAATTGAATCCGCTAATTCTGAAAGAATCATTCTCGAAGGTCATGAATAAAAAATTTGATGCAGTTAGTGAAGGACTTCCATCACAGACAGAAATCAATGAACTATTACCAAATAGACCTCCCGAATTGTGTGCAGGGTGCCCGCATAGATCAACATTCTATGCTATAAAGAAAGCAGCAAGAAAACGAAAAATAAAACCGATAATGCCCGGAGACATTGGCTGCTACACCTTGGGATTCATGGCACCGCTAAATGCAGTCGATACAACAGTAGCAATGGGAGCATCAATTGGTATTGCAAACGGGCTAGCACATGCAACAGACCAACAAATAATACCAGTAATAGGAGATTCAACATTCTTCCACACAGGAATACCAGCACTAGTAAATGCAATAGTGAACAAAGCAAAATTCTTACTAGTGGTAGTCGATAATCACCTAACAGCTATGACTGGTGGACAGCCAACTCCTGAACTTGGTTTTGGTGTTTTTGGTGAACCTGCTGGGGTTGTTATGATTGAGGATGTTTGCAAAGGTATCGGTATCAAGAATTTGTGGATAGTTGATCCTTGGGATCATGATAAAACC
>JAHLVZ010000018.1 GCA_019058165.1 Candidatus Heimdallarchaeota archaeon
TAGACAGCCATTTGATTAGCTGTAGGAGTTGATTTCGTTTTCCTTCAGCAACGACTTCCACATCTCCATTGGATAGATTCCTAACATAACCAGTTAATCCTAATGAGCTAGCTTTTCTTTTTGTATAAACTCTGAATGAGACTCCTTGTACTAATCCTTTAACTACTATTTCTACTCTAAGGTTCTTTTCTTCACTCATTTGCGGACACTATTTAACAAATACTAATTCTGTTAAAAAAAATCTTTGTTAAGATGTCTTTTTTGCATTATCATAAAGGTTTTTTACTTGAGAGTATCTATGTAATAAAAGGTCATATTTGGATCAAGTGGGGTTATTCTCCAAATGCAAAAAAGAGGCGTCTGTTTAGTTAGATTTGATGATAAAATGGGCCCAGGCTGCGTGTATCATCAAGGTTTAGATAATAATTTTGCACAGAAAGTTTGTGTGAAATCTCACTTAAGCACAATGTCTCTAACCTCAAGTCAAACATTACCTGAAGATGAATTTATTGAGTCAGTTATACCATTTCTTGATGAAGGGTACATTGCCTATTCAACATTCTTTTTTGTTGAAGATGAATCTGCAAGAGGAGGTAAACGAACTTTAGGAATAGTTACACTTGTTGACAGAACAGAGCAGATGAATCTTTTTAAATCCATTCCTGAAATTTCTGCCACTGTTAAAGAAATCGCTTCTGATCTTAGTTTAAACTGTGATCCTAATGGGGAAATTACTTCTCTAATTAAAGATAAATTGAATCAACTTATGTCTCTTGAGAGTTTGAAAGTAGATTTTGATAGTACTATTGATTCGGTTGAATTAATCAAGAAAAGAATCGTTGAGAAGAAAATCGCTTTACCTCAAGAAATTAAAGATCTAAGTATGAGCTCAATTCTTGAAGGGAGTTTCGAGTATATATTAACCAGAATTCCTGACGGTCTTGATCGGGTTATTCATGCATTACTGAAAAATGAAAATGTACTTGTTTTTGGTCAGAAAGGTGAAATAGCTTTAACTCTAGCCACTTTGCGATGGTTTCTTCCTCACAAAAAAGTTTACAATGATCTGTGGACCGTTCCATTATTAGATGCCGAAGCTTTATTCTCTCGTTCAAGTGATGGAACAACCTTACATGCATTAGGAATTCAAAGTGATAGTTTTTATGAGATTTTGCAACTAGATAATGCTGATAATGATGCATTTGAAACCTATTATTCCCAGAATAGCAATTTGCCAATTGACAGTAAAATCATGATAAATCTTGATGGTGGAAGAGTAATTGGTGGTATTACAAATCGCTTTTGTTTGAAACTACTGGAAGCTATAAAGAATCAGAGTTTTGATAATGCGTTGAATATAATAAATGAACACATTGATTATCTTCTTGGAAGGGTTAATGATTTAATTGTTCTCCTATTAACTGAACCTGATAAACACAAATTAGAGCAATTCATAAATGATTCAATTGAAGGAGAAATTTCACTAATTATGACTATTATTAATGAAACAAATTCATCTCTAATGGATAAAATTATAATAACCTTTTCAACTTATCAATTGCCAATCGATGTTTTATTTTAGAATTAATTTTCTTTTATTACAGAATCAATTAATTTTAGTATGGCTTTGACTGAAAAGGGTTTAACAAGATAACCAATAGCCCCCATAACAAGGGCTTTGTTTCTTGCACTTTCATCTGCACTTACAAAAATAACTTTGATATTTTCATCTATAACGAGAAGCTCTTCGAGAGCTGTAACCCCATCTTTTATTGGCATTCGGTGATCCATAATTACAATTTCAGGCCATTCATTAACTGGATCTTTAAAATAATCAACAGCTTGCTGTCCATCTAATGCTGTGAAAATAATAGTGTGTCCTTTAAGATTCAGGATTTCCTTTAGTATCTCCTGAATTACAATCATGTCATCAACAATCATTATTTTTGCCAATTATCTCAACTCAAAGATTTTTCGTAAGCATTTTCGATATTTTATATCGCAGTGTTTTCATTGCTGTTGTATGTGTTCTGCTGTTATTTCTCGCAATCTATTTCTATGCATATTAATATGGAGTATATTAAAAAGAATACTGATTTCTGCACATTTGAGAAATATCAAAGGAATTGTTGAGTAAAGTAGAGTTAAGAGATGGGAAAAAAAGAGTGGATGCTGTCTGATGCCCATCTCTATTTTGAACTTTAGTCAGTGGATGCCGCTAAAGTGTATCATTATTTTGTGCTGCATATTGAGTTGAAGTTATGAGCGCAAATTTATAAGCTATTTATGACCTGATTTTTTTAGTTAATCCAGATAATTAACGAACAGCCACAAATACTGCTATGTATCATCTTTACCGAATTATAAAAGACTTATAGTAAATTATTACCTAGTATCTAGTAAAGATATCCGCACATTTTTTCATTAAAAATAATTGAAAAGAAGAAAAGAGGAGATTAGTATTATTGTAACTTCTCCTTAGTATATTCTAACAATCCTCTGGTCTCGAAAATATTCAATGCTTCTCCTTTTAAAGGAGGAAATGAAAAAGTTTTATCTCCAATCAAGACTTCACCTTTTACCAAATCTACTTGAACTTTTTCATCTTTTAATTGATCTTTCTTTTCAAAGATGTAGTTAGTAGCTTCGGGACATTGAATTAAAGGAAATGCATTATTGATAGCGTTTCGATAGAAGATTCTTCCAAATGAAATTCCTACTATCGCAGCTACTCCTACTGCTTTTAAGCACGTAACTGCTTGTTCTCGAGATGATCCGGAACCAAAATTCTGTCCAGTAATCAAAATATCTCCTTTATTGACTTCCTTAGCAAAAGAAGGCAAGTAATCCTCAAGAGCATGTTCTGCCATTTGCTCTGGTGTCAGGGGATCATAAGTATATTTTCCTGGGAAAATTTGATCTGTGTTAATGTTCTTTTCTGGGAAAATCCACATTTTACCTTTAAATTTCATGAGTAAACCTCCTTAGGTGGTTCCACGATTTTACCTTCTATAACAGAAGCTGCTACTGTAGCAGGACTGCTTAGATAGATGCTTGTATCCTCTTTGCATCCCATTCGTCCTTTGAAGTTTCTATTTGCTGATGAGATAGCTGTTTCTCCAGGGGCAAGACACCCGCCATAAGCTCCTAAGCAAGGTCCACAACCTGGAACTGCTAATTCTCCGCCTGCTTCTACTAAGGTTTGAATAATGCCTTTACTCATTCCCTCAAGCAAAATTGTTTGTGAAGCAGGATAAATGAGAAGTCTAACATTTTTCTTTATCTTTTTCCTTTTAAGGATTTTAGCTGCAGCTGCTAAATCATCAATTCGTCCATTAGTGCAAGTTCCTAATAATCCGACATCTACTTCTATATCTGAAAGTTCTGATATTGGGGAGACATTATCTACATTATGTGGTTTTGAAACTACTGGAACAATTTGATCTAAATCATAATTTTTCTCAATTATATAAGGAGCATCTTTATCGGGCTGAATTTTCTTATAAGCATCTGTTACTCTATTTCTCAAATAATTATCAGTAACTTCATCAGCTGGGAACATCCCTGCTTTACCATCCATTTCAGCCACCATATTGCAGAGAGTAAGTCGCTCACTGATACTGAAATCTTTTGCTGCTTTTCCATGGAATTCCACTGCTTTGTAGCTTGCTCCATCGGATCTCATATCACCAATTATATGTAAAATGACGTCTTTGGCGAATACATTTTTTTTCAGTTTTCCTTCAAGGCTGAGTTTAATAGATTCTGGTATCTTTAACCATGTTTGACCAATAGCCCAAATACTGGCTGCTTCTGTTCTTCCTATTGGTATACCAGCTGCTCCAAGAGCTCCATGTGAAGTAGTATGAGAATCAGAACCAAGAATGACAACTCCAGGAATCACGTGTCCTTCTTGTGGTAATACTTGATGGCAAATGCCAATTCCACAGTCATAAAAATGCTTGATTTTTTGCTCTTCAACAAATCCTCTGATTGCTTTATGATTTGCTGCTTTTTTCTCATCTGGTGGAGGAACTGCATGATCTAAAGCTATGAAGATCTTTTCTGGATTCCAAACCTTTTTAGCTCCCATTGAGTAGAATTTCTTCATTATAGCTGCAGAATTGTCATGCGTTAAAATTCTATGTGGTTCAACAAAGACTATTGAACCTTCTTCTGTCTCCTCTATTCCTGATACATTGCTAATTATTTTTTGAAATAGTGTTTGACCCATCGTACACCAACCACTGAACCAAAGATTGAAAACATCTTTGCTTGCTTGTCGTTGATAAAGGTATTGTTGAGCTTTGCCTTTTCATTTTTCACTAACTGTTTTTTTAATTTCCATATACATAGTTTTAAATATGTTTTCGTATGTATTACAAATGTAATTATATGTATTTAGTCAGCTGTGCATTTGACTAAAAACAAACAAAGAGGTGAAAAAAAGTGAAAAATACAGTCAATGCATCAAATCTGGAAGCTATAAAGTCTTTAACAGAAATGGAATTAAATCTTCAATATGCAATAGATGATTTGATTGATGAGGCGGAAGATCAATCAAAGCTAGTCACTCAACATGTCTCAATGATAATTACTCAATTGGCTATGGTTGCTGCTTCACTCAGAGTTAAGAAGCAACAAAAAATCAAGAAAATAAATAGTCCAATTTAAGTTTATAAAATATTGAATGAGAAATTCCCCTGTTTTTCTTCTAATTTTTTCTCATTATTTATCTCGAGGTGCGATGAAAGTTTTTTCATCTATAAAAACGATTTGAGCAGCAATTTCTTGTTTGTTAATTAATTCATAGATAATTTGCATGGTTCTATTATCATCATCATTGAAAAATGAGCTTAGTATGTCTATAGGGAGAATTGAAACATTAGCTAGAACATCATTAATTTGTAATTTAATCATTTTTTGAATTAACTGATTGGAAAATTGATAGCCTAATTTAGGATCCACAATATCAGATATTTCCTTTATGTTTCCACTATTAAATTGCTCGAGTATTTTTTCTATTGATTTAATAAATGGTTTCTCAAAGGTATTCTCTAGCAGTGGAGAATCTAGAAACGCTTTCCATTCTGATTGCTTAAATGCTGTAAGCAAAGAATAAGCAATTATTATAGCATTATAATTCTTCAAAAATTGAGCAAATTCTTGAGCATCTTCTTTCTTCTTAATTATTCTCTTCAAATAATAATAGATTAAAATATCTTGTACATAGAAATTGTTTACGAAAATTTTCAAGTTAAGATTATGTATTCTATTCCTTGTAATATTTTTGCAGATTTTGCGTTTAATTATAAGATTGTCAAAAAAGCTTTGGAAGTTTACTTGTAATATGTTACTATTTGCGTTTGTAGCAGTTCTTGTCAAGTAATTTGTAATCAATTGTTCTACATCTTTACTTGGCTCATTGTATAATAATTCTAATCCTTCACGAAAGTAAGGAACTAATAATAGTGGGGTACTTTCTGAGAGATGATTTAGAATTATTGCTGTTATATTTCTTGTAACTAGATCTGCTTCGGTCATTTTGGCAACAAGTAATTGTACAGCTTTTTTCGTAAAGCGCTTGTTTGTTGTTAACGTTTTCACAAATTCTACTATACGAACATTTCGTATTTGTGTATCCTTCTCTTTAAGAATAGTTTGAAATGAATCATTAAATTGCTCTATGTGTTGGCTTTTTGCTTTTTTCCCAGATTTTGTTGAAGGTTTCTTACTATCTTTCTTTATTACTTCTTGTTTCTCAGTAACAGTTACTTGCTCAACCGGAACTGTATCTATTTTCTCTTCTGGCTTTCCTGCTTCAGAACTACCAGTAATTTCCTCTGGTACTTCAAAAGTAACTATATCTTCTATTGCTATTGGTTGAATTTCAAACGCTTTTTTTAATAAAATTACTTCTCCAATGTTTTTGATTAATTGTACAGGTATAGTTTCCTTGACAACAAAATCACTATCAAGTTTTGTTTTGATAGCTAATTTCAATCGCAGTTTCTTTTTGTCATCCTCAAAAACACCTACACATTTTGCCAATATATGGCCATTTGGGTCCACAATAGATTTTCCAATGAGATTCTCTTCAGAAATTTCCTCATCTTTTGGTGTTTTTGAACGAATCATTCACTTTCACATTTTGTTGAATCTTTCTTCAATGAGTGAATAAAGAATTATATTCTAAGCAATAGACTATCGAATCTAACATTGCTCTAAAATCCTTTATTTCCCAACTTTAAATTTGGGAAATTATGATTATTTAATGTATTGTCTCGAGATATTTTACTAGAATAATGGAGATTCCCTCTAAAATTTATATACTGAAATCGTAGACATATGTTTAGAATGTTAGAACTGTCTCCTTATCTAATTGTGGCTGTTTTCAACCAGATAAAAAATAATAGAGGTATTTCTGAAAGTGATATAGTTGCGCATTTACTGAAGAAAACAGGTTTGGATTCTGATAGAATAAAGGAGTCAATTATCAAGTCCATTAACTTTCTACTGGAATCAAAACTTATTTCTGTTTTACCGGGTGAAAAAAAGAAATACAAAAAAGTGGATCGTGCAAAATTATCCATTTCCGAATCTATAACAAATGGATTCACAAGAAAAGCAAAGGAAATTGCTCGGAGAACTGTCTCTTCTGTTCCTGGAGATAAAATCCGTGCTGCATTACTTGGAAAGAAGGTCTCTGATTGCATTTTAGCTGATAATCCTTTTGCAATAAAATGCTACTCACCTATAGGTTCCATTGAATACCAATTCGAATTAAGGGATTTAGATTCTGAAAAAGAGATTGCTGAACTTATTAAAAGATTGGATAAACTCCCAAACTTCCAAATCATCTACGATGCCCCTATAATAGAAAACCTCGATTTGAAATTTACTTTTCCAAAGGATAAACTCATTTCTGCATCTGATGCAAGTCGATATACTATCCCTGTAAAGAGTCCAATAGCAACAAATGATCTTTCTCGTAGTCGGCAATTATTATTCACTGTGGCATCAGCAAGTCGTTGGGTGGGCAAATTTTCCCCAGAGGGTCCGGAAGGTGAATTTATTAGTATTCCTGATTTAGTAGACATTGATGACAGTTTTGGATATGGTGCTGTAGAAGAAATCACCACTTTACAGCAACAAGATTTTGTTGCCGATCAGAATTTCGCCCAATCATACTTCCAAATGGAACGAATGCATAATGAAATTGATTTGATAGGTTTCGATGAACAACCAACACATTTTCATATACGCGATGGTCCAATTGTTCCTCATAGCTATCGTGATCCAAAATTCTATGAAGCTTTAAGCCAATCCAAACGACTAGTAGATATTGCTTTGCACAGAAATATTCTATATTTTGGTTTTGTAAAATATTCAGCAGATAAAGCCCTAACATCTTTCATTAATAGTGTAATTTTTAGTAATATTCTCAAAGGATCAGTTCCTGAGAATTTCTGGAGTGATTTCGGATTATTAACTCAAATTCTGGAAGACAAAGATGTTACTGTGCCAATTATTAGAATTGATAGGGGATTCGATGATCAACAAAGAAAGTGTTTAGTTCCCTATATGAGCTTCTATTTGAAAATATTTGATTGGGTGTCGCGAATTGATATTCCTTGGATGATTTGCAAAACAGATCCAATTGGCTATAGAAATCGTGTTGCACAACTTGTATACTCCTTATCATCAATTGAGTATTCCAAACCAGGAACGCCTCAAATTGTTCCTTTTCCGATAGCCATGGTAGATGAAATGGCTAGAATTGTTGCTAGGAATTTTATAGATATATCAATAAAACAATTTTATGAAGAATTAGGTCATCTGATAGATGATTCCAAATAAGAGTTTTTCTAACTAGATTTGGTTTTTTTTTAGGTGGCAGCAAAAATCCAAGCTACCCCAAGAATAAGGAACAAGATAGCTGGTATAACAATCGAAACGATAATCATAAAATCTCTTTTATCGCGTTTCTCCTTGAACTCTTGATAAGCATCATAATCAAGATAGTACTTATCCTCGCCAGTATCAATTTGTAGTATTATGTTGTTTTGGATTAAATGTTCTATTCTGCTTTCATAAAGATCTGAATCTAGATTCAAATAAACAAGATCACATGCTTTATCATTGGTTAAAGCATCTAAGAAAATAAATTGTTCAACAATGTGTCTTGTTTTTGGTTTGATCTTTGTTTTAGAAAATTCCTCATCCAAAGAATCGGTGTTATCAGACATGGAAAACGTTCACCACTCATACACAATTATTTAGTAAAGCATTTGATCATTTCTTGATAAATCTCTGGATGCTCTCCAATAAATGCTAACCAACAAACAGTATCTAAAACATATTTTGTTGCACGAACATCGAAAGTTGCTACAAGATCCAAGATTTCAGGATTACTAATGCTATTGATTTTTTCTATATCAATGCGTTTCTTTTGCGTTGTTTCATCATAGAATTTCCTAAAGCAAGCTTCGTCAAATTTCTTGAATTTTAATAATTGACAAGTGATTTTTCCAATAACCGTGAAATAATCATCTACCGTATCTTCTTCATCACCAGATAAATCTAAAGCAATATAGAAAACTTTTGCTGTTCGTGAATAAAGTGTCAAAGTTTTAATGTGACTTTCAGAAAAAGTGATTATTCTTTTCCCAGCTTCCATTACTAAATTAGCCTTTTTCAATCGATTTAGATAACCGTAAATGGTTTTATCCGATTTCTGAGCATTAACCGTTTTGAAAGCTTCTTTAATATCTTCAAAAGTCAATGGCTCATTTAAGAGAAAGTTTAGAAGTAATTCACAATTTTTATCATCTTGCAAGCATTTAACGCTACCAAGATCATAGATAGTTTTCACAAGTTTTTCTTTATTTATAATGACATCTTGCGTTTCCATTTTGACACCGTGTTATATTTAGAATACTGTTTTATATTTTTTTCATATAAACTAGAATATACTGTAGTTTTTTTCAGAACGAATCTTAAAAAAAATAGACAGTTGTCCGTTTACAAAGACTTATTCTAATGGAAGATTGTTATCCAAAGCATTTATCTAATTCTTTGAAAAATTCTGGATGCTCTTCAAATAGTAGAATCCAACCTGCAAAATCTAAGACAGGATATAATTCGTGGATTTCAAAATCTTGAATTAAAGTAAGAATTTTATCACTATTTACATTTTCAAAGAATTCTTTCATTATTTGATTCCTTTGCTTGTAGATGACATCCATTTTGCCTTTCAAGCAATCTAAATCTGCGGAATCGTTATAACCCAATCTTTCCTTCAAAATTTCATTTACTAGTTCAAGAGATCTTTTCTCTATCTTCTCTTGCTGCTCATAGAATTTTACGGGAGCAAAAATAATCTTAGATACTCGAGCAAATAGTGTTTGAGTTTTAATTTGGTTAGCTTGATCTGAAAAAATCCTTTTACCCGCTTCAATAACCAAACCTGCTCTTTTGAGCTTGCCTAAATAACGATAAATGCTTTTATCGGATTTATCATTGCCAGATTTTTCAAAAGCAATCTCAAGCTCTTCTACTGTTAATGGTCCCTTAAACAAGAAATGCAATACTTGTCTGTGATTTCTTTCTGACAAAAGCTCTTCAATCTCATCCCCGGTGAAAACTTGAACTACTTTTTGTTGATTTGTTATTATATCTCTAAACGCCATTTTTAAACAACCTTTAACCTTAGTTTTAACTTCGCACATCTTCTATTTTATTTCATATATATATTAAATTATCAGTCTAACTTTTAGTAAATATCTTTCTTATTGATGCTTGAAAATCGTTTTTTTCAAGTGAATTGACTAAATCTGTCTGTTTTATTGGTCTGAATTTTTCTTAGTTATATAATCTATGAAATCTAATACTTATAAGAATATTTATAACCCTAAATATAGACTATTGTCTCAAGGTTTTGAGAATGGTGTTCACTTCATTCTCAAAAACGATCACCCTTTCCTCAAGAGGTTCGTTGAATAAGGTATGAATCACCAGGGAACTTATAACCGAAAAAGTAATGCTTAATCACCAAAAATTCGGTTCTTCCTTCTGGTCAGTTCTCTTGTGATTCCTATTTCTTCTTTTCTATCAACTCTTTTAAAAAAAACATTTTTGGGTGGAATTTACTTCTATCTCTATCATTTTTTGTTAGCAGATTATTGCTAAATTAATTAAGGATGAATCACAATTTTACTCAAGGTTGAAGAAAATGGCAGAACCAGAAAAAGACTATGAAATGCTCAATATAGAAGGCGTGTACGCAATTCTCAGTGGAGAACTAGAGAAAGCAATAAAGCTCTTTGAAGAAGCAATAAAAATGGAAGAGAATAACTTTGAAAGCTTGTGTAATCTAGGAAAAACCTACCTCCTCAAGGAAGAATATGAGAAAGCTATAGAGTATTTCGAAAAGTCTCTCGAGAAGAACCCCCAATTCGTAGAAACCCTTCACAATTTAGGAGTAACCTATTCTCGGATGAGGGATCTAGAGAAAGCAATAAGTTACTATCAGAAAGTGGTTGAGATAAACGAAAAATACTTCGAAAGTTGGTTCAATCTTGGAAATAGTTACTATGAAAAAGGAGAATTGCAAGAAGCAATAAAGTATTACAGAAAAGCAGTGGAAGCAAATCCAAATTTCGCAGACGCACACTTCAATTTAGGAAATACCTATAGAGAAATGCAACAATATGATCTGGCGAAATCAGCCTATAGAGAGATCATAAAACTGAGACAAGATGATGCCACAGTATATTACAACCTAGGATACGTTTTGCAAATTACAGATGATCTAGATGGAGCAATAAAGAATTATCTCTTAGCAATAAAACTAGATGAAAAATACGTGAAAGCAATGATTAACCTAGGAATAGCTTACCAAAGTAAAGGTGACAAAACAGAAGCAAGAGATTGGTTCAAGAAAACATTGAAGATACAGCCAGAACTTGAAATTGCAAAAAACAAACTGCAAGAATTAAAAGAATAAATTTGAAGTTTAAAAAACAAATATATCCAGAAAAAGGTTTTTCAATAGAGGTTTATCCAAACCTCAGTTCATTTATAAGTATATAAGCAAAACTTGGTGAGTTAGCATCGAATATATGAGCTACAACTCAAAGACCTAGATTTATTTTGGGTGCAAAAATCCAGATAAAGAACACCGCTCATTTTATCTTGCACCCTCTAAATCTATTTTACAGAGGGCTATTGAGGATTTCATTTACAAAGAAATTATTCCAAATAAAGAAGAATTTTAGGAATATCCAGTGAGCTAAATTTGCTCCCATTCACTTCTTTTTAACTCATAAAAAACTTTCTTACCTACGATTTTATGTTTCAGTTTTTCATTAATTTTGATCATATGTTCATTGCTAATAGCATTTGCTGTATACCAATAATTAGCATTTAATTCTACAAGTATTTTCTCTAAAACTTTATATTTGAGAGCTAAACCAAATCCATGTCCTCGGTGTTCATGTACAACACCTGTATCATCTTGTTCAACTAGACTTGGTCTATGTTTATTATATAGGACTCTTGTATGACCAACTGGGTCATTTGTTTCTTTTACTGCAATTGCATAACCAAAATTCCTATCCCCTTTTTTTAGATTATACTCAATCTGTGATTTGTAGCGATCAGGAGTAATTACATCTTCCCCAAAGGACATTTCTTCTCTAGGCATATCATTCCAGATACGTTCAACCATTCTAACATATTTCTCTTCATCAAATTTACTAGAATAATCGAAGCTCTCAAGTTCAACAAATTTGTAGCCCAAATTTGAAATTCTTTGTTCCTCTTTGATATTTATAGCTTTTATTTTATCAATGCTGAACTCACTCAAATCAGCTGCTCTATAAAATTCATCATAACAACTTTCTTTTTGGAATTTCTGCAGAAATAATTCACCTATTGATCCTCCAAGGGCAGCGGCTACTAGATTCTCAATTTGAGTAGGTATTACTGTAAACAGTTTTCGCATAATCTCTGTTCCAATACCTTTTCGTCTTTCCTCTGGGACAACATAAATCTGGTAGGAACCATGGTCAAGATTATCATATTCGATATTCCAAAATGAATGTCCAAAACCAACAAGTTCCATGGATTTATTGAAAGCATAAACTGATATTGTTTCTCTTTCTAATGGTCTTGGTGTTTTCCAGTAGTTTCGGTAAAATTCCATTAAATGCGGTTCAAATGGTGATCGTTCAGAATCGAAATCTCTAATCATACTTATCATTGTATCTTGATATTTTTCTGGTAAATCCTTCCTATCACCAATAATGAAAGTTAATGAATTCAAATCTATCAAACCTATGAGAAAGAAATTTGAATAAATAAAAAATTACCTATTAACAAAACTTAAACCAAGTGTATGTCCGCCAAAAAAGTAAAAAGGAAAAAATAGATACAATTCTTAGTTCTAAAAGGTGTAAAGCATGAAAGTAAATTGGATAGGTCACTCTGCAATAAAAATAGAGGATCAAGGAAAAACAATATTGATAGACCCTTGGATCACAGGGAATCCAGTAGCAAAAATAAAAGTAGAGGATATAAAGAAAGCAGATGTGGTATTTGTAAGTCACGGGCACGGCGATCATGGCTTTGATGATGCTGTCCTTATCTGTAAGAACACTGGTGCTACTTTTGTCAGTATTTTTGAGTTGGCGAATGAAGCCAAAGGTAAAGGTGTTGAAAAAGTCATTGGAGGAAATGTTGGAGGTACCGCTAAAGCTGCTGATATTGAATTTGTCTTTACTACTGCCACTCACAGCACAACGGTGGGTGTTGCGGTTGGTTTTGTCATCAAGCTTCCTTCTTACACAATCTACCATCCTGGTGATACTGGACTTTTCTTGGATATGAAATTATTAGGTGAATTGTACGATATTGATTTAGCTTTTCTTCCGATTGGTTCCTTATATACCATGGGTCCTTTGGAAGCTGCTAAAGCTCTTGAGCTTCTTGATTGTCAAAAAGTCGTTCCCATTCATTACAAGACTTTCCCTGTCTTAGTTCAAGATGCTGATGAATTCAAGAAAATTGCAGGTCCAATGGTGGATGTTTTTGCTCTTGAACCTGGCGAAGAAAAAGAAATCTAATTGATCTCGCTTTCTTCCTTCTTCTTTTTTTTTATTGTCCCGCGAACCCAACTATATGTCCACATTCTATGCAATACGCAATAGCAAATGGTGTTCGTAATAGTACTCTCCCAATTTTCGGGTCTTCTTTTCCTTTTCTTAAGTTTTCTTCGCTCACGATGAATTTGTATGTAAACTCATTTCCCCCGCATTCTGGGCATTTTGGTTCTGCAATTTTCATTTTGTCACCTACGTTTTTTCCAATTATACTTTCTCTTCTCTTTCATATTATTTTTTCTATCTTTACATTGAGATAATAGTTTTAAAGGGTTAAGTTCAAAATTTCTACATTCATTTGTCTTACAAATAGTTCAAAGAGGGACAATAATTGAAGTGCTGTTACGATCCAGATATTGAAGCTCATGGAGCTTGTGTGAATTGCCGAGTTCCTTTATGCAAAACTTGTAATATGGAAGCAGAGCTAGCTGACGGTCTTTGCATTGCTTGTAATCGTCAAAAGAAATCCTTTCGTTTCTATGGTTATTTCAGAATAGGTATGTGTAGTCTTGGGATGGTTTGGCTTGCGCTTGCCTTTTTGGTTGTATTCCCTGGGGACATGCAAAGCGGTTTTACTTATGGTCTCCTAGGTTTATTAGGTGCGTTCGCTCTTAACACCGTTGGAGCTCAAGTAATTCAACGTAGTACTTTGTGGGGTCTCAAACCGGAAACAAGAGTTTTTGTGAGTCTTCATCGTTATTCAGTCACTGGAAATAAAATGTATTTCAATCAAGCATTAAGAGCTATGAAAAAAATTGAAGACATAACTCCATTTAAAGATGCACTTTTTGATCAAATAGTTTCCATTCTTATTAACTTGCCTTTTGATTTACCTGCTGATTGGGTTGAGTATCTTTGCGAAAACTTCAACATGACTGAAGAGGAACTTCTCGACGGTATCATGGAATTCGGGATAGATGTTTTTGAGGATAACATCTTCAATCATCATGTCTATCAAGCAATTGAACCTTACATCGAAATTCTTAAACGAACAGATAATGAGAAACTGTATCATGAATTGATTGATAAGATTCTTACTCGATTAAATACCATTGATTTCAAAGCGGCTAATCGTCCTCCTGTTTATACTGTTCCCGGAATGCAACAACAGCAACCAGCTCAACAAGAAAATCCAAATGTTATTCGTGATCGTGCGTTTTTAACCGAACTAAAAATGATTGATGCTGAATTAGAAGATTTCTTGACAAGAACTAAACGTAAAAGTGATTGGAAAGCAATCTCAGATATCATTGACAATTATCAGTTACCAAAAGTTCCCAAAAGCACCTTTGAAGCGGCTAAAGCAATGGCTGCTCAAACCCAACAACAACTCAAAGGACCTGATGGTGTTGCAGGAACTAAAGATGATTTAGGTGATCCGAGTAGAGTGAAAATTTGTGCGGAATGTGGTATTTCTTTCTCAGAGGCGCAACTCTCAACTTATGTTTTCAGAGACATTTCAGTTAATGTTTGCTCTGAGTGTTTATCTACTTTAGAGAAAGATGGTCATCGAGAACCACGATTATTAGCAAGCATTCGTAAACCTAAAGAATACAAGAAATTGGTAGATGAATCTGAAGAAGATTAAGACTAGTTCTTACCCTCCTTCTTTTTCCTTTCCATTTTTTTCTGGATTTAATTCGAGGAATAACGCTTTTGATTAAACGAATTTTGTATTGAATTTCACAAAAAAGCTTTGAATTTCGAAAATTATTCTTCAAACAAAATCAAAGAATCTTTTTTAACTGTATTGATAATTAGAGTGTATCAGAAATATTTTTACATTAAAACCTAACATCTTATTGTTTATCTACTAATTTATTAGTGAGTGGAAGATTATGAAACGCGGAAAAATCCTCTCGATTTGTCTATTATCACTTTTTATTTTCTCAGCTGCAATACCATTTGTATTATCAAAAGCGGCTTTTACAAATGTTACAGTTCCGGAAACGTTAATCTATAAAAAAACAACTTATGATTTAAATGGCGATAAAATTGATGATAAACTATTGAGGAATGTCAAAAGGAGTAGAAGTATGTTTATGGAAGCTATCTTACTCTACGATCATGAGATATCTTCAAGAGACAGAAATCGATTAAATCAATTAGGCGTTACACATTCTGAAGAAACTTGGGATCTAGGAAGAAGAGTGGTAATCTCTGCAAATAAAGATAGACTTGACTTGATTGCTGGTTTACCTGGTGTTTCTTTAGTAACTACAGCTGAAATAAGATATATTATGATTGCCATAAAGGGTGAGGATTTCTCTGATTTATCTGCTTTAGAAAAATATGACGGATCGGAAATTTTTTGGGGTGTTGGTTGCGCATTAGTTCCTCATTATTCTGGTGTTGAAACTGATCTAGCGAGATTAGGAGATTATACTGTAATTTCTGATACAACAGATATCAAACTATATCCAGACGTAATAAAGGAAGATAATATTATTTTAAATCCAGATTCAACAATATCAGCTAATGAAATTAATGCTTCAGTAATGTGGTCCTTAGGTTATGATGGTGCAGGAATAGATGTAGGTGTAATAGATACTGGGATTAATGAAGACCATGATGCCTTTGAAGGTAGAGTTATTGGTGCTTTAAGTTTTATTAACACAACCTTAGGTTATGATTATAATGATCCAACAACAACAGATCCAAATGGTCATGGTTCTCATACTTCTGGAATTGTTGGTGCAGGTGATCCAGCTGGTACCAGAGTTGGAATAGCTAAAGATTGTAATCTCTATCACGCTAAAATTGGTTCACCAGCTCCTTTACCATCAATAATAGCAGGTCTGGATTGGTTAGTAAACACTTGTAACGTATCTGTAATTAATTTTAGTTTTGGTGGTAGTGATGGTGTCGGTCTTGATCCGCTTGAAATTGCTTTTTACAACGCCGTTCATGTTAAAGGAGTGGTCTGTGCAACTTCTGCAGGTAATGAGGGTAATTATGGATTTTATACAACTGGTTCCCCAGCTACAGATGATATAATTCATGTTGGTGGGGTTGTTGCTACTGGTGGACCTCAAAGTATTATATCTTATAGTTCACGTGGTCCTACTGCTGATGATCATATGAAACCAGATGTATTAGCACCAGGTTGGTTGATTGATTCATGTAGTAATATAGGATCACTTTACACTACAATGAGTGGTACTTCTATGGCTTCACCTCACGTTGCAGGAGCAGCAGCATTACTTATTGATGCTTGTATAACAAATGGTTATGCAGTAAATCCTGGTTTGGTAAAAGCTGCTTTGATGAAGACAGCTACACCACTTGGTTCTGTTAACTTTTTAACACAAGCTAGAGGGGTAATCAATGTTGGTGCTGCTTGGCATTATATTAAAACAGCAATCACTGATAGTGGGATAAAAGTCGTTGGTGCTTGTAATCCTGTACAGCAACCATTACACTGGTGGTCAACAATGTTACAAGGGCAAATAACTGAACAATACTTAACTTGTGTATCCGCTCACAAAACTGATCTTTCTTTAGAATTGAGTGGAGATGTAGCATCTTTTGTCACAATTGGATCATTCAGCAATCAATGGACAAATGTTGTAAAGGTTACCTATGATGTTCCAGTCGACGCAATTGTAGGATCTTATACAGGGACATTGACTTTCAAATATTTGACAAATGTACTAGATACTGTAGCTATTGTTCTGACAGTGACTGAGAGTAATGGTCACACTATGCTTCTAAACTTTAAAACTACAGATTATAGTATTGATCACATGTATGGTCAATATGCGTATTTCTCTGAAGATATCTTAACGAATGATTATGTAATAAGCGAGCAACTTGCGGATTTAGATTCTGGAATAATAGATAATTATGATTGTGTTTGGTTACCAGATCCATTTGATTTAGATTATCCTAAATCTTTTGAAGGAGATTATAGTGTTGTTGAGACTTATAATGAATGGACAGAGAGTGAAAAAACAGCTTTAACTAACTATGTAGCATCAGGAGGTTCTGTTTTCCTTTGTTTCCTTGGTTATAGTGAAACAGATGTTGATGGATGGGGAACAGTTTTACATGGTACAAATGTCTCTGCTATCAATGACTGGACTAACCAATATGGAATAAATATTAGAGATACCTTATGGACAGGTTCTTATCCAATTACGATGGATACAACAGAACCACATGCATTATCAATTGGAGTTGAAAGCATTGACCATTGGGGTACTTCAATTGAAGTATCAGGTAATGCTGTTCAAATTACAGAAATAAATCCGGGTTCACAATATGCTACTTGTGCTACTTACCAACATGAAAGCGGTGGAAGAGTTATTGTCTTAACTACAAACTTCTGTCTGGATACTTCTGGCTATATAAACGATTATAATACTGGTACACAAAACGATAAATTTGGTCAAAATCTAGTTAGATGGGCAACAGCTCACTCAAGGATGTCTAGAAACACTGTATCATTTACTGACCAATACGCAACATTGCGCTACGATTTTATTTCAGGAACTGAAACTTTTGGTGGATATGTTATAGATCCAGATGACAATCAAGAGGATTTGGTTTGGACAGAAATTGCTCCTGATACTTGGGAAGTAAATTACGAAATGATTAGCGAAGGATTTTATGAATTCTATCCCGAGTGTGGTGAAGCTGGTTTAGATGATTACGACTACATTAAATATCTAAACGGAGAACTCCCCACATCAACAAGTGGAATTTCAATTATCGTTGTTGTAATAATCTCTGGTTTTGGTTTAGCTGGATATGTTCTCATACAAAAATTCAGACGAAAGTAGTTTAGTTTAAAACTCGTAAGCGAAGAATTTACTTGATTCTTCGCAAATATTTTCTTTTTCTTAATTCCTTGATTTTTTTATCTATTTATTTGAAGAATTGCCACAAAAAAAAGCTTTTTACATCAACCGTAGCACTTAATAAAGTTGTATAATAACTTTATTCGAACACTATTTAACAAATAAAAAGGAGAATAAAAACGATGTCATTTGAAACAGAAGCTGCACGGTTACAGAAAAATGGGGTTATTGGAGCGCTAGCTTTAGTTGGAGCTGATGGAAAGATCTATTGGACAACTCAGAACTGGCAAGTAGATGGGGCAACAATAATCGAAGCGTGGACTAAAAAAGCTCCCTGGATAGTAGTTCAAGGAGTCAAATATTCTACCATTGATGCAACAAATAGTCGTTTAGTTTGCACAAATGTCCAACAGCAAGGTCATATAGTAATCGCAAAAACTCCTTTCTGGCAAGGGTTTATCATGGCTTGGTGTTCTCCAGCGAATCCCGTACGAATGGTATATGTTGACATAGCAAAATTAGCTGGTACAGTTAAACCAGGATAAGTTTAATTGAAATGATTCTCACACTGAGAATCTTAAAATCTCATTTTTCTTAATTAATAGAATTAGTTGTAAGGTTAATCCAAGAACATATTTTGAGCAGGAGCATCATGAGTTTCAGTAAAAATAGTTCCTTTTTCTACCACTTGAATAGTTGAGAGATCAAAACCAGTTACATTCATTCTTGAGAGGAGTTTACCATAATCCGCAAGTGATTGAACTTTTCTACCTACAATTAATGTTTTCAAAATGTTGTGTGAGCATAATGAATCCTTGAGATCAACTCCTATTGTTCCCATAACTGAGTGAGAAATATCTGACATTATCTCTTTTTCAACAGTTGCATTTGAAAATAGAACCACAATCTCTCTTGAGAGTTTTTCGCTAACTAACATAACTGGGTGATCAGATAAAGATAATCCAAGACAGGTACCCATATGTCTTCCACTTATGGTTCTAACTCTTAAACACTCTAAAGGAAATATTTCTGGTGGACGGAATGTTCGGGAAGAATTTCTCAATATAACTTTATTTTTAGTTATTTTATCAATGGATCCTCCTGATACAAATATCCTAAATGAATTCAAGATTTCATTAGGTAAGATGGGGAAGCCTCGATTTAAAGAGTAATTAATTAGTGTTTTAGGCTTTAATGCTTCACCTTCTGGTATCCTCAATTGTTTCGCAATTAAGTACTTTACCAACCATATTTTCTCTTTTGTCTTTTCTTCTGTAATATTTAGTCTATTAACTAAGTAATCGATAAGAGTATTATCTGGTTCTTCTTTATCCAAAAGTAGTAGTTTACCCATTAATGGATGTTGAACAGCTGCTATGATTTTTCCTATTTTTACTCCATGACTCAAGTAACAGTATTTTCCTACTGGTGATTTTTCTGCTGTTCCGATTTGTCCATCCCACGGAGCAGTTCTATAGGGTTGAGAAGCTAGTATGCTATCTTGACTACAAATAATAGCTCCTCTTTTGATTCGAATTTTATCTACCGGGACAATACCAATTATTTCTGGAACCGATCTTACATCACCTTTAGGATAGTTTACATTTCGGAAGTTTGCAAATTCTTGCAGTCTAGTTATATGTAGTGCTACATCTTTTTGAACTTGAAGTGATTCCATAACTTCCCGAATAACATAGTTTTTGCGTTTTTCTGCAGATTCAGTTAATTCCTCTGTTATCCAGAGGGGTTTTATTTGATCAAATATTTTATCAATAATACTTTGATTTGCTTCTGTTTCTGTTACTAATATGAAACCAAGACGATTATTTCCATAAACGACAACTTCTTGTAGATATCCTAAGAATTCTCTATTTGTATCTTCGAGTAAATTGAAAAGTGCTTTGCCCGATAATTTCCATGCTTCTGAAGATGCTTCTAACAGCTTCGGAGATACCATTGTTTCCTTTGTTGGTTTAAGTAATTGCTCTTCTTCTTTTTCTGGAAGTTCAATTTTTTCTTCTCTTACTGCTTCTTGCTGAACAATTTCAGGTGTAGGTACTGTTTCAGATATAATTTCTTCTGTTACAGACGATTCGGGTGGTGGAGGAGGTGGTGGGAGTAGAGTTTGTTGTGGGGGAGGTGGTAGTGTGGGAAGAACTTCTGGTTCTGTAGGAATGGATGGAACTTCAATTGTTTGAGTTTCCTTTATCTCTGGAATTATTTCTATGTTATCTGTATCAATTTTAATAAGCTCTTCAGGAGCCATTGGTTCAATTTCAGAAACAATAGTTAGATCTTCAGTTAGTTCAGATAAGCTCCCTGAATCGGTAATAAGATCTCCTGCGGAACCATTACTTGTATCTACTGTTTTCTTGATATCAGATGCTAAACTACTAAACTGAGCTTTTGTTTTGGGAGTTTCTTTCTCGACTTCAACTGGTTTTACTGTGCTTGTTTCTACTTCATCTTTTCCGATTAATTTTGATAATAACCCCTCAAAAGATTGAAAGATAATTTGTTCTGTTAAATCATTTAATTTTGCTTTGGAACCATTTATTTCAAAAGGTAAATTGAAGTCTTCCATCCCAATAATTTCAAGTTCAAGTACAGGTTCATAGACTGGTTGAGGAGTATCAGGAATCATTAATGAATCCGATGGTTGGACCATTTCTTCATCAGAAAGCTCAATCTCCTCAAGTATAGGTGAATCTGTTGTGTCTATTAAGAAATAACTGACAGGATCATCTATCTGTCTCTCAAATTCTAGAGTTTCAATTAAAGGATCGATCGATTTTTTCTTCTCAATTAATTCTTCAGTTTCTTCTGTAGCAATTTCTAAGCCAAATTGTTCTGGCATATATAAATCATGAGAATCATCAATAACTAGTATGTCTTTTTGTAAGAGATTTAAACAGTTGCAATAACCCTTAATGTCTTCTGATAGAATTTTGATATAATCTTTTAATTCATTAACTGATTGTTGAAAATCTAGTAATGATTTAAAATCAGGCAAACCATTTCTAGAAGTTGAAGTACTAATTTCTAACTGAGTTGTTTTCACAGTAGCCAATAATTCAGCAATTGCTTTGCGATATTCTTTACGTATCTCAATTTCATGAGTGAGTTCACTTGAGAGTTGCTTCAACTCAGCTTCATTTTCTATTCCGTGCCCAAAAGAAAACTTTAGATAATTCTCGAGTGTAAATTTCACTAATTCACCTTTTGATGGGTTTCTCTTGAGATATTTTTCTCGGGCACCAAATCTATTTTGAGCTAGACGAAGATCAAATTCAAGTGTTTCAATTTTTATGTTTGCAGTATCCGGATTCACTTTTTTCTCAGCAATCAGAATATTGAGTTTCTGCATATTGTGATTCAGATTTCTAATGTTTCTCGCAAGTTCTTGAATTTCTCTTCTTATTTTTAGATGTCTGAAGAATGTTCGAGGAACATTAAATGTTGGTAATAAATCCTCAATAGAGATTTTACCAATCAAACTGTTTGCACTCAAAGGGATTTCTCTTGCATTTATTGCTTCTCTTAATTCATCATCAGTTGATGCGCTTACAGCGAATAATTGTTTTTCTAGTATTTGCATTCTATTATCAAAAATCTCAGAATCAATTTCCTCGAGAGCGTACTGCTTCTCAATTTCCATTATCTCTTTGAGGATATCAATTCTAGTTCGCATAACAGTCCCACAATATTATATCTACATATAACTTTACTTCATTCTAATTTAAAAAAGCTAACATATAAGAAATGAGCTATTTCTGCATTCTCACTTTGAGCTTTCAATTTACACAGAAAATTATTAAATAAGTTTAAGTTTTCTTGATTGCAGTTTATGTTTGATAGAGAGCAAACAGGTATGGCAATAAATGACGTTCACTGAGTGGTATCACAATAACCAAAATTGGTTAATGCTAGTATGTATGTTTATTACACTAGTAGTTATTTTGTCCCTATTTTATCTTTTAAGCAAAAAAGGAATGGATGTTTTTTATACTCGAAAAGGAGTTCACATAACCGCTGGTTGCTACATCTTTTTCTGGCTCATGGCATCTGATATTGGTTGGGCTAGATATGTTGCTATGATACCTGCAGCGTTGACTGCTATTGTTTTCTTATTAATTGGTCTAAAAGTAATTCCTGGTGGATTCATGGTAAGAAGTATGTCAAGAACTGGGGAACCATTTGATCTCATCAAAGGAACCATGATTTATGCTATTGTTATGACTTTAATTTGTGTTTTTGTTTGGAGAGACACTCCATGGGGTTTAATAATTATCATGACAATCGCCTGGGGTGATGGTATTGCCCCTATAGCTGGAAGATTTTTTGGAAAACACAAATATAGAACAATTGGCGGTGGAGAGAAGACAGTGGAGGGAAGTATTGCAATGTTCATTTCTTCAGTTGCTTTTAGTTACTTTATTGTCTATCTTTTTGGTATTGTTTTAACAGGACAAAACTGGTTATGGGGAAACCTTGAGTGGCCATGGCTTTGGGGAAAAATACTCATACTAGTAGCAGTAGGAACAATAGCAGAGGGATTAAGTCCATCAGATATTGATAATTTGGTAGTGCCGATTGTTATGTTCTTAATTTCTGTTGCTTTTGGATTAAGACCAACAGTTTACTAAAAAGAAAGGAAATTATCCTTGAGAGTTATCAAGGATATATACTAATTCTTCTTCAAGTGTTGGTTTATGTTCTGGATTTTCTAGCATTTCACCAACAAGTTTGCCATTTGAATCAACAATATAGATGGTAGGAATCTTTCGTAAATCAAAATCATTAACTTCTGGTGGGGATGGGGGAACTCTCCAACGAATATCAGGATCTTTGGGAGCAGATTTTATTCCTTTAAAGAAAACACCATTTATATTTGGCCTTAGTTTGACTATTTTAGCAAAAGCTGCTACATTTGTTTTACAGTCTTTACACCAATCAGCACAAAAAACCACAAATAAGTGCCCCTTTGCTTTTTCCTCTAGTTCTGAAAGAACACCTTCAATGGGTTCATATTTTTCAAAATTCTCTCTAATTATATCTCCATCTTTACCAGAGAGATTCTTAATCATTTCATCTACTTTTACACCAGATTTTTCTAAATGCTTAACGTCATGAATTTCTTTAACCATTTTAATCACTTCATTTAATTTACCATGCAATTTTGGTATGTTAATTATTAATTCTTTGCTTTTATATTCTAAGACGAAAAAACAATAATTTTTTAGTAAGTAAATTTGTCGGAAATTATTTTTCCGTTTTTTCACGGAATTCTTATAAGTCATTTTCACCAGATATTACTAGAATTGGGTTTATTATTTTGATTCATGAAAATCGAAGGAAGGTAAATAGGAATGTCTAGGAGTACGTATTCTGAAAATGAAATTGAGAAATTTCTACGTGAAGTTTTGAAATCAGAACTTGCCTTTAATGTCTATAAGCAACTTGTAGAAGATGGAGGAAATACTGCACTGGGAATTTCAGAAAACTTAAAAACTAAAGGAAAGAAAGCATCAAAAACTCGAGTCTATGAAGAAATTTCTTCACTTCAAAAATTGGGATTAATAAAGCGAGTGTCAAATCGCCCGCCTATTTATACTACAGTTCCTTCTCAAGAAAATTTTGAACGAATAGCTAGATTATTTTTTATGGATACTCGAGAGGAATTAATGAGACGTTGGGCAGCAACTTATCCGTTTTTACCTGAAGAAATGAGACTTTCTACTGAATCCAAAACTTTGAAATTAGCAACAGGACCAATAGTTAATTTCAGCCCCTATCCTGTTGTGGATGTTTTTAATCTTGCCAACATAGAAGACCTAAGAAGATATATGCTCCGTGTTTTCGAATCTAATTTAATTTGTGTTTCCCAAGCAATTGTCGAAACAAGTTTTGGTTCTGATCAGTTTATCTATGCATTCCAGGAACTAAATTTTGAACCCTTAATAAAACAAGTGAAAGAGAATTTTGAAAGGTTTGGAAGAATTTCCTCTAGAACTCTTTCAAGTTATTACACAGATGAAATTAAGGAAATACTGAAGACAGGAAAATTAAGCAAATTGCAAAGCCAATTTTTCGGATTTTTGGACTATGAAATAAGGGAACCAAAAGAAAAATTATCCAGCTTTATCCTAGGAAAAAATAATCTATTATATCCAATAGGAATTGGAGTAGTAAACTCAAAAACTTTTGTTATTATTGAGATTAGGGATCCAACTATCATCGAAATAGCTCAAGATGCTTTTGAATCTGCTTGGGAATCTGCTAAAATTATTTTAGAAGTTAAAGATGGTAAAATTATCTGACTTCAATTAGAATTGAGGGGAGTTGTCTCCCCAAATATTGCCGAGGTTTATATTTAGTCCCTTCAATAAAGAAAATGAGAAAATTAAACATTTTATGAAGGTTCTACCAAATAATACGAAATACAGTATTTAAAACCCTCAAAATTAGATAACAATATAGAATTCAGCTAGTAGTCTCTCTTTTGTGGTCTTTTTCATTAATTGCTTTTGTTGTCTAGATTCATCTCTAGCTTTCTTCATTTCTTGTAATTGCATTTTCGCTTTTTCTCGAACTACTGGATCCTTAGAGTCTAACAATTTTTTTAGTTTACTATGTTCTTTCCTTTTTGAATCAACCTCATCGGTCTTTTCTGACTCCATAGATTCTGCTAATAATTGAATTGAGGTATCTCTGAGAGATTTTTCAAGTTGTTTCTCATTCATCTCAATTATACTTTCAAAATCTTGTAAAACAATTCTAGTTTTAGGGAATTCTTCCCCTCTTTGTAATCTTCCAAAAGCTTTGTTTTTACTATCGCAGAAGTAATGGAATTGAAAATTTGTTAATTCTTTTGCTTTCATTTTCTTATATTCCATTAACCATTGGACTTCATCAATGGTTAAAATTACTTCATCAAGTAAAGTTATTTTTTTCAATTCAGTAGTAAAATATGAATCTCTGATTTGTAATGGAATAGGCCTTCCCCATTCTTGCATCTCATCTGTGAGTACTAGTAAGAATGCTAAAGGATTGTTTTCGAAGATATAATCTGGTAGATGATCCTTGAAATTGTGTAGTGCTATCGCTTGAGCTGCTTTAATATACCCTTCAAATTCATCTTTATTTTCTTTAATTTCTTCTGGAGTGCCTAAACTTTTGAGTAAACTTAACGCTCCAACTACTCCATGATCTAGTTCTACCTCGCTTTCAAATTTGAATTCAGGATGACCTTTACCACTACTATGAAAGTGTTGTACTGGTGGAATTGGTAAGGAGTCCAAATTAGTCCGTAATCCTAATTTAATCAGTTTTTGAGCTTCCTTAGATAATCCATCTGTAATGAAATCTAAATATGGTTTAGTATTCTTACTTGAGATATTTATCTCAAAGGGAACAACATCAAAATCCAACATGGGATAGCATTTGAGTATCTGGTTTAGTAATGAGTAATTAATTGAAGTTGTCATTTTTTGTAAGGGATAACCAATATCATGAATTAATCCCATAACCCACCAGATTTTTTCTTTGATTAGAGTCTTATCAATTTCAATTAAATCTGAAATATGATTAAGTAAATTTCCTCTCCCAAAATCTTGTTCAAGTAAGAAATCACCTAATACTGCTACTCTCAATTGATGCTCAGTATGATCTCGGTAGTATTTACCAGCACTAGTACTATAGAGAAAACTCTCAAGATCAGGTAGGGATTGAATTAAGTATAAAATGCCTTCCGAATCAATACCTCTCTCAATTGCTACATCATACAATGCAGTAGAGAGACTTTTCCTTTTCCCTTTTATAAAATCAATATTAATATCTGGAACTCCCGATCGAGACAATCCTTTTTCTAAACTACTTGTAACACTACTTTGAATATTAGCAGTCAAATTAGAAATATAGCTTCCCAATGAACCTAGACCTTCGATTTTCTTTTGGGCTCCTTTTAGATGTCTCTCAGCCTTTTTGAGAGATTCTTCCATATGAACCATATCAGGAAGATCATGTTTAGCCTTTTGAATATCCTGAGCGATTTCAGGTTGCTTCTCTTCTAAGGCTTTCGAAACTGTTGCGACCAGGTTTTTCGCCCAATCACTGAAACTAGAGCTTTCTTTAGTAACCCTTTGAAGAACCCAATCATCATTGATAATATATTCAGGCATCTTGAAGCACTTGTATAAATTATAAGTTAACTAATAATAACTGTTCCTAGTTACTTTTTACCAGTTATAAAAAAACCACTAAAATCAAAAAAATTAAAAAAAAGAAAAAAAGGAAATTAATCTATTTGACTAATTTGTTTAATTCCTCTTGTATCCAGTACATAACAATTGGGGAAAATATTAACCCAATAACAAGAACCATCATGAAATCCTGTTCATATTTCACAATTCGGTGCCATTCTTCTAAATATTTATACATGTAATATATGTTAAGACCAGGTATTATTATAAACCAAATATTTGGTAGTTCTGCACCCAATTCTGTTAATTCTTTACTAGTTTCGAAAAGCCAGTAAAGTCCATAAATTCCGCAAGTAAGCATCGTATATACGATGACCATTATTGGATCTCTTTGTTTTACCATTTTTCTATCAACTACCTTGATATAGATAAAAATTAAACCTATCTTACTTATTAAAATTTAGGAAGAGCATTGAGATTAGCAAATAGTGAACTTTAACTAAAATTGCCCAAGGAAAAGATTGATAAATAATAAATTACAAAAATATAAAACGTTGACTTTGTAGTCAATATTAAATGAGGCGAAAAAAATGGCAGGAGAAACTGATAAAATAGTAAATATTTTAGTATGCTTTTTCTTAGGCTATCTTGGCATCCACAGATTCCTCAAAAGCTACTGGCTTTCCGGTTTTGTCTGGTTATGCACTGGTGGTCTATTCGGAATTGGTTGGATAATTGATCTTATCTGGATTATTCTAGATAAACCATTAATTTGGCCAAAATAACCTTACAACCTATTACTATCAATGAAATCTATTCATTGATTCTCTTTTTTTTTTCTAATAAATAATTCAATTTCTAAATGTTATCTTTGGAGTAATTATTTATCTGACTAGTAATTCCTTATAGGAAAGAATTATATTTAATATGTAGAATTATGGATTTGATTATAATTTTGTACAAAATATGAGGCAACTAAAATGGCAGGCGAAACAGACAAAATCGTAATGATATTAGTGACATGGTTCTTGGGCTACTTAGGAATTCATAGATTCCTAAAAAGTTACTGGCTATCAGGCTTTATTTGGTTATGCACTGGTGGTTTATTTGGTATAGGTTGGATTATTGACCTTATCTTTATTATAATTGATAAACCATTATTCTTTGCTCAATAAGAAAATAATTATCAATGAAATTTTATTTCATTGAACCCTCTTTTTTTTTCTTTAAAACAAGTTATTGCTGTAATTTCACCAGTTGTTTTTACAAATTTAAATTAAAATCAAAGTTAAATATTATCATTAATAGATAAAAGACTTTGAATCAATGAATTGATGTAAAAATAAATAAGAAAAGTACTTTTTTTTAAAAAGAAGTTATTTCCATATCAGTTGGTTTTTGAATAGAAATCTTAAAAGAAGAAGCTGGTTATTAGAAAAATAGGATAATTATAAGGAGAAAAAAATAAATGTCTCAAAATGTTCAAGGAACTAGATCATATTTCTTGTGGGTCTTTTTAGGCATTGTAACAGGTGGTATGGTTATATACAATTTGTTGAATTTCTTGGATTTGGATGAGCACAATACCAGATATGCAAACAAAGAAAATACCCCATCAACTGATTCGCAAGCTTGGCTTATGGTTTTATTATGTATTCTTATACCAGGTATTGGAGGATTAATTGCTTTATACATTAAATATTCAAAATTACATGATCATTTAGCAGTTTATCAAGGAGCTCCTAATATTCCAGATGGTTTGGCTATAGTATTAATTAGCATATTCTTATCTTGGTTAACTCTTGGAATTATAACCATATATTACGAGTGGAAATGGCAACATGTATTTAATGAGCATAATCGCTGGCATGCTCGCCAAGAAACACCAGGAATAAGATAAAAGACCTTGAGAAGGAAAAATATCCATCTTTTTTTCTACTTCTAAATTAAAATCTAGATAAATTATTTTTTTTTCTAAACAATAAATATTAATACTCATGTTCTTTTTGTTTACATGAAATTCCAAATGGAGGATATGATGTGATTAACTGGAGGCGATGTTGGGTCTTCGCCTTGGCTAATACTATTTTCTAGTTTTCTTTCCCAAATTATTCTAAGTTTTGAGAAAATTCTTTCTTCTGATAATAAAAGACCAATAAATTATCGAAGAAATCAAGAAATCATCGAGTCGAAAACTAATTCTATTCTAGGTAATATTAGTCAAGTTTTAGCTTTTGGGTATCCAGAACCGTTATCATCTGGAAATTATAATAAGAGAATAACTGGTAATATAGACTATCATAGAACCAGCAAAAAAGCTTTTAATGTCTTTTGTGCGACAAAACAAAGAAAAAAGCGAATATTTCAGGATGAAAATCACTTCAAGCATTTGCTGAGAAAGATAGCTGCTATTCTTTATATTACAAAGGAGAAATGGATGGAGCAAATAAGATGAACAAGAAAAAAGATAAGATAAAAAAGCAAGGACCGCAGCCCAAATTAGATAAGCATTATAACATTGCTGAAACGGAAAGAAAGATGCAAGATCTATGGGCATCAAAAGAACACTACAAAGAAATCTATAGCTTTGACTTTGAGGATACAGAAAAACCCTTGTTTGCAATTGATACTCCCCCACCATTTACAAGCGGAATATTGCATATGGGTCACACTTATTGGACATCTCTGTCTGATTTGATAGCCAGATACAAACGTATGCAAGGATTCAATGTTATGCTCCCGCAGGGCTGGGATTGCCAAGGATTGCCAACCGAATTAAAGGTTCAATATAAGTGGAATATTCCCCGATCAAATCGTGAGTTATTCAGAGCAAAATGCAAAGAATGGACTCAAGTAATGATTGATGATATGAAAGATTCCATGAAGCAAATTGGTTATCGTCCTGATTGGGAGGAATTCGAGTATCGAACTATGGATCCCGAATATCAAGCTACCGTTCAAAGAACTTTGTTGCAAATGCATCAAGTTGGTGATGTTTATGTTGATAATTTCCCCAATATGTGGTGTACTTATTGTGGAACCAGTATTGCCCAAGCAGAGACTGGTTATCTCGAGAAGAAAGGTTTCATGAATTGGGTAAAATTCCCTATTGCAGGTGAGAAAGATCAATTTATTGAAATTGCTACTTCCAGACCGGAACTTATTCCTGCTTGTCAAGCAATTCTCATTCATCCGAATGATAAGCGGTTCAAAAAATTCCACGGAAAGAAAGCTCTCATACCTATACTTGAAAAAGAGATTCCGATAATTATTGACAAAGATGTTGATATGGAATTTGGTACTGGGGCTGTAATGAATTGTACTTTTGGTGATGAACAAGACATTAAGTGGCAACAAAGACATAGTTTGCCTATCTCAAGTATTGTTTCCCCAGACGGTAACATACAAAATACTGGATTGCGTTATGATGGAATGCTAATTAAGGATGCTCAAAGAGAAATTTCCATTGATTTGAACAAGAAAGGCTTCATGGCAAAACAAGAACGAATCAAGCACCGTGTTCTGTGCCACACAGAACGAGGTGACTGTGAGACTCCTATGGAGTTTCTTACTACAAAACAATATATGATCAAAATCAAAGACTTTGCTACCGATTTGCTAAAAGCTGCTAAAAAGATGAAGTGGTATCCAAAATTCTTCCTAAGAAGAGCAACTGATTGGATCGGGGCCTTAGAATGGGACTGGATTATTTCTCGTCAAAGATTATTTGGTACTCCCATACCTTTCTGGAGTTGTAGTGATTGTAATGAAGTCATTGCACCCTCAGAAGATTCAGAATTTCCTATAGATACTTCGATAATCCCCCCACCAATTAAGAAATGTCCGAAATGTGGTTCCTCGAATCTTAAAGGAACTCAAGATATTTGCGATTGCTGGGTTGACTCAAGTCTTACAGCATTAATCATCACAAAATGGTATGAGGATCCTGAATTTGCTAAGAAATGGATTACAAAGGATTCGCCAGACATTCTCAGATTACAAGGTCACGATATAATTCGAACTTGGTATACCTATACAACTTTTCGAACATTGAAGCTTACTGATGGGCTGTTCCCATATGGGAATGTTTTGATTAATGGTCATGTCCTTGGGCCGGATTCTATGAAGATGTCAAAATCTCGAGATAATGTTGTTGACCCTCGAGATGGCATCGAGAAGTATGGCGCGGATTCAATTAGACAAACTATCTTAGGCAAGAAAGTTGGATCAGATTTTCCATTCCAATGGGATAAAGCCCAGCATGGTAAATCATTCTTACAAAAACTATGGTCTGTTTCAAGATACCTTAGTATTTACTTTGAAGATATTCCTAAGACTAAGCCTGAGTACTCCCCAATAGATATTTGGATGCTTTCTGAGCTCGAAAACGCAAGAAAAGAAATCACGAGAACAATGGATATTTATGAATTTAATTCAAGCTTGAAGGTTATCCACGAATTCACTTGGAGTAAACTCTGTGACAATTATTTGGAAAGCGTTAAACCAGTAATTAGATCTGATGACCAAGCTCGCTCATCCACTGTAAAACAAATACTCAAAGATACATTATGGTCTATCTTACGTCTACTAGCTCCATTCTGTCCGCATGTTACTGAAGCCATTTATCTTAACATGTTCATGGATGAAATCGGAAAAATATCCATACACGCAACAGAATGGCCAATTAAAGATAAGAAAAAATATGATCCAGAAGAAATCAAACTTGGAGCGTTACTTATCGAAATCATAGCTCTTGGGAGAAAACAGAAAGCAAATATGAGGATAGCTTTGAATGAACCTATTAAACAAGCTACAATAACCATTCCAAAAGAATATCGCTCAAAGATTAAAGAACATCAAGAGTTATTCAAATTACCTCTACACATTTCCGAGCTAAAATTAACTTCCGGAGAAAAATTAGCTATTAAGCTAGAGAAAGAATAGAAGAATTATTCTTCTTTTTCTTCATTTTTTTTATATAAGCATCTTTTTCTATTTCTTTACCATTTAATAGAAACCCTTTTGAATTATTTTAATTTCCTTTAGTCGGTCCAGAAATACTGAAAAATTGGTGTGGTTTAAAAGAAATGATAGGTGAAATATGGTTTTCACAAGTATTCGGTCAATGGGGATGGTTAATTGCATTATCCATCTCTGTTGGAGTAAACGTACCAATTTTTGTTTGGGCTAGGATAAAAAGACATCTTACACTCTTTGCTTGTCTGCTTGCAGGTTTTTTCGGGATAGCTTTTTGGATGATTCAACCGATTTTCTATGTGCTCTTGTTTGCATTTTTTATTTCCAGTAGTATATTGACTAATTATCGTAAAAAGGATAAGAAAGATATCCAGGACAAATTCGAGAAAGGTGGAGAAAGGGATACCTCACAAGTTTTAGCAAATGGTTTAGGCGGATTCATTTTCGCTTTGGGTTATTTGTTAACATTTCTTTTATCTACAAATATCATCATTTCAAATGCTTTTATTTTTGCATTCATAGCTACAATCGGGACAGTCAACGCAGATACTTGGGGAACAGAAATTGGAATTTTATCTAAAGATCAACCATATTGGATTCTAAATCTCAGTAAAAAAGTGGATAGGGGAACTTCTGGAGGAGTATCACTAAAAGGCACTGCTGCTTCGTTTATAGGAGCATTAATTGTCACATTAGTTGCTTTAGTAATTGAGATATTCTGGAAAAGTCCAGTTCCTGATGTTTCAACTTGGCAAATTTATCTGTTTATCCCCTTAACAAGTATTTTTGGTTTTATCGGAGGGATAATTGACAGCATGTTCGGAGCTTCAATACAAGGATTCTTTGAGTGTAAAGAATGTGGGAAAGGAACGGAAAAAAGAGAACACTGTGGTGAACCAACAAAATTGTTGCGAGGAAATGAGTGGTTTAGAAATGATCATGTTAATTTCTGTGCATCATTTATTGCTGGTATACTTATGTTTGGTGTTAGTTGTTTCTCATTTCTAATATAGGATTTAATCAATCTGCGAAAATTTCAACTATATCACCATCTGCTAATACATGGTTTAAACCAACGGTTTGTCCCTCAAATTTCGCACTTGGACCATATATTTTGGCTAGTTTAAAATGATCAAAGAATCTTGTGTGAATTATTTTGGCAACATCAGAAACAGTAGCCCCCTGTTTTAGAACGATAGGTTTATCAGCTATTCCTCCATTTGGTTCTTTACTCTTAATCCTTACAAGTTCTAATTGTTGAAAAATTGTTTCTTGTAAGAGAACCAACCCTTCGTCTTCTGTTGCACTAACTGGAATAATAATGAATTGCTTTTCAAATAATTCTTTCAGTTTCTGATAACTTTCTTTAGAACCAGTTGTATCTCCTTTGTTTGCAACAATAATTCCTTTACTATAAGCTAAGCTATAATCTAGTGCTTCAACAACATCTGATAAAGACATAGGTTTGAAGAATTTTAAAGAGAAATTATAGATCCCGAGATCATGTAGTATTTCAATGATTTCTTCTCGAGACGCATCTACTTTGCTTTCACCAATTAGAATTGCTCCTCCAGAACCTGTTTTACGAAGTTCAATCGGTGGTTTTTCTTTATTTACACGAATGCTACCATTATAGAGCTCTTCTATTAAAATATCCATTTGTTTTTTCGGGTCCTCAGAGAGATCTATCACGAAAACTATCAAGTCAGAGGCTCGTATTTGTGATAAAAGCATAGCTCCATTTTTAGATTCAGTACGTATATTTGGGAAAATACTTGGTAAATCAATTAATTGAATGATCGCTCCATCACAATCTAGTACCCCAGGTTCAGGTTTTTCAGTAGTATAAGGGTAGTTACCTACTTTTGTATTAGAGCCTGTGAGTATTCTCATTAACTGTGACTTGCCAGAGTTTGCAACACCGATAAGAGAAACTTGGGCATCTCCTTCTTTTGGAATAACCCAGGTTGGACCTTTTGAGAGAGACTTTAGCCTTCTCTTATTCTCCTCTAAATCTGATTTTAACTTTACTAATCGGCTTCTTAATCGAGCAACCAATTTTTCAGTAGCTTTATGCTTAGGAACAAGGGATATGAATTTCTCTAGCTTGATGATTTTCTCTTCTGTAGTATTTGCTTCATTATATTCCTGTTCTGCTAGTTTGGCTTCAGGACTAAGATTTGTGGACATAGTTAAGGCTTGTACTCCTAAACAATAAATATTCTATAAGGAAGAAATGTAGATACAACTTTTTAATTCTTACCTCTTGCGAGATAAATCAATAAAAAAAAGAGAGTAGAGTGCGAAATAAATCGCACTTAATAGACTAATTATCTTCGTCTTCTAATGATTGCACCGAGTGCTGCTAATCCAATAATTGTTGGAATGGCAATTAACCAAGTGAAACCAGGAAGTATGTTGTTATTAATGATTTCAGGAGGATTGTAGTCTGGATTTCTGATTTTGAAATCAACTTCAACATGTAAGGTGCCAGTATCGAAAGCAGTGGAAGAATCATAAACTTCTATATCAATAGCTGCTCTGATGTAAATGGCTGCACCAATACCTGTAGATGTGTAGCATAAGTATCCATTTTGTTCAAGTGTATAAGTAGCTCCTGTAGCATAAGCAACTTCTGGCATAATTGATCCGATAGTAAGGTTACTTTCAACTTGTACATTAGTTGCTTCTTGGAAGTAGTAGAAGCCACGTTTTTCTTTTAGTGCAAGTCCACCTTCGATTGCGTGGAAGATAAGTTCATCAGCGGGAGGATTAAGGGCATCCATAAGTTCATCCATATAAACGCCAACAATGGTGTCGCCAAGGATCATATAGCCTTCGTAAATTCTCCAATCAGGAGTTATTGCAGGTGCAAGTGCTCCGTTATATGAATATGATCCACTACCATGGAATGGGTCATTACTTGTATTTATAGATCCAAAGAATCCATTGAAAACAGCTGGTTCAGAACTTTTTTCGAGCATACCAGTTTCAAAATTACGGAAGTAAGTATCTGCCTTATAGTAGCAACCTCGTACGTCAGTAACAACGATACTCATCATTGTTTCTCCAACGAGAGCATCAGCTTCTGATGTAATCATGCTAAAATCTGTTTGATTTATAGCAGCATAGAGATCACCAGTACCAGTTAATGATATATCTGCAATATCGACATCGAATGCAATAACATCTCCGTTTGTGACTGGCAATGGATTGTATTCTTTAGAAGTAAATGAAATCTCAAAAGTATATCCTGAGAAGTCAGTACCCATAAAGTAGATATCATCATAAATTAGATGAGTACAAATTCCATCAGATTTTCTCCAGGTACCAGAAATTTCTCCTGTACCATTTACAAAGGTTGCTGAGAAAGTATCCACTGTATCTGTAACTGTAAAGCCAATAGCACCTAATAATGTTGCATGTTCAGTATAGTCATCATTAATGAAGAACAACGATGGACCAGAACCATAAGTCATATTCCAGTGTGGTATACCTTCTACAACTACACTTGGTGTTGCAGCACCAGCTGGGATAATATAATCAGTGGAGATTAATCCTTCGCCAACTGTAATTGTCTCATCTTCTTCAAAGAGTAATCCTAAAGCATAGTTAATGAAAATGCCATCTTCACCAGGTGCAAATTCATGTGCATCGTCAACATACATAACCTTGACATAAAGAGTATTTCCTGCAAAGTCAGGTAAGGTAACATTTGGGGGGTTTGCTTCTGGTGGGAGTACTAATTGATCGATGTTGTAGTATAGCGTATCGCCAGCAACTACTCCAACAGAAGAATCAAAGTCTTGAGGAACTACTTGTGTTTGTTCTTGCACAGTTGTTCCCATCACAGATAATGCAGGGGAGAGCATTATCATTATAATTAAAAGTATAAAGGACTTGTTCATCCTCAAAATTCTTTCACCAATTTAATTTTTAGATATTCTGATAATCTAGGTTTTGTTATAAAATAGTATCCATTGGGGTAAGGATAAAAATGAATTTTCCTTAATTAACAATTTAATTAAATCTTTGCTTAAAAAAAGAAAAGAATAATGCGATAAAAATCGCATTTCTAAGATAATTCAGTTTTCTGGTGTTATTTTTTCTTCTTTCTGTATACGATACCAGCCATTGCTACAGCAAATATTGTTGGTATTGCAATTATCCAAGTAAAACCTGGGAAGATGCCACCTTGTAGAAGTTCAGGGGGATCATAGAGAGGATTTCGTAATTTGAAATCAACGTGTATTTCTAGAGCTCCTGTTCCTGACGCTGGGGATGCTGAATCATAATATTCTATACCAACATCTGCTCTGACTGCAATTGCTGCTGGGATTCCTTCTTCTGTATAACAAATATATCCTTCTTCATTCACAGTAATTCTTGATCCATCATCATAAACCATCTGTGGTTGGACACCATCAAATAAGGATATAATAAAAGATGAAGAATAGTCATAATTGTCTTCGACATCGTAGGTTATTGCTTGTTGTAAGTAGTAGAAGTCTCTTTTCTGTACGAAATCAAAACTGCCGCCAAGTGCATGATAAGTCATAGCTTCAGGTGGAACTGAAAACAATTCAAGTATGTCAATAACGTAGACTCCAATCATTGTGTCATAGAGATTCATATGGCCTTCATAAATCTCCCAATCTGGGGTTACGAAAGGTGCCAAATATGGGAAATATGAATAAGTAAGTATATCAGGAGACATTTCTTCCGGTGAGGCTGATGCTGTATAATAGAATGGATGATTCGAAGCTTGAATTACTCCTAAGAATCCATTATAGACTATATTATCAACAATTTTTTCTAGCTGATCGGTTTCAAAGTTATACATGTATACACTACATGAATAGTATAAACCAATGACCTCATCAACAATGAGTTTTTGGAAAACTTTTCCTTCAAGGCTAGCCATATCATCTAGAAAGCTGTTAAGACTTGTTTGATTTATAGATGAATACAAGTCACCTGTACCAGTTACTTCAATA
>JAHLVZ010000136.1 GCA_019058165.1 Candidatus Heimdallarchaeota archaeon
GCTATTGATAATCTCTCATTTGCAGGTAGAATAACATTAGCTTCAATGGTCACAGAAATGGGTGGAATAGTTGGCTTTATACCCCCAAACCAAGAAATAGTTGATTATTTCAAAACAAGAGCTAGAAGTGAATTTACTCCTTATTATGCTGATGAAGAAGCGGAATACGTCGAAGAGGTTGTTATTGATATTACTGATATGAAACCACTTATTGCTGTTCCATTTAAACCTGATAATGTTGTTGAAGTAGAATCACTCGAAAAAGACAAGATTCACGTGGAGTCTGCTTTTCTTGGCAGCTGCACTAACGGTCGTTATGAAGATATGAAAACAGCTGCTGATATGTTGAAGGGGAAGCAGGTGGCAGAACATACAGTCATGAAAATTGTTCCTGCGACAAGAACTGTTCTTGGTGATATGATCAAGAATGGGGACATACAGACCTTATTCGATGCAAGAGCACTTGTAAGCAATCCTGGTTGTGCTGGATGTGCTTCTGGTCAAATAGGAATGACTGGTAAAGGAGAAGTACAAGTTTCAACTGGAAATCGTAATTTTAAAGGAAAACAAGGATCTGGTTTAACTTATCTCTGTAGTCCTGAAACGGTAACTGCTACCGCCCTTGCCGGTACGATTATCAGTCCAGAAAACCTTTGATTTGGAGGAGAAATAAATGAAGAAATCTGTAATTCTAAAAGGTAGAGCATTAGTAATAAGAAATGAGAAAGCCGAACCTATTGATGATATTGATACTGATATGATTTTTCACAATAGGTATCTCCACATTACTGACATCAATGAAATGGGTCAATACGCATTTGATAATCTTGATGGATGGAAGGATTTTGCTAAGAAAGTAAAGAAAGGAGATATCTTAGTACTAGGTGCAAATTTTGGTTCTGGTTCATCAAGGCAGCAAGCAGTTGATTGTTTTTCTGTACTAGGTGTCCAATTACTAATTGCAAAATCATATGGTGCAATTTACAAACGTAATGCAATAAATGCCGGTATGCCAATAATACAAGCTGATGTGATTGATGATATCAAATTTGTCGAAAATAAAGATGAGATCGAAGTTAATCTGGAAACAGGTTTGATAAAAAATCTCACGAAAAATAAGGAAAACAAGGCTAAGGGCATGTCAAACGTACAAATAGATATCTATCATTCAGGAAACTTGTTTGGGTATGCGAAAAATTTGAAATAACTTTTCAAGAAAAATTTCCGCTTCAACAAAAAAGAAATAGTACTAGTGATAGATGTTTAGTAAATGGAAAAATCTGGTGTTTGAATTTTGTCTGATTTAGAGAAAAAACTACAACTAATAGAAGATAGAATGAAAGAACGTCTTTCTTCTGATAAAGATGCAAAATTATTGCGAACACTTATGGAGACTCTAATCGATATTAGAGAAGCATTTGAGGAATTTAATCGCTTCTTCAAAATTGATATCAATTTAGAAGAACTTGAAGCTTTCCAACCAAAAGAAATTGAATATTCAGGAGAATGGACAGATTCTTTGGTTAAAATTTGCGAAGTTTTAATAGATCTGTATAAAAGAATCGATAAAAAAGAACTGGCAGAAAAATGGCAGAAAAAGTTAATTGAATTAAAGGACTTCTCTGTCTGATCTTACTTTTTTCAGAATGTAGTCAGAGATTAAGATGAATCATTATCTTTGTCATCAAGGGTACTTGAGAAAATTACTTCTTCTTTTTCACTAGTCTTTTTTTGAGGTTCATCATCTAATTGTTCTTCTTCAGTTTCTTTTGGTTTCTTTACCCAACCGAAATAAAAACCTAAACCGAGAAAAGTCAAGGCAATAACTAATAGAGTGGCTAGTAACCCAGGATTATCTACAAGCAATTCTTGAGTTGTTCCGTTAAACAGAAAAGGCGGTAGAAAAACAAAAGCTCCTATCATCAAATAACTAAAAACAGCTGCAAACATAATAAAGAAAGCAATTCCCCATCTATTCATATTTATTTTCAAATCAATATCTTCATCTGTTTTCTTCTCTTCAATTATTGGTTGTAGTGGGGTTTCAGCATTCCCATTTTCTTTTTTTTCATCAGATGACATTTCTTTCAAACCAATTTGATTTTCTTGCCTACACATAAATAATTCCTTTATTAAATCTTATATGAATTCTTTGAAAAGATATATTTGTATTTCACCCATAGAAATTACATACTAACAACGAGCGTGCAAAAGTGATTAAAAAGAAAATATTCCAGAAAAAGTTAATCAAAATAATTGAAGACAGATACACGAATTGGGAACAAAAAGCTTCCATGATTGAAAGGACAATCAAAGAAGAAGAAAATGGAGAGGAATTATTCAAAGACTTAATTATAACTCATAAAAAATCAAAAATTCGCAAAGGAGCAGCTTCAATTCTTGGTTATATGAAGAATTTCGATATACCAGAAGAACTAATTTCAAGGATAATAGAGGAGAATGATTGGACTGTGAGATATGCACTCTCGAAGTCTTGTGCAAAACATATGGGAAAAGATGTTTTAGATAAATTAATTTTTACTTTTAATGAACGAATAAATACCGTAGAGATAGCATTAAAACATAATCTTAAGCTAATCTTTGCTGAGAGTCTTGGTTATATGGAGATGAAAGAAGCTGAACCAATACTAACTGCAATGCTTCAGGATATTGGTAAAAATAGAGAAAAGAAATCAATTGAATTAATTAGTCAAATCCTTTATTCTTTAGGTGAAGTGGGAGACAAATCAACTGTTGAGTTATTAATCCATTATTCAGCAGATAATGTTTATACTACTGAAGGAATAAGAAATAGTGCAGAGCACGCAATTGATAAAATAGTAAAAAGATTGAAATTTTCATCCAAAAAAGATCTATTAGATGCAATCAACAGAGAGTAAAAACTATTTATTAAATAATAAGCAAACTTATTAAGAACTTTAACGTGGTAGAGAAATATCCTCGAAATGTTCGAGGTTATTTATTACTAAATATTACAACTATAATGAGGGAAATAATTGGCTGTAAACAGTGTTTTACTGAAAGTTCGAATGAAATTACATATTTCAGGAATTTTATTCTTCTTGCTTAATTTCTTTCACATAGCAGTAGCAAGTACTTCTAAGATAAATTTTGAAGCAGAAGGATTCTTCCATTTCATTGAGTTCTTTTCAAGTTTTGAAAGATGGCGGATTTTATTTGCTCTAGGGGTATTTATTGTTCAGATTATTTTTTCATATTTTGTGATGTTTAGAAAATTTAGAAAAGCTGAGCTTGTACAAATCGATGAAACAGGTTTAGTCGGAAATAAAAATAAAAAAATACTACAAAATTTAAGGATTAATCCACAAGAAATTTACAAGTGGGTTTACGAACAAGCTGAGGAACATAATATTAAATCTATAAAACGAATTTATCTAACAGACACAAGTATTCCAAATGCAATGACTATGGATGTCGTCCCTTTTCCTTTTATTAGAAGTAGCTGGATTGTCTTAGACGCGAATGTTCTCGAAATATTGGATGAACGTGAAACAAAAGCAGTAATAGCTCATGAATTAGGACATGTGAAGCGTTTAGATGGAATTGTTAACATCTTTAGATATGGAATAAATTTCTATGCTTTCCTTGCATACTTGATTATACTATTAGAAATGATTCGATTAATTATCGCTGATACTCCTGTTGCTTTGGAAATTCTCGTAAGGGTAGGATTTCTTTTGCTGCTCATTATAGTAATTTGGGCATTTACTCTCCTAAATCGACTGCTTCTTAATTATTCCCGAAGACAATCAGAGTTAATGGCTGACTATTATGCTGCTCAAAGAATTGGTAGAAATCATATCATAAATGCTCTCGTTTTATTAGGTCAAAGATTGGATGTGATATCTGCTTTTGGAACAGAATTTAGGTGGTTAGGTAGTAGAGAAAGTAAGAAAGATGTCTCTCGAGAATTTTTGCAAGGATTAAAGGATTTACCAGCAGAAGAATTATCAAAAGAAATCTCTCGAGAAAAAGCTGTCCATATCTATGTCCAACAAAGGTTGAAAAATCTGAAAGAAGAACTCTATGTTCCTTTAACAGATGAACAAATTAAGGATCTAACTGTAGAAGCTAGTAAAAAACTACTAGCTTTAAGAGAAGAGCAACTTGAAAAAGGATTGTTAAAGGATAGGAAAATAGCTTCTGAGCTAAGTAAATTAACAATTGATTGGTTTCTCATTGATAAAGACAAAGACCTCTACCTAAAGGATGAAGAAGTAGATAATTTAGTAAAAGAGATTATTGTAAATCCCACTAAAGAATTATTCGAACATGATTTATACCCAAGACGAGCCATATTGGTTAGAGATCATCCTTCAATGAAAGACCGGATAATTTTCCTATATTATGCAATTCCAAAGGAAACTTCTTCTTAGTATTTTTTCCTAAGAATACTTTCAGTTTACTCTTTACATTTTCATTAAATATCTTCTTCTGGATATTTAGTTTGGGATTAATGACTTGAAAGCAAAAGATGCTTTTTTGGAAGTTAATTAAAATGGCTAGCAAAACACAACAGAAAAATTTTGAGTTATCAAAAGTTTCCCTTAAAACTGTAGAGGAATTTGATACTTATTGTACTGATTGTCTATATGATTGGTGTTCGAAAAGGAATAAAGTAATTTTTTGCACAATGAAATCCAAGGGATTATTTGAGTGTAGATCCTGCATATTGAAAATGCTGGGAACTTATGAGAGAGAATATGTTGGTTCAAGCACAAAATCATTGAGAAACACAAAAGATCAGATTTTGACAACCAACTAATTCTCTTTGGGCACATGCAATTTAGTTTTGCAAACTATTCTTTTGCCGACAAAAACTTTATGCCGTTTTCCAAATGGTTTTAAAATTGATTCCCACAATAAACTAAGAGAATTATTTGCGGAGATTACCCTTGGAAATATCAATACAACTCTATTATTGGCATGAAGTAATGGGTCCATTACTTATTTACTCAAATGGTTTCCTAAAAATAAGTGAAGAGGATCTAATGATGCTCTTTAGTACTATCGAACCATATTCATGTACACCTGAATCCTCAATTTTAGGCCCAAAATACTATGATGAGCAAATAGTAATGACATACAATAGAAGTGTCTGTAATCCAGATGCTAATGATGAACGAATAAGAATGATGGGTACTGATGTTTGGTGTTTAATCTCATGTAAAAAGGAATTCGAACTTGTTCTACTTAGCATTATTGAAATTGTAAAGATAATTTTAGACATTGAATTTGATTCTATTGTAGAAGTTAATGAAATAGATTCCTCATTAGGTGAGAGAGCAACTCAAGCAATAAGAGCAGCTTATTCTAGATAATTGCGAACATATTCTTCTTCTTATAAGATTAATCAAAATTAATATAACGTTCAAATTTATTTTAATAAAATACAGAAAGATAGTCAATTTTATGTGAAAACATTTTTGACTAGAAGTTACTGGTCTGAATCTTCAATCTTAGAAGAAAAATGATCAGTAAATAATTCAAAAGAAATCTTAATTGAAAGATTCGGTGAAAAATTTGTTTGATATACTTCGATATGGAATTGATGTTGGCGAAAAACTAGGTGCTGACAATGTCGAAGCTCGTATTGATGACTTACAATTACGAACCCTGATCAAAGAAAACCAAAAAATCAAAGAAACAAACATAAATCGACGACGAGGACTTGGAGTAACAGCATATTACAAAGGTGTTTCGGGATTTTCTTATACTGCAAATTTGGAGAAAAAAGCAGTAAAGGAATGTGTTGAAAGTGCATTCGGTATTGCAAAAGCATCTTCTAGTATAGCCAAACTAAAACTTGATATTAATGAAAGAGAAAAAACTTCAAAGGTTCATGACTTAAAATTACCATTAAAGAAGCATCCAAAGGATTTTGATCTAGAGTATAAAATAGAATTAATGGATCGAATTGAAACAGCAGCCATAGGTGAAGCTGACTGGATAAAATCTTCGAGTGCAATGTATGGTGAATTTTATGGTAGTAAATACTTTTTGAATTCTGATGGTGATGAAATCTCATGGGAACCATTAGTAATTGATTTACGAGTAAGACTTACAGCTACTGCAACCTCTGGGGATTCACTTGTAAGAGGTGTAAATGGAGCTGGAGGATCTAAAGGGCTTGAGCTTTTCGATAAAAAAGTGTATACTCCTGAATTCTTAGGGAAGAAAGCTCTTGAATGGGCTAAAGAACAAAGAGATGCGAAAGCAGCACCAGCCGGTAAATTTAGAGCTTTGTGTGATCAACGTTTAAGTGGTGTATTGGCACATGAGTCTTTTGGACATTGCACAGAAGCAGATGCAGTTCTTACAAATAGTACTGTTCTAAAAGGTAAACTTGGTACAAAAATCGGAACAGATATTGTTACTATTTATGATGAAGGAACCCCTGATTCACAATACAATGGATTTTGGTTGCCCTATGATGATGAGGGAACTCCTACAACAAAAACTGTTCTTGTTGAAAATGGAGTTTTGAAAGGATATCTCCACAATCGAGCTTCAGCAAAATTCTTGGAAGGCGATCTTACTGGAAATGCAAGAGCAATTCATTATCGTTTTAATCCAATTCCAAGAATGAAGAACACATACTTCAAACCAGGAAATCTTACAGACGAAGAAGCAATTGAACAACTAAAAGAAGGAATTTATGCCATACAAACTTCTGGTGGACAAGTTAATCCAACACAAGGCACTTTTCTGTTCAAAGCTGTTCGGGGATATTGGGTTGAAAATGGTGAGATCAAATATCCAATAAAAGATGTCACAATAAAAGGAGAGCTTCTTGCATTATTGAATAACGTTGAAGGATTAACAAAGGACCTAGAAATTAGTTCAGGATACTTTGGTGGTTGTGGTAAAGGACAACAATATCCATTACCTACAGGTCTTGGATCTCCAAAGATATTATTCTCAGAAGCAATGTTTGGAGGAGAACAATAAATGAGTTTTGATACAATAAAAGATGATTTATTATCTTTAACTGATGCAGGTTTGAAATATGCCAAAAGCAAAGGTGCAGATCAAACTGAAATATTTGTTAGCACCCAAAAATCAATCAATGTGGCAAATCAATCAGGCATGATTCAAGCAATCGATGGTCGAAACGAAGGTATTGGTGTTCGAATAGCTCAAGGCAAGAGAATGGGTTTTGCTGCTATGAGTAGTTTAACCGATGAAGCCTTAAGACATGCTGTTGATGAAGCGCTTACAGTAGCGAAATCCATGAAGCAAGATAATGAAGGATTCGAAAAATTCGCTGAGAAAATGAAACCAGCAAAAGATGGAATTCTAGATCATAATATTATTGCGCTAACTACAGAAGACATTGTAAACAAGACAAATAAGACATTCAAAGAAGCCAAGGAATTCGATCCAAGAATAATCTCAGCAACCGCACGTACAACCTCTACATACGGGGGTTATGCTATTGCAAATTCTGAAGGAGTTTCCGGATCAACAAGTTATACTGCATATATCATAGTAAACTTTGTAACAGCAATGGAAGAGAAACAACGAAAAAGTGCTTTTGATTTTTCTGTAACACGAGACGTCCCAGAAGACAAAAATCTTGGGAAAAGTTGTTCAGAAAAAGCTATAAAACTCCTTGGTTCAAAACCTCTTGATTTCACTGGAGTTCTACCTACTGTTTGGAATCCGATTGTTATGTCCAGCTTCTGGCAAACATCATTATCAAATTCAGTAAATGGTCGTCAAGTTGTTGAAAAGAATAGCTATTTCATGGATAAACTTGGTGATAAGGTAGGGGTCCCAGGTCTTACAATTACCGATGATGGGCAATTACCAGAAGGTTTGAATACTTCAGAAATTGATTATGAAGGCGTTCCAAGACAATCCACAAATATCATAGAAAATGGTATACTACGCTCTTTCTTATATGATAGTTATTATGGACGATTAGGT
>JAHLVZ010000019.1 GCA_019058165.1 Candidatus Heimdallarchaeota archaeon
GAACCATCGAGCGACCAGAAATAGCCGCTACTATGTATGATTCCGTTGGACGACAAGACCTTGTAGGAGAGTCACAAGAACATCGTGGTGAACAAGCACTTTCCCAAGGGAAAATTGAGGAAGCGAAAGTTGCCTTTGCAGAAGCTGTAAAAGCCTATGATGAATCAAATCAACCTAAAGACGCTTTACGAGTGGAGGAGCGTTTAAAGAAGTTCAATTTATTGGATAAATTCAGAGATTATGCTGCAGATGGGAATGCAGAAGCTGCTGAAGATATGATTGATGATATCTCCGCAAGCTTTCCTGCTATTGCAATTTCCGATTTATATGCTGAGATTGCAGCAGTTCTTGAGAGGAGTGGTCGCCCTTCAGATTCAGTTACATACTATGATAAAGCTGCAGATTCTACAAATAATCCTTTGAAAAGACAAGGATATGTGAATGCCTTGCGAAGAGTTGGCTCACAGATTGCCGCACAACGAGGAAAAGGAGAAACTGTTGCTACTTCGAATTTATCAGAAAATTGTATAGTATGTAAACGTCAAATACGTAAAGGAGATCGAATCGTAGCGTGTCCTCATTGCAGTAAAGTAGCACATTATTCACACTTTGTAGAATGGGTAAAAGTGCAAGGTACATGTCCAAGTTGTCACGCTAGATTAAAAGTAGATGATTTCAAATAGTAAGGAAATATCTTAAAATACCTCGAACTATTTTCGTTTTACATTATTGCTGTGATGCTATGGTCAATAAAGCTATTCTGGAATTATGCGATCGAATCCTTGCAGATTATGATTTAGCAACTAAATTAACTGCTGAAGAGATTAATGAGTTAATTGAACGATTTATATTTTTGAAGAAAGGGAAATCAATCTTAAAACGTATTAAAAGTGGATCAGCATTAGTGGTTGGAGACATTCATGGTGATTTCGATATATTGAAATCTATTATTGATGGTTTCACTAAAAATGATCATATCAATCACTTAATTTTTCTTGGTGACATAGTAGATCGAGGTTCACAATCAATTGGATGCTTGAATTTACTTTATGCTTTGATAATTAAATGCCCAGATAGAGTTCACATTGTGAGAGGGAACCACGAAGCTATCTCAGTAAATTCTAGATATGGATTTTTGACAGACATTAGAAATTTCTGCGAATTATCAGAAACAAAAGAAAACACAACAAATAACTCCTTGCCTGAATTATATGTCAACTTCAACAGGTCTTTTGGAACCATGCCTTTAGCACTTGTTCATGAGGAGTTCAGATACTTTTTTGTCCACGGCGGGATTCCAATCGAACCCATTTCTTTAAAGGAAATCAACGATCTGCCAAAAGCAGATTTACTTCTTAGCAATCCAACCATAAAACAAATGCTTTGGAATGATCCTCGAGAAGGAGTCGAGACGTATAGTCATAGCATAAGAGGAGATGGAATCTATATTTATGGTCAGGAAGTTCTTGACAATTTCCTGAAAAAAAATAATCTGAAAATGATTATAAGAGCACATGAAGTTATTCCGGATGGACATATCTACTTATTCAACAAAAAATTGCTTAGTTTATTTACCTCAGAGGATTTCTATCAGGGTGTTAGTGGGAAAGTTGCGAAAATAACTGATAAAGGTAAAATCAAGATTTTTCATCCCTCAACAAATTCATATTAGTAACACGATTTTTTTTAAGAGGAAACTCTGGGGAACTACTTTCTAGATGCAAATATGAATCTCAAATCCAAATAAGTCCAAAACCAATCCATAAGAACACTGATACCGTTGATAAGACGATTATACCTACAATATCCAGTATTGACCCTACTCGAAATATCTCTTTCACACTAAAATAGCCCGTTGAATAACTTATCATTGTTGGGGGCGTGCCAAATACTAATGCATAATCAATACTTGAACCCATTGCTACAATTAAAGCCAACATCGTAGGGTCGATTTGCAAACTAATAGCAATAGGAATAACTAAGGGAATCAGCATTGCAGCACTTGCTGTATTACTAGCAACAGCTGTAACTAGAAGCGAAATCCCACCAACAATTAATGCAATTACAATGAAATGTTTTCCTTCAATAATACCCATTTTAGAAGCAATCCAGTCACCAATCCCTGTAGCAACTAACGCATCTCCTAAGCTTAAACCCCCACCGAATAAGAATAAAGCATTCCAATTGACATTCTTAACATCTTTTACTTCTAACAAATTGAATCCGAAAATTAGCACAACTGCTATTAGAGCTACAATACCAGAACTAATTGCAACAACTCCATTGGTCCAATTTTTCAGAGGGGTTGCCATTAACCAGAGAACAATGGTGAAGATGAATATTGCTACAGTAACCCACTGCTTCTTGTTCATTTTACCCATTTTCTTTAAATCATCACGAAAGACGATTTGAGCTTCTGCTAAGCTTTCCTTTGAGATTTTTGGCTTGAAAACTAGGAGTATGTACCCCCAAATAATGAAAAGCATAATTAAAACAAATGGTAATCCAAATCCTATCCATTTCAAGAAGGAAATTTCTACACCCACATCCGATAAACCTGCTATAGCAATGGGATTTGCTGGGGTTCCAATGACAGAAGCAATACCTCCAGTGGTTGCTGCATAACCAATTCCTAAAATTAATGCTTTCCGGAAACCAGAGAGGTTTTTCTCTCGACCACCACTTTCAATTTGCGTTACTAAAGCAATAGCAATGGGAATCATAACAGCAGCACTAGCAGTATTACTCATCCACATGGAGAGAAAGGCTGATACGCTCATTAAAAGTAAAATCAACATAGATGGACGAATACTAGCATTACCTATTATGCCAAGAGCTAAACGTCGGTCTATATTGTGCTTCTTAAGTGCTTCAGCAATTATAAAACCACCAAAGAATAAAGCAATAACTGGATCAAAGAATGGTTGTAAAGCATCTCCCGTTGTAGAAATGCCTGAAATGACTACAATAATCGGTACTAAAAATGCTCCAACGATTGTAGGAACAATTTCAGAAATCCAAAGACCAGCAATTACAACTAGTAACCCTATAGCTACTCCTGCTTTAAATGGAACTGCCATACTAAAATAAATAACGTCAATATTTTTTCCTAATTCTGCACTGCGAATGGTCTCAATTTTCGTGGGACGAACTTTTCGATCCATGTCAACTCCATTAATGTTACTGGAAATGAGATTCAATTCTAAATTCTGAATGGAATTGTTTGTATTATCTAATATTCCTACTCTGTATTCAACTTTAGAGTGAGTAGATGACTTGTAAGCTTGATCCACAAAAATAATACAGGAATTACCATTACCACTTAGAGATCTAATAATTTCAATATTAGTGGTATCAGCAGTTTCTGCCATGTTTATATCAAAAATAATATCATTATAAGCACTAAAAGTTAGTCGAACTTGATATTGACCTGCTTCCATATTTGCGGGTCCAAGAAAAGAAACACCAATAGCTACTCCAATGAGAACAAAAGCAATCACTGATTTTCTTATAAGCTTCTTTTTTTTCGCTTGTTTTTCTTCGGGAGTCAATTCTTTTTTATCTGAATCTGCTTTTGTTTTTTGTTTATGAGGTTCTTTAATATCATTTTCTAAAGATATTTTTCCATTTGCTTTCTCTTTGGACATTTACTCATCACTTTCAGTAGTTACGATAAACTATATTCAGATAAGTAATACGGCAGATGAATGATATTTATGAGTTGTGATTAATTTTGGATGAAACTGTTCAAGTTCCCATATAATAAATAATCATCAAAATAAGATAAACTAGCATAGGTATACCGGTAGCTATAGCTGTTTCTAACCATGAAAACTCACATGCTGGCTTTGCAATGAAGACAATGTAAATACTTGATGCTGCAAGACCTAAAAAGTGGATAATTAAACCAACTATACCAATAAAAGAATGTCTGATGAAACTCATATCATCAAAAATCGCAGAAAAGTCATATGGATTTGGATCTCTCCAAGGTAGTGCAATAAGAAATAAAATACCAGTAATGAGTTCCGAAAAAACAATAGGCATCATTCCATAACCCACTGCGGCACGAATTTGTTTTCTGGAAGCTTTACCTCCTAATAATCGGGTCATTAATCTGATAACCCATGTTCCTAAAAGCCAAATAATCGTTGGTAAAAGCAAAATAGCTATCCAGCCAATTAGGAATACAACCGGATAAAATTTCATATCGAGTAATCTTGTGTGCATAACAAATGATAATACTTGTAGAGCCAATCCAAGCGAAATTGCTACAATGAATAAGAAAGCTCCTTTCGAATCAGGATTATCTGCAATTTCTTGAGCAATAACTCTTGGCTTCACTATAAGAGACTTAATTCTGAACCAAACTTCTTTGTAGGTAACTGGAGCGAAAATCTTTTGTTCATATGTAACAGTTAAATCTGCCCCACAAAATGGACAAAGTAAGTATCCTTGAGGAGAGACTTCGTTACATATCGGGCAACGAATAATTACATCTTCGGTACTCATATTTTTTACTCCAGAATAACCTTATTGTAGCTAATAAAGAATCTTCAGTTTTAAGCTAAAATAACCTTTCGAAATTATCAAATTTTATTTACAAAGAAGGATATCATTTATTAGATTCATAAAACAAGATAATTTGGTGGTTTGATTTATGAAAAAAGTGCTATTAACGGGCTTTGAGCCTTTTGGTAAAGACAAAATAAATCCTGCTTTAGAGTTAATAAAAAAGATGGCAAAAGAAGAAATCCCAGATGTAGCATTAACAACGAATAAATTACCAGTTGTTTTTGGTGAAGCAATCACTGAATTAATTTCAGCTATTGAAAAAACAAAACCTGATTTGGTTCTCTCTCTGGGACAAGCTGCTGGAAGAATGGTGGTTTCAATTGAGAGAATTGGTTTGAATATGAATGATACCGATCATGCGGATAATGCAAGCAACAAACCAAGAGATGAATTAATTGTTGCTAATGGCCCTGCAGCCTATTTCACAACTATAAATGTTAGAAAAACTTACCAAGAAATTAAGAAAGTAGGTATCCCTGTAAGAATATCAAATTCAGCTGGAACATATGTTTGTAATAACATAATTTATGGAGTTTTACATCATCTAGTCACCAATAATCAAAATCACATCAAATACGGATTCATTCACATACCCTATCTACCATTCCAAGCAGCAGAAAAACCAAGACCATTTGCATCCCTACCGTTAGAAATTATAGAGAAAGCTGTCCGAATAGCAATTAACGTTAATATTTAATTAACAAAAGAAAAATGGGGGAATATTATCTTTTTACACGTTCAGTGTTACTAGAACTTGTTCAGCAGAAACTCCTATCACAACATCTCCAGGAACTAATGGAGCAGAATAAATATAGGTGCCATTGTAAAGATCTGTTGTTGCAGCAGCGTTGACTGTTACTTGAGAGTACCCTTGATAAGTAATCCCAAAAACTGTTTCATAATAGAAATCAATTATAGCGTTAGTAGCTGTATTTGTGTAAGTAAGAGTATAGTTGACATTATAGCTTAATTGGGTTACAATAGACATGTAGTTGCATTCCATATAAACATCAATATCACCCCTGAAGGACATGCGTCCATTAGTACTTACTAATTCAACTGGAAGAACAGCGGGTATTAATTCATCAATCTCGAAAACAGCAATATATCCCTTACTCAGCATTTGTACTTCTGCAAAATCAAGCCAATCTTGTAAGAGGAGACCTGCAGTAGTATTACTATCAATTATAGTAGCAGGTTGAGAGAAATTCGCTAGCATAGATTTGACATAAGCATTCGTTTCTGTTCTAAAATTATCAAATGTTGATTGGAATTCTTCTATTTCCAGTCCTTCTGTGTATTGGGTTCGGTTTAATTCGTAAACAATGTTGATAAAAGATAACATGTAGATTGTCATTATTACGGCGCAAACTAGAAAGATTTGCCCTCTTTTGTTATCTTTCATGAATTGTTTGATTTTGTTGCGTTTCATTTTTTCACCCAACCAATCGCCATAATTCTAAGTGAATCACTCTGTACTGATTCAAAATTGTATCATATCCAAACAGAAAGTAATCAGCAGCTCCGACTGATGCATCTGCTGGCGGAATTCTTTCCCAATATAAACTAAAAATATTCGTTCCAGCATCATCTTCAACAGATAATCGCCAGAAGACATTTTCAGGCAAAGCATTATCAATACTATCAGCAAGTTCTGTTGTCAGTAAATTATAAACCAAAGGTTTCAAAGTTCCTGCGCTATTCAAAGATTCGAGAGTGTTATACCCAATTTCGGATAAATTATCTGGATAGGTTTTATCTGTAGAAAATTCAACTTGATAAATAGCAATCATCAATAAAATTAGTACTGATAATGCTATGAAGACTTCTATCAGGAATAGTTGTCCTCCCTTTTTGTGTCGAATTTTTAACTTAGATATTGGGGCCATACATATAACACCGCCTTGAATAAGCATTCCCTAATAACAACGATTTTTTCAATTTTCACGATTTGCTTATTATCTGGTATCAAATCAGCACCATAAATTGTGCCAAATTTCTCACTTAATTGTGAAGGATAGACAAACACTTTTCTCTGGAAACCAGAGACTGAATCTGCAGTTGCTATAGAAACACAAGTACCATTAGTGGGGATTCTTAGATTAAAGGTCTCAGTAGTACTTGGACTAGCAATTATTGATGACTCATTGCCAAATTGCTCATTTCCTTCAGTATAAGGATACAAAACAATAGCACTTAAACTGGTTAGTGATCCCACAAAAGATGTTTGAATATTTGCCAATCCATTATTTGAAATGTTCTCTTGAACAATTAATTGTAATCCGAAATTAGTTTCGGTTCCGATAACAACCTCTTCATAATCAACAGCATAAATCCCGATCTGACTTTGCGCAAAAACAACCAAAGTATAATATCCATCTGGTAAAACAGCGACTCCTGTTGAAAAACTCAAGTCTAAAATACCAGAAGTATCTGTTTGGGACTTTTGAGTAAAAACAACAGTATTATTTGGTGCTACTACAAAACTCCAAACATTGCAGTCTCCTATTGATGTTGTAATATTGATCGTACCAATTGGTTGAGATAAAGTCAATGTTGAGCTAACATCAAATATTGACTCAAGTTTTAATTGAAAACCAATTTTATTTTCTAACGACATATTTTGTTTCAGGTTTTCATAACTCAGACTAAACAACGCATGAGGATTTATCCGAGAAATCTTATTTGCATCTAAACTTGTAGTGCCAATCTCTCGTAAGCCAAAGGAGTTAAATTCTGTACTATATTTATACTCCCAATCATTGGGATATCCTGTACTTGAAAAGAATACTTCTGAGACCTGATTCGCTGAGGATTCAAAAGCTCTGTTATCTAAATTTTGATATTTTGGTTCTAGAAAATTCAGAGATAATACAATTACTTCAGCAAACATAATCATGAAAATAATCATTGCGAGAGCAAAATCAACTCCTTGTATCTGCCCTTTCTTGTTTCGCCAAATATTTCTTTTCATTGAGGATCCACCAATCAAATGATCAACATAAGCTCAAAAGTGTCATGATTTATTTTTGCTATAATTATGTGATTATTCAAGTTCTAAAACCTTTTCGCTTGTGGTATTTAGTTTAGCGAATTGAGGAATATGTATTTTTTCACTTCCTACAAAAAAACAAGCCATAAACCCATCTAGTATCCACAAACACAGAATTTATTTAGCATAAACATGTAAAGGTAAACACTATTAGAATCCCTATAAGGGATAACATGGCAATAATTATTTATTTGTGAAATTTAATATTCACATTAAGCGAGGAAGAAACAATATGCCTAAGATTCCACAAAAAACTCAAACTACGATTTGGGTTATCTCCATATCTATAGGAGTAGCAATGGGTGCTATTGCTGCTTTAATTTTTGCAGGAGTATTTAATCTTCATGAGCAAATAACCGCAAGTGACTTCATAGCATTTGGTATATTACTTACGATTGCTCCTCCATCTGTCGCATTTTTCATTGATAATAATTGGAGAAGTGGTATAGATGCTAACTTGCCAAATCTATTGAGAGACATTGCTGACGCTCAAAGAACAGGATTATCCCTACCAAGAGCAGTTTCGGAATCATCCAAAAGAAACTATGGTCCATTAACACCTGAATTGCAGAAAATGGCTGCAAAAATTTCTTGGGGAATTCCCTTCGATCAAGCAATGCGTTCATTTACAGATACTGCTGATACAGAATTGAATAATCGTGCTGCTATTCTTATTCTCGAAGCACAAAGATCAGGTGGGGTTATAGAAGATATATTTGATTCAGCACAGAAACATGTTGAAGACATTCTTGCGCTTAGAAAAGAAAGATTAGGTCAAATGAAACCTTACATTTGGATTATTTATGCAGCGTTCATCATTTTCTTGTTAGTAATTGTTGTGTTGTTTAACACATTCTTTTACCCAATGTCGGAGATGTATACAGAATTCCAGGGGAATCAATTTACAAATCTGGGACTGAATCCTCAAGTCTTAGAATCGTATAAAATCCTCTTTCTACACATGACTATAGTTGAAGGATTATTCAGTGGACTTGTAGCAGGAAAAATGGGCGAAGGAAAAGCAAAATCAGGCTTAAAACATTCTTCAATCATGATTTTGATTGGTTGGATAACATACAAATTAACCATAGAACTCCAGTTGATAGAGATAAACATGTGAAAACACGGTGGTTGAACACTTGGCAAAAATAGAACAAGAAGTAAAGGAAATGAAAACAGCGATTACAGAGCTAGAAGGAAAAATTGACAAATTACAATTTTTCCTCGTCCAAATTATGAATAAAGTAAATGAAGGCGGAGAACAAGCTTCAAGTGGAGCTCCTACAGGTGCTGCACCGGGAGGAGCTATCTCAGTAGATATTACTCCTTTGGAAGAACGCTTAGAACAGCTCTCAAATGTTATGGTTTCTAAAGCAGACCTAGAACCAATCACTCAAGCACTGAATAACTTACGAGATGAGCGAGTAAAGGAAGCAGAAGATACAATTGATAATGTAACTGTTCTCTTAGAGAAGGGCTTAGCATTAACAGAATTAACAGCTTCTTTGAAGGAAATAGAAGCTCACCTTCAAGAATTGATTACCCCACCAAAGTAGTCAGTGCAGAATCTAAATCATCATTGTTTTTCCTCCTCTATTATCTTCTTTTTTCAATAATTTTTTAATGAAGGAATTCTGTTTTTTCTTATTGAACTCAAAGGACGATGATTGGAAATGAAAAATGCTACACTCAGAACTAAAAAAGGCTTAATTGAAGTGGAACTAAGCATAGAAAATAATCGAATGTCCACACTAAAGATTACCGGTGATTTTTTCATCTATCCTGAGGAAGCACTAGAAATTATTGAACAAGAGTTATTGGGTATTACAATAGACAAGGAACAACTCAAAAACAAAATTGAAGAAATCTATAAGAAACAACAAATATCCACTCCTGGAATTACAATTAATGATTGGGTTACAGTAATTTTGAAAGCAATCAATCTTTAAACATATTTAAAAACGCTATCTAAAATTTATCAATAATTATCATAGATGAGTGGGTTAGTGTGAAAATAACTTTCGACTTTAAAGGATCGATTTTTGGTCAAAAAGAGAAAATTGTCTTAACATTGAAAGATAATCTTTCAGTTTTAGCTGCTCTTAAAGAGCTAGCTTCACAAATCTCATCACTCGAGACGTTACTCTTTAAAGAAGATTCATTACGTAATGATATCCTTGTATTTGTTGATAGAACAGATGTAATAACAATGAAATTGCTTGAAATGTCTTTAGAAGACGGACAACAAATCACTGTCTTACCACTTGCTCATGGTGGCTAAAAGTAAATAAAAGATGAATAAAAGGAGAGCTTGATTTAGATGAGCTTGATAGAGAAAATTTCGAATTTAATGACTAATCAAAAAAAGATAAGAAATATTGCTCTAGTTGCTCATATAGACCATGGAAAAACAACTCTATCAGACTCTCTACTTGTATCCGCAGGTGTTTTAGCTCCATCTATAGCGGGAGAAGCACGTGCCTTAGATTTTTTACCTGAGGAGCAAAGACGCGGTATAACTATGAAAACCGCGAATATTTCATTAATTGTCAAAAAAGAAGATGAGGAATTTTTAGTTAATTTAATTGACAGTCCTGGTCATGTAGATTTTTCTGGTAAAGTTGCGCGAGCCTTACGAATTGTTGATGGTGCAATAGTGGTTATAGATGCTGTAGAACAAGTTATGGCGCAAACAGAGACAGTTATTAGACAATGTGTAACTGAAGGTGTTAAACCGATTCTCTTCATTAACAAAGTAGATCGTTTAATCAATGAATTAAAATTAACTCCAACACAAATTGCAGAAAGAATTGAGATAATTTATAATAATTTTAATACCTTGGTAAAGAGGTTCTCAAAAAATTCCACAGTGCCAAAGTGGCGAAGCTCAACGAGAGACGGAAGTGTGATATTCGGTTCTGCTCTTCATCGCTGGGCAATTTCAATCCCAATTGCTAAAGAGACTGAAATAACATTTGATCAAATTGTTGAATACTACTCAAAAAATGAAATTGAAACTTTGCAACAAATATTACCAATAGAGAAACCTTTGATTGATATGATCATTAATCACTTACCAGACCCAATAACTGCTCAAAAATACAGGATACAGAACATTTGGAAAGGAGATTTGTCTTCTGATGTTGGACAGGCAATGATTAATTGTCAAGCAGAGGGAGAGGTCATACCATTAGTTTTTGGTTCAACGAAAATTTTGATGGATAAACATGCAGGACTATTAGTATTAGGGCGTATTTTCTCTGGAGTACTAAAGGAAAAAACAAACGTAATACTCCTAAACACAAAAGAAACAAAGAATATACAAAGTATATTTGTCTTTATGGGAGAAGATAAAAAACGAGTAACTCAAGTTCCTGCTGGTAACACAGTAGCAATCTCGGGTCTAGGTGAAATAAATCCAGGGGAAACACTCGTAAGTCTAAATCAAAAAGAAATGTTGCCTTTTGAAGAAATAAAATATCTTGCAAATCCCGTTGTTACTGTTGCAATAGAACCAGAAATGCTTCGTGACCTGCCACAACTTAAGAAGGTTCTCGAGCGATTTGACTTGGAGGACCCAAATCTCCTCATAAGAATTGATGACCAATCAGGTGAAATCCTCTTAATGGGATTGGGCGAATTACATCTCGAAACAGTAGTAAATGATGTTTCCTTATTGGTTAAATGCTCATCCACATCACCTCTTGTCATTTTTGTTGAAAGAATTAGTAAACCAAGTGGAGAAATATCTCGAGATGAATTTGGTTCAAAAGTGAAATTACTCGTAGAATCTAATACAGAAGATACAATCTCAACACCATCAATTAGCAAGGAAATTGGGGATTACAGTGAAGGATTAAGTCAATATAAAAATGAGATTATTATTAAGAAATCTATAATGAACAAATTTTCAAAGGAAGCGATTGAGAATATTTTAGTGGGAATAAGAAGTGCATTGATTTCGGGACCAATCTCTTCTAAACCAGTTTCTGGTGTTCGAGTCAAAATTATCGATTTCGAAGCTACTGAGGGCGAGAAATTCGAGCATACAGTTCCTTTACTAAGAAATTCTGTGTGGGACGCAATGCGCAAAGGAGAAATCGCTACTCAAGAACCCATCTATAAGATACAAATCACAACCCCTGTGATGTACCTAGGAAAAGTGACTTCGGTTATCCATAAAAGAAGAGGGGATATAATTGATGTTAGATCTGATCAAGATCTCGTCATAATTTCAGGGATTCTGCCTGTCGCTGAATCTTTCAAGATAGATCAAGACTTACGATCCGATACTGAAGGAAGAGCATTTTGGCAAATGTCCTTTGAACGATATGAGATAATTTCAGAAACTCGCTTAGAGGAATATAAACAAAAGCAGTAAAAAATTGACTGCAAAAAAAGAATCGTATAAGCTACTAATTGACTATCTTTTTAAACTTGAAAAAAAGATATTAGATGAAAATTATATATTATTCTGAAGTATGGTGAAGAGTAACGTGCGACGAATTAAAGATGATTTAGGCAAAACAATTGACGAAGCTGATAACTTAGCGAAAATGATTATGATTGAGCAAGGGATTGATGCTGCCTATGAAATCGACGAACCCATCTCACGAAGCTATGCATTTTGTGACTGCATAATAGCTATTTCTGAATTTGCCAGGGAAACAAGTAACTTTGAAACTCTAGAAAGAACTCAACCATTACTTGAACAAATTACAAATAAAGGTGCAACAGCAAGAGCTCTCAGTTATCTAGCAGTAGTCCTCTCTGCACTAAATCACGAAGAAGAAGCTGAAAAAGCATTACTTGATTCAATAAAATACGCTTCAGAAATAGGAGATGACTTTGATCGAAGAGACGCTTTACTTGATATTGCCACTTCTGCTGCAGATATGTCATTTTTATTGAATAAACGCAAATTAGTTAATTTAGGATTACAATTTCAGGATCAATTAACAAAAGGACAAAAAGCATATCTCTATGGTTATCTTTCAACAGTTCTTCCATCCGAAGAAGGCACTCAGTTAATGAGAGAAGCTATGAACATAGTAAGTCAAATAAAAGATCCAATTACAAGATCCAAAGTTTCATTAGAACTTGCAACTCTTCTAACAAGCAATCCAAAACCACTTGAAGAATAAAAAATAAAAATCACTAGAAATAATCGAAGAATCTCACTACTTTTCTTCCTTCTTTAGGAGTAAAGATAATCTTAAAGAAATTAGCAATGTCATGTTGATCAATTGGTTTTTTTCTCGGTTGAGTTTTTTGATTTCGAAGTGCCTCTAATACTTTCTCCTCAGTTGCTTCTCCATCAATTTCCACTATACTATAACAAGTACCAATAGCATGTACATGATGCGCATCAGAACCACCAACTTCGCTGAAACCATTGTGTTTGAACGCTACTTTAGCCATAATATTTGGAAAATTAAGAAAGATCTTAGCGAATCCATTATAGAATTCCATAGCATCTGCTTTTAAGGTATAAGCTTTCCAGCCAACACTATTGTGAGACATAAATGGGTGAGGGATAATTGAAACTCCACCCAAATCACTGATTAATTCTATAGTTTCTTCCGATGGTCGATTTGGAGGAATTTCCTCGTTAATACCATAAGCGATAATATGTCCATCTGCAGTATCGACTTCAACACCTGCTAAATAGATCTTCTCTTTGTCTTTAGCTTTAAACATCTCAGTTACTTTTTTGGCAAAAGCGAAATCATTATGAGCAAGTAAACCCGCACCATCAAGCCCTCTAGAACGTAAAACACTTGGAATGTGTTGGTATTTAACACGCTCATCTACATGAACGTGAAAATCAATAGCTAAATGCTTCTTCTCTGAGGACATGATGTATCAAATATTAAGAATCCCTTTTAGAAATTTTTCACTAATCCCTTGAAATAAAGTCGGATTTTAAGAGGGAAAATCTTTTGAGTAAGCACTGTGTTTTTATTATACCTTTTAAGGAGGGTACTACACATATGGTCGTTAAAGTACTAGAAATCATTGGAAGTTCCCCTAAGAGTTGGGAAGATGCAGCAAATACTGCTGTAAAAGAAGCATCAGAATCCATTCGTGGAATAAGTGGTGTTGATGTAATTAATTTTACAGCTGTTGTAAAAGACGGAAAAATTGTCAAATACAAAGCTTGTTGTAAAATTGCTTTTTCAGTAGAATAGCTAGTTAACTAGTAAAATTTGAAGGGATTCAACCCTTCCTCTACTTTTATTTTTTAAGAATCTAATAGATTAGTGTCTAGTTTACTTAATATTTGTGAATGAATCGTGCTCGTTCAGAAAAGCTAAATTTTTCCATATCTTCCCTTATGAGTAATCTTAACTGATGTTCAAAATCCTCTGTAATGACATTTTGTTTCATCAGATCAATTATCTTGCTGGTGTTTACTAGCTCAGGATCTATTTCTAATAGCTTTTTTGTATGGCTTACTTCTAAGGCATTAAATTCATCATTTAATTTCGGATTATCTATAAATTGGCATATCAAGTGAGGTTTATCTTTTAATCCATCATCAAAGAGAATAGCAGTTATTTTAGCTGTTAATCTAGGATCATTTTTTTGGACGTAATCAGGATTAAGAAGCAATAGATTACCAAGTAATCCATAAAATTCCTTATAATTCTCCCCTATAATTTCCAAACAAGCACTTTCCAAAAGTGTTTTTTCTTTCAAGTAGTTCCCCAATTTTTTCCTTGTAAATAGTATAGTTAATTAATTATTTAAAACTTGATAAATTTTGAAGTAATGAAACAAATTTTAAGTGAAAACTTTCGCTTATCTCTCTATAGATGTGTTTTTAGTTTGAAGATATTTGGAACACTGGGTGCGACTAGTATTGATTGAATTCAAGTTAACGAAGGGTCTAACTCCGAAAGGTGATCAGCCTAAAGCGATCAAAGCAATAGTTGATGGTTTCAAGAAAGGATTAAGTCGTCAAGTACTGAAAGGAGTTACAGGCTCAGGCAAGACATTCTCAGTTGCAAATATAGTAGAGAAATTACAAGTACCCACACTAGTTTTGTCACCAAATAAAACCCTTGCAGCTCAACTTTGTTCAGATTATAGACGATACTTTCCTGATAATGCTGTTGAGTACTTTGTGTCATTCTATGATTATTATCAGCCAGAAGCGTACGTTCCCCGGACAGACACCTATATTGGCAAGGACACTTCCATTAATGAAGAAATTGAAAAGATGAGACATGCTACAACTCACGCTCTTGCTACTAGAAGAGATGTCATCATCGTTGCAAGTGTATCAGCTATTTTTGGTTTAGGGCCACCTCAAGCATATCGTACTATCCTTAATCTTGAAAAAAATGTAACTGTAAAAAGAATGCAGATTCTCAGAAGATTAGTTGCTTTACAGTATGAGAGAAATGATTTTGAATTGAAAAGAGGAACATTTCGAGCGAAAGGTGATACCATAGAGATTTTTCCACCTCATTCTGATAAGACAACTATTCGCATTGAAATGTTTGGAGATACTATTGAAAAAATAACAGAAAACGAATATCCAACCGGTAAGAAGCTAAACGAAATAGAATCGTTTAATGTTTTCCCAGCAACTCATTATATGACTGAAGAAGAAACAATTTCAGGTGTTGCTGATAAAATCAGAAGTGAACTTGATGAGAGAATAACCTATTTTGAAGAAAAGAATCTGCTTTTAGAGAAGCAGCGGATTTCTGAAAGAACACGTTATGACCTCGAGTTGTTACAATCAATAGGTTATTGCCCTGGGATTGAAAACTACTCTATGTATTTAGACAATCGTAATTTCGGAGAACGTCCATTTGTTTTATTAGATCATTTTCCTGAGGATTTCCTTATGGTTATTGATGAATCCCATATTACTATACCTCAAGTTGGTGGTATGTATGCGGGAGATCGTTCACGAAAACAAACGTTAGTTAATTATGGTTTCCGACTTCCTTCAGCACTTGAGAATCGTCCTCTTCAATTTGAAGAATTTAAAGCTTTTATGAAAAAAGTTGTTTTTACTTCAGCAACTCCAGGACCATATGAGTTCGAACATGGAGAAGCTATTGTTGAACAAATTATTCGTCCAACTGGACTGGTCGACCCTGAAATTATCATCAAACCTATTGATAATCAAGTTGATGTGCTACTTGATGAAATAGTAAAACGTGTAAAAATCAAAGAACGAACTTTAGTTACCACATTGACTAAAAGAATGGCTGAAGAGTTAGCTCAATACCTTGCTGAGAAAGGAATTAAAGCGGAATACTTGCATTCAGAAATTCAAACTATTGATAGAGTATCAATCTTGCGTGATTTGCGCAAAGGAAAATTCGATGTTATTGTTGGAATTAATCTTTTACGAGAAGGTTTGGACCTACCGGAAGTATCATTGGTTACTATATTAGATGCAGACAAAGAAGGTTTTCTCAGATCTCAACGTTCCCTCACTCAAATTATCGGAAGAGCTTCGAGGAACATAAATGGAAGGGTGATTCTTTTTGCTGATAATATGACTAATTCGATCAAGAGAACAGTAGAAGATAATAATCGTAGGAGAAGAATACAAATACAATACAACAAGAAACACGGCATTACTCCACAAACAATCCAAAAATCATTGGAAGACATAACTGATGGCTTAATAAAATTAGAGAAAATTCCTGCAAGGAAAGCCCAAGAATTCAGGCAAATGGAAGAAAGTGATTTAGTTCTCGTTCTTATGGAGTTAAAAGATCAAATGAAAGAAGCAGCACAAAAACTTGAGTTTGAAAAAGCAGCTGAAATCCGTGATTTAATCCGTGAATTAGAAGGCGCAAACTGAAAATTCAGAACCTTTAAGCAATTCTTTAAAAAGCGAGTATTTTATCTTTAAACAAGTAAAAACACCAATTCCAGTGATGTTATTTTGGGAAATCAAGAAAAGAAACAAAAAAAATCTGAAGATGTAAGTTTAGAGGTACAGAAAACTAAGAAAAAGAAATCTTCGGAGCCTATTCTTGCTAAGTTAATAAAAAGTGAGATTCTTATCGAAGATCACCAAGATGCAAGAATAATTTATGACAATGGTTACTATGGTCTTCTCAATAAAGATAAAACCTTATCTCTGAATTTTGAGGAAGCACTTCACTTACTGGAAAGAGATGTCATAAAAATCGCAGACGAAAATGGTGTTTGGCTTGATGTGAGTAATTGTGCTTGGATATTCTCTGAAAGAAAGGATAGTTTCTGGTCAGATTATTTAGTCTATAAGGACTTACGAAATAGAGGATATATTGTAGGACAAGGCATTAGTGACGTAGTAAAATACCGACTTTATCCGCGTGGGGCAAAAATAGGTCAAGAAGTTGCGAAAATTATGGTTACACCCTTAGGAGAGGGTATGACAATTAATATTGAAAGTTTAGATGAAATTGTAACCCAAACTCAAAGTTTGAAGAAGAAATTGTTAATTGCTTGCGTTGATCGATTGGGTGATGTTTCTTATTATGAGTTACAAACACTCTTCAATTAAGAGTAAATCAGTAAATAGTTGTGGGAAACAATGACTGGGAATAAAAAAGCAATTCAAGAAATGAAGAGAAAAGCAGCAAAAGAAGCACTCAAATTCGTTAAAGATAGGATGGTTCTTGGAATCGGTAGTGGATCAACAGTTAGAGAATTCATAAAGCTATTAGGAACCTCGGATTTTGACACCCAAGAAATCGTTTGTATACCAAGTTCACTTGATACCGAAAACATGTTAATAGAAAATAATATGGTGGTTGGAACATTAAACCAATATCCTGTTATTGATTTAACTGTTGATGGAGCAGATAGAGTCGATAAAGACTTAAATGTAATCAAGGGCGGTGGGGGTGCATTATTAAGAGAGAAGATAATTGCTGCTGCTGCTAAAGATTTAGTTATCATTGTTGATGAATCAAAAATGGTTGATGAATTAGGAGGAAGTTTTCCAATTCCTGTCGAAGTAATCCCTCATGCAAAAGAATTCGTTAAGAAGAAATTACTTGCTCTACAAGGTGAACCTGAATTACGGATAGCTTCAGATAAACTAGGACCTACAGTAACAGACAATGGTAATGTCATCCTGGATACAGATTTTAAGATAATTAGTAATCCTACGATATTTGAAGGAATTTTAAACAATATTCCAGGTGTTATGGAAAATGGTCTTTTCCCAAACTACATAGTAAGCAGAGTAATAGTTGCAACTGAAAAGGAGATAAAAGTAAAGGAAAAAACGTGATTTAGATAAAGTTATTTTTGCTTTGCGTAAACCGTTTCTCCTTTGTTAATCATTCTAATGATTTCCCTTGCAATAGAAGTAGCACGTTCTATTTTGATCTCGCCTTTTTTGCCAATTGATCCTTGGAATAATGCCTTTTCATTTGTAGAGATTTCTACATTAATCCCTCGCAAATCTTCTTGAAAGCTTAGAATAACATGTGTTTTGGTAAATCGAATATCAACTGGTAGTTGACCTTGGAGTTGTGCTTTATCTGTTGAGTTAGTGGGTTCATCATCATAATGTAGTGCTTTGACATCAATTCTCATACCAATTTTCTTTTCAAGCTCAGTAATTGTTTTCCCTTTTCGACCAATTATTAGTGGAATTTCGTCTTCTGGCACTTCAACTCGTATTGAATTTTTACTCAACTTTGTAATCCTAATTTGTTTCGAGTTAATTTGACGACGAATAATTCTTTCTATTTCCTTCTTTTCTTGTGGTTTCATTGGTAGAGATGGTTGAGCACTTACACTACCAACAGGAATAACAGATACTTGTTCACCGAAAACAAAGATGTCATATTTTAATTTATGAGTTTCAAAATCTCTTACTTCAATTACCGGACGTGCAAGATCTCTTTCTTGCATACCAGAAGGAACTTTTACTGTCATCTTAAGTTCTAAAACATCACAAATTTCTCCATCTTCGATGAAGATAACGGTATCAAGAATGCTTGGTATCATTCCAAGATCGATTCTTCCAATAAAGCGCTGAATTGCTTCAATTGCTTTTGTGGAATGAATTACCCCTACTAATCCGATTCCCGAGAGACGCATATCAGCAAAGGCCTCAAAATCAGGGGTTTTTCGCAATTCATCAAATATAACGAAATCAGGTCTCATAAGTAACATGATATCAGCAGTTTTCCTAAAATCACCAGCAAGAGTTGTGTATTGTGATACTTCAGGTCCTACTTGCAGATCTCGAGGTTTTTCAACCGTTTTCACGGTTTTATTTTGCGCTGCATAGAAATCAGCTAATGCTTGCGCAAAAGTTGATTTTCCTGCACCTGGTGATCCAGCAACTAAAACTCCTTCTGCTCTCTTTTTCAATCTCTCTAGTAAATTTGGAGAGAGTTTGTAATAATCTAAAGAAAGTTTTGTAATAGGTTTAACGGCAGTAATCTCAAGAGCATCAGAAAATGGTGGTTGAGCAATAACAATTCTCATAGATTCAAGTTGGATAACCTTTACTCCTGGCTCATCCATTTCAATAAATGAATCCGGTGTAACACGTGCAATGGAAAGAATATCTAAGATTAATTCATCAATTTCTTCATGAGTTGTTGGGTTCTCATGTATCTTTACTAATTGCCAATCTCCGGGTTTTCCTTTCTTTGCTTGTGGAGGAACTTTTTCTCTGATGTGTACAGACATAGTTTGTTCATCAAAGAAATCGAATATTCTTACAAGCGGTTTCTTCTTAGGTGTTTGTTTTAGATATTCAACAAGAATTCCCTCAACTTCACACATAGAGACAAGAATTTTATCGCTGGTGAAAACAACTGCATCATGTTCACGAGCTACATCTCTTATTCTCGCATCTAATCCTCCTGAAGATGCTAATCGAATTTCTTCAAGCTTTGGTCTTTCCCCTGCAAGAGTGATGGGAACCCCCATACGTTTACATTCAAATCGAAGATTCTTTAATTCCTCTAACCCTTCAAAACCTTTGGCTCGATGATTATTTGCCATATTCTCAATTTCACTTATCACTACGTGTGGAATAATAACTTCTACTACTTTTCCTTCGAGAGCAAGAATTTCTTCTACGATAAACTTTGAAACAATCACACTGGTATCTGGTACAATTTTCACTGATAATTACACATCCTTGCAATTCAAATAACTATGATTAAATTAAGCTTTAAATGCTTTCTTTTAATTCGTAAGTTTCTATGTTCTATCCTATTTTTAGTTATCTAAATTTTTTTCCCCGAAATTGAATTATTACTCGTATTAAAAACAATGTGATTTTTTCAAAACAAACCAAATACATATACATTTAACTCAAAAATTGTAATTAAAGTGTAAATTAATTGCTTTAAACAGTGAAAGATAATGACCCATATGAATGCCTCTGAGGAAGAAAACCAAAAATTTGAACAAGAAGAAATTGAGGAAGGAGATATAGATCTTACAGCTCTTACACCAGAGGAAAAAGATGCGTTAATTCTTGAAATGCAATCAGAGGAAATGATGAAGAAACAAGAACAAGTAAAAGAAACTTTAACTCCTCCTGTAAAAAAGAAGAAAAGACGAAAGAAAAAAAGCCCACCATCAGGAGCTGACATTGCTCCCGGATTTGGTTGGGTCGTTATTAAAATGGCATCTGCAATGACATTTAGCATGGTATTTATCTTAATAGGACCAATACTCACTATTTTTTCAATTGTAAAACTCATCCAAACGCAATGGACTATTGACTGGAATGCATTGTACTTTTCGGGCTATATTATTTTCATATTTGCAGGTATCGGGATGGTAATTAGTTCCTATTATTTATTCAAGTACATTATCAGGGACTGATATATCTGCGAAAAGTCTATTCAGTCAAATAAAATCTACTTATAAAGTTAAAAAGGGAATGAATGCATTCCTACAATAGTGTAGATAAATCTACTATCCACCTTTAAGAATCGGCAGAACAATGATTTCATCATTTTTCTCGACAAGTTGTTCTAATTTTGCACGAGAACCATTGACTAGGATAGTATGTCTATCAAGATTTTTAATCCCTACTTTCAAAAGAAATTCCTTTAATTCCATTCTCTCCTCTGGGATAAATTTCAGTATACTGCTTTTTCCAGATTCAGAACCGCTCAAACATTTCACCTTAGGGAATGAATAGTATATTTATAAGATTATAAGATAAATAATAATCTTTCCTATATTTATTTCAATTCTTTTAGAATATGAATCTTATTATTTTAATGTAAAATTAATTATATTCAAAAGATAACTTAATTTATTAGGAAATTTTGTATGTGAGAATAAAATTCTTCTAAACCGGCTTGGGAAACACCATTTGTGAGATATTTTTTGACACTCGACGTTTCTTTGTTTCAATTACTTGATCATGAATCCACTGAAAAGCCTCGTATATCCCTAACCCGGTGATAGAGCTTGCTTTTTGTACATGAATAGTTCGATCGAACAATCCTGTAAGTTGAAAGAGGTGAATAATATAAGCAAGCGAACAAACATTAGGCAAATCCTGTTTCGTAGCGAGAACTAGAATTGGAATATCAGGATTACAATAATTATTGATTGCTTTATGGAAGATATCTTTAGCTAATGGTAATCGAGTAATATCACTTGAATCAACGACGAAAATTAAAATATCTGCTCTTTCAATGTACGCCGGCCAAAAGTGACGAAATACTTCTTGCCCCCCAAGATCCATAACGGACATAGATAATTTGCCAAGTTTGAAATTCTCGTGATTTACACCCATAGTAGCTATAGTTTCACGAAACTCACCTTTCTTTAGAAAGCTAAGGATTGAAGTTTTACCAGCATTATCTAAACCACACATCGCAATATTGACTTTACGATCAACTTTTCCAAAGAGTTTTGCTAGGAATCCCAATTTTTTTTCCATCCGTTATTACCTTAATTTGAAGAGCAATTAGAGGTATCAAAAAAAGCATATAAACTCCACTTACAATTACAAAATCATCCAGAAGAATGAACTGCTAAGACAAAAATCAATATCAAATAAATATGTTAAATTGGCAGTCTTAAAATCTTAAGACTAACCAATTATTCTTTACCATTATCTTTAGGAACAAAGATTTTGAAAATTTCTTCACTTTCACGACTTAATAAAAGATCTTCTCGAGATTTAAAGAGCTCACGCAAATTTGTAGGAATCTGTAAAGCACCAAACGCATCACTGAAAACTGGAATGTTTTTCTCATCAGCAAATCCATGTCTTACACTTGTTATGCGACCATCTACTAAGAGCATGGTTCGATATCCTCGAGCGATTAGTCTTCTATCATGAGTCGCTAGTATCATTGTCACTCCAAGATCTTCATTTATTTTTTCAAAAAAGCTAATAATCTTTTCTGAAGTTTGCGAATCAAGCTCTCCAGTAGGTTCATCTAAAACAACGAGTTCAGGTTTGTTGGATAATGCTACTGCCAGTGAAATTCTTTGAATTTCTCCACCAGAAAGTTGAGTGGGTTTGTGATGCGCACGATCCAGTAATTCTACTTCCTCAAGTAATTCTTTAGTTCTTGCCATCCTTTCCTCTCGAGGAACTCCAAGAATTCGCATGGGAACTTGAATATTTTGAGATGCAGATAATTCCCAAATAAGATTCATTTGCGGAAGTTGCCAAACAACACCTACTCTCTTTCTTCTATAATCAACCATTTCTGCTCGAGTAAACTTGGCAATATCAGTATTTCCAACCCTCACAACCCCTGCTGAAGGTTTCAAATTACCTGCCAAAATGTTCAGCAGAGTCGATTTGCCAGAACCACTAGGACCTACGCAAAGGGTGATTTCCCCTTTGTTAATTTTCATTTCTAAACCACGAAGAGCAGGAACTCGAACTCTATTTTTCTCATCTGCATAGATTTTTATCAAGTCCGTACATTCAACAAATATTTCGTTATTTTTCAAATTGATTTCAACGCCCCGCTAATCTTTTTACGAGTGTTAATAATAATTGGAATAATCGTACTAAGCAAACTTACACCGAACACTACAAGTGTAGTCCAAACAACTTTCATGACCGGGAAAACCATTTCATGTTTAGGTATTTCTGAACCAATTCTTAAAACTTGCATCAATAAAACAGATATCCCGACGCCTAATCCTACACCGATAACCATGGTGAAAATCAAAACAATAACAGCTTCTGATATGAAAAAGTTGAATAATTGTCTTGGTCTTATGCCGAATGATTTCATAACAGCAATTTCTTTTTCACGTTCAATTCCTTGAACAATCATCATAGTAATTAAAGTTGCAGAAGAGATCAGTAGGGAGATAATGAAACTAGAATTCAAAGCTCCAAAAAGCACGGTGGCTTTTAATGTCCCCTCAGAAATAAGTGCCATGTCTTCAATATTATCAGTGTCATGCTGGGTAGAAATCTCAATGAGACCGGCAATCTCACTAATACTGTACCCCTCCATCACTTTGACATACAATTTACCTTGAACATCATAATCGTTTCTAGCAATTGAAAACGGTAGGGAAAGATTACCAATCAAACCAACATTAATTTCTTTCGCTGTCGTTTGAGGAACGGTATTGTAAAGTGTTGGCCAATATTCATAATAATCAACGACATGAACAGGATAGAATCTTTCCACAACATCAGATCCTTCTAAAACCCAATTACTAATTAGAAAAGTAGAGTTTTCATTTAAGGAGAGTAAATCTATTTCGTTTTGTTGTCCTATGACATCAGTATCATTTTGGATTGAATCTATTAAGTCATCAATTCCTCTATCATTCGTATATTCACTTTCCTGAAATGCAGCTTTACTATGATTATCCAGTTCTATACCCATTATTTTGATCTGGTAGAGAAGATCACTTTCAGTATTAGATAATTCTAAAACACCTACATAGGTTGCTGCTTCAATCCCCTCCATAGCTTCAATGGTTTCCTTATATGTTGGAGTTAAGACATCCACGCCATTAATTACAATATCTGCTCCCAGGTTGTAGTAATTATCTTCCAAATCAAATGCTCTATATGAATCAGGAACGATCATAGTTGCAACTGTTAACGTGAAAGTTATTGTCATCAAAATTATGGTTCTACTAGTGGAACCTTTTCTCCTAACAGCATTCCTTGCGGAAACTGCGGAGATTTCCAGTCTAGGAATTTTGAAGATTAAATTAGACAAGGACTTTACAATTATAGGATAAATTCTCGTAATAATCATTATTGCCCCAACAATAATCAGTATAGGAGCTGGAGCTGCAAAAAAGATTGCAAACTCTATAGCAGTATCAGACGTTCCTTGTATCTGCGAAAAGGAAATAAGCCACATTAATAATCCAAGGAATAGGACAAAGAAATCCAGATAGAAGCGTTCCCAGAAGGGAGGTTTTTCAACTCGCTCTTGCAATGCTTCTTCAACTGATGTTTTGGTTTTTCTCCAAAGAGAGAATATATTGGATAGGAAAGCAATCCCAAACCCAATAGCTAAAGAAATTCCAATTGTTTTTAAGTTTAAAGCAAATTCAGCTGCATTTCCTCCAAAACTGAAGAACTCATCGCTTTTCAAAGCAACATAGGTATACGGCCAACCAATTAACAATCCAATTAAAATGGCTATTAATGAGAAAACAACCAGCTCAAAAATCATAAATCCAAAAAGCATTTGCCTAGACGATCCCCTTTGATGGAAATTATGCACTTGTATATCTCTTTGTTTTTTAACCTGGTTACTAGCAAAAGCCGTTAGAGTTAACGCCATGCCTAAAGTCGGTAACATAAAGACTAGTAGAAATATCTGAAAGATTCTAAACTCACGTCTGAAGTTAGACAATAATGGGAGCACTTTAGTGTTAAGACTTAATTCTAGGTTAGGTGAATCATATACATCTACAAGACTTATAAGAGACTCTTGAATACGATTAATGAAAACTTGCAAGCTCCCTAGATGGTCATCTAATTCAAAAACACTAAATCTTTGAATATCAAAAATCATTCTCCCTAATACAGAAAACTCCAAACTGGAAAGATAAATTGATTGTACCAAATTTTGTACATTTTCAAAATCAGTAATAATTACTTCCTGACCTAAACTTAAAACCATAGATATTAGAGTCATTAACTCAGGAGGAACATTTTGCGAGTTGTAGATTATATCATCAATATTTATTATTCCACTAAACCCAATAATTTGACCCGCATTTCCTATTCCTGCTTGATACGAATCCCAAGGGTTTCCTCGATCATCAATCTTTATATAAGCACTATATGTGTCACTGATGTTTAGATTAGTGCTTTCTAAAGTTTGGGTATTTGTAATAATGGCGTATTCACCGGGATTAGGAGCTGTTCCTTCAACCATCAAGCTATCTAGTATTCCTAAATTCAAATACTGTCGATCTATGCCTATGACATAAGTATCATGAAATTCATTCTGTTGAAATATTTCATTATAAAGTAATAAGTAGAAGAATCTAAACGATATCCATTCCTGGAATGCCAGGTCCTCCTCAACAAAACCAGCGTCTTCAAGTTCATTGATTATAGATGCCTCTAAAATTGGTTGAAGCTGAATCCCTGGATATCTTATATTATCAATTTGCGCTTCCACATACGTATCAGATGTATTCGCAGCAAACTCACTGAAAGCATTGTGCCGAAAACTATCTAGGAAAAAGATATTCTGTGTTATCATTGCAATGCTAATGCTTAACCCTACAACCGTAATGATAGCTAATCTTCTACTGATTCCAATGAATTTTAAATTCAATTTAAAGAGTTCATTGATTTTTCCCATGTAGGTCAGCTCAAATACTTACAATAGATAAACTCATAGTAAATTTATAAAAAGTGAATTAAAGTATTCCTAAAACACTTGGAAATCAGAAAAGAAAAAAAATTTGAAGGTTTAAAATCCTTCAATTACTAAATTCTATTTCTTCTTATGATTCGGGTAACCTTTTGGTCGGAATTTGAAGCCGTAAGTAATAACTCCTTCTTTTCCTTCTGAAGAAATTTTTCTAAACGCAAATTCAACGAGCATATCAATTGAAACTTCATCCTGATTAACTGCAACCACCTGTGAAGTTAATCGTGGTCCTTCATCTAACTCGATTATTGCTAAGCAATAAGGAATACTGCTATTGAATCCCTTAGGAGGAGTGTAGACCCAGGTGTAACTAATAATTTTTCCATACCCAGAGTAAAAGAATGGTTGTAGTTCATTCGAATTGCATTTTATGCAACGATTACGTTCTGGGAAATACAATATCTCACACTTAGCACATCTTGTACCTTCAAGTCTGTATAATGAATGAATTCTTCGCCAAAATCTCGGAACTGACATTTTATTCACCTCTTGAAAAAACATTAACAACACAGGTTGCGCCTGAACCTCCAATATTATGCGTTACACCTACGTTATTATTTGTTACTTGCCGTTTTCCAGCTTCGTTTCGTAATTGATGGAACACCTCAATAACTTGGTAAATCCCAGTTGCCCCAACAGGATGACCCTTTGATTTTAGTCCACCACTTGGATTAACTGATATTTTACTATTAAGAGCAGTTTTACCTTCAAGTGAAAATTTCCCGCCTTGACCCTTTTTACAGAATCCAATATCTTCAAGCGTAATTACTTCAGCAATTGTGAAGCAATCATGAACTTCAATAAAATCTACATCTTTTGTTGTAATTTTTGCCATATCAAATGCTGTTTTAACAGCTCTTTTAGTAGATTCCATGGTTGTAATGTCTGGTCTTTGATGCAAAGCAATATGGTCTGTTCCAGCACCAGTTCCAGTAATATATATAGGATCATCAGTATATTTCTTAGCTAAACTCTCTTTTGTAACTATAACTGCTGCAGCACCATCACTTACAGGTGAACAATCAAATAATCTAATTGGATCAGCAATTATTCGAGATTTCATAGCTGTGTCCATGGTGATTTTCCTTCTAAATTGAGCATCAGGATTAAGCGAACCATTATCATGATTTTTCACTGCTACACTGGCAAATTCCTCAAGAGTGCTTCCATATTTATGCATGTGAGCTCTCATCATAAGTGCAAAGAGAGCTGGGAAAGTTGCTCCTACTCCGAGTTCCCATGAACTATCTGAAGCTGTTCCTAAAGCTGTTGTAACATCACCAATATCGATAAGATCAGTCATTTTTTCTACACCAACGACTAATGCTGAGTCATAATAGCCAGCACTAATCGCCATCATAGCTACCCTGAGAGCTTGTGATCCACTTGCACATGCAGATTCAACACGTAATGCTGGGGCATTCACTCCAGAGTGAGGACCAATTAGAGCTGAAATGTGTTCTTGTTGATTGAAAATGCCTGATGACATTGAACCAATAAAAGTTGATTCGATTTCTTTAGGGTCTATATTTGCTGATTCAATTGCTTTTGAAATTGCTATATCAGTGAGACCACGAAGACTGTTCTCATACCATTCACCGATTTTAGTATTACCAACACCAACAATTGCTATTTTTTCCATTGTTTATCCTCCATTACATTTTGATTTTTCCTCGATGTTTAGTATAATATGAATAATCCAGATATTGCTTTTCATCAATGTAATCTTGCACTTTAGGAATATCTTTTCGACGTTCTTCAATACCATCCTTCACAGTCATAGTGAAGGCATCACTTCCTGAACCTGATCCGTACGAGATCATTAGAATTTTATCACCAGCCTTTGCAATATCAAGAACTGCTGCTAAACCAATCATTGATGATGCAGAATAGGTATTACCTATGTATCTAACAGCTAAGCTTGGATCTACTTTTTCTTTTGTAAACCCAAGTTTCTTTGCGGTCGCTAATGGGAATTTTGAGTTTGGTTCGTGAAAAACAACATAATCATAATCATCAGGAGTTGTATTGGTGTTATGCATTATATTCTCAGCTGCTCGAGTTACGTGTTTGAAATATGCTGGTTCTCCAGTAAATCTTCCACCATGAGAAGGATAAGTTGCACCTTCTCTTCTCCAGAAATCTGGAGTATCAGTAGTGAAACTTTCAGTGTGATCAATACTTACTATAATATTATAGGAACCAATTAGCAATGCACACGCACCAGCACTTGCAGTATATTCTAATGCGTCACCAGGTCTTCCTTGAGAACAATCAGCACCAACAGCTAACCCAATATTTATTATTTTGCTTTTTACTAAACCAAGACACATTTGAACTCCTGCAGTTCCAGCTTTACAAGCAAATTCAAGATCAGCAGCAGTAGTAATAGGTGCAGCTCCTACTGCTTCAGAGACAATTGTAGCTGTTGGTTTAACAGCGTAAGGATGACTTTCAGATCCAACATAAACAGCTTCAATATCCTCCGGTAAAATGTCAGCCATTTTTAAAGCATTCTTTGAAGCTTCTACAGAGATAGTTATAGTATCTTCATCCATATCTGGAATGCTCTTTTCCTCTACTCCGAGAGCTTTTCTCACAACCTCTCCTGGTTGTCCCCAAATACGAGCTACTTCTTCAACTCTAATTCTAAATCGAGGTATGTAGACACCATAACCTACTATACCGATTTCTTCTGTTTGAGACAAGATTAATCACATTCTTTTATTTAACCTGAAATTGTTTTTTTTTTTAGTTTTCATACAATATACGTAACTGCTCAAAAGTAAACATAGGTATATTTCAATATTTTCTTATCCTATCAAAATTATTGACAGTTTCCATATTTTTGTCATTCTCATCGGAATTTTCAGAACAGTTCTTGCTTCATTAAAAGTATTTATTAGGTGTTTAGCTCAATAACCAGATAGTAATCAAATTCAGAACGATTAATCATAATCGTTGGTTGAATTGATATTAAATAAAGTGTAATGTTAATATCTTGAAATTAGATAATTATTAAATGTTTAAACCATGAGGTTTTTTTATGATTAACAAAAAAATGCATGCTCTTATCTTTTTTAGCTTCTTCTTATTGCCATTGGCATTTGGGTCATATGCGTCCGCCCAACTACCCGATGCTCCAATAGAATTAAGCACATTCAATCCACTTGTGAAACACGATACAAGTATGGATTTAAACAAAAATAAAGTTCATGACCATTTAGAGAACATTGTAAGTAATGGTTTTGAGAGTGAATATTATACAACTATCGTTACTTTTGTTACACCTCTAAATGAGAGGATTAGAAATAGCATTGAATCACTAGATGGTATCATAGTTAGTTCTTGGTCCGTTATTTATGGTGCTGCTGTTAGAATTAAAGGAACAGAAATTGGTGCCTTAGCAGCGATCCCTGGTGTCAATTTTGTGACAGAGAACTATAAAAGTAAAAGAATGCTTAGCACAAGCGTTCCCCAAATAAATGTTCGCCCCTACGTTTGGGATACTTTAGGTTTTGAAGGTGATGTAAATGATGCTATTGCGATCATAGATACTGGTATTGATGATAGTCATCCAGATTTCACTGGAAGAGTTTCCCATTGGGAAGATTTCATCGGACATGATGTTTATACCGCAAGTGATGAATATGCAACTGCCACTGACTGGAATGGTCATGGAACTCATGTTTCAAGTATCGCAGCTGGATCAGGTACTGGTGCAGAAACTGCAGCAAACGTGGAAATATCAGGAACAATTGGATTACCTCATTTAGATGAATTATATGGCTTAATAAACCATGTAGAAGTGGAAACTACAGGAACTGTATCTTTCGAAATTTGGTGGGATGAAACAGATGGATCGAATAATCCAGCAGATACCTTATTTCTAGTTATAGATACAGATTTAGATGGTTCATTTAGTGATGAAACTCCTATAATTGATGATTACTCTACTGCACCACTAACTCATACAACTGCATCACTTTCCCCAGGGAAATATACATTCATTATCGGACCTTACGAAGGCGGTTCACCCTCTTCAGAAATTGGTAGAGCAAAAATTCAATACAAGATTACTCGTCCAGCTTCTTCGGCATCTGATGGGAATAATAAATATCGAGGTGTTGCTCCAGGTTGTGAAATCGTTGCTTTGAAGGCTTTAGATGATGTAGGAATTGGTTCTCAAACAGAATTTACTGATGCTTTGGATTGGATAGCTGTAAATGGTGATACTTATAATATAGCAGTAGTAAGTATGTCTTTAGGATTTGATTCAGAAATCCCCGCAGTAGATAATGCAATAAACAATCTAGTTTCTCTAGGATATGTTTGTGTGGCTGCTGCTGGTAATGGTCATACAGATGGTGATTATGTTTATTCCCCTGGTACAGCAAGCAAAGCAATTACCGTTGGAGCTATAGACGATGTTGACAAAGTAGCAATTTATTCCTCAAACGGTGACACCGGATCTGGCAAACCTGATATTTTGGCTCCTGGTGGAGCATACAAAGATCCTATTGGTGCAGATGAAAACACTCACCCAATTGTTGCTGCTGATACAAATGATAAAGACGTTATTGATTTCTTATCAGGATCTCCAACCACTTATTGGGAAACTGAACTGAACACAGATGATTACATAGCTTTTCAAGGAACAAGTATGGCTACTCCACATGTTGCTGGATTAGCTGCTTTAATGATACAAGCAATGGGCTCAGATTGGACTCATACAGAAGCAAATGTGCTTTTCATAAAGAATATTCTCTGCGGAACCGCAACGGAAGTTCGGTATGGTGAAATATACGATATATATAGTAATTCTCCAACATTGAATAGAGGTGCTAGAGATTTGGTTGAAGGTTTTGGCAAAGTACATGGCGATGCAGCGATTGAAGCATTTCTCTCAACATATTCCGCTGGAACTAATGTTACTGAAACACTTAGTAGTTCACCGACTGGCATGCAAAGCTGGGCTCGAAAAGTAGAATTAGTTGAAATGATTGAATTCACAGCGGGTATTGAAATGGATGGATCTGCTGATTATGATCTTTATTTGTATGATCCCTCAGTAGATGTAACATCAGCTTCAGCAATTTTGACGAGTAGTACCACCGCAACAGCAGGCGTACCCGAAAATATCCTTTATACACCTGCAAACAACAAGACAGTCTATCTTGTAGTTAAACGAGTTGGTGGTTCTGGTAGTTTCACTCTTTCAGCAGAGGCAACCAAAACAGGTACACCTACTAATTCCTTTACCTTCCCATTTGGGATACCATTTGCTGCGTGGATCGTTTTAAGTACAATTGGATTAACCAGTGTGATCCTAATAGCTAGAAAGAGAAAATAATTCAAAAATGTTCATAGAATGGAAGCTGGAAAATAAGTTGCTTCCATTTTTCTTCTCTCTTTTTTTTCATAGTTAAGCAAGAGCTTATTACTTTTGATATTACCACGTTTAATTAGTTATATATACAGAATGATGTAGTACACTAATAACATTTAGTGTAGCCGGTGAGCAGAAAAATACTTTCGCTTAACTCCTTTCAAACTTCTTATTTAAACAGATAAACAAGAGGATATAGTTAGACTGAAGGAAAGAGTCAATGAAAAGAGGGAAGAATAGGAGAAAATCGATAGATTGTTCTATTGGAATATCTCACAATCAGATCTTTTGCACTTCGTCTAAAGTAAAGCAGCGGAGTTAGGAATTTATGAATGGAAAAGCTAAACTATTCCAAAAAATTACCATGGAAAACCTAATGCTTCACGAATTCACGGTAGTGGATTTAGCTAAAGAAGCTATTTCATTAATTACAGGAGCAAATGGTTCTGGAAAAACCCAAGTACTGGATGGATTAACCTTATGTATAGGACATATTCCTGCTAGAGCAAAAGCAAAAGGTGTTGGTAGTTTAGTCGGGAAAAATGATGATTTTTCTAAAATTACTTTAGAAATAGCTAATCCAATTATAAATGGTCGAAGAGCAATTCAAACCTTGGATAAAGATCTAAATTCAGTGATAGATTTTGGTACATTTAAGGTCACAGCTAAAATATCCCGGGATGATAGTTCCGTCACATATAGCATTAATAACTCAAGAAGAATTATTCGCGGAAGATTGGTTACAAGACGAGATGTTAGAAGAGTCTTTGAATCAATTGGAGTTCGTGGCGATAATAAATTAGCATTTACAGGGGAAGGAACAGTAGATGATTTTGCATCGAAAAGCCCCAAGAGAAAATTGGAAGTTCTCTTAGAAGTAACAGGACTAAAACAATATCGAGAAGAGGTAATAACCTCTCAAGAGACACTAAAAGCAAGCATCCAAGAGATTGAACCATTAAAAAGAAAGTATGAAACTGAAAGCAAATTGCTAAACCTATGGAACGATGCAATGAAGATTCTAAATCAAAAGAAGAAACTAATGATAATGAAAACAAAATTGGAAACAGAACTTGCTTGGTCATCTGTGACTCGATTAGAGAAACAATTAGAGGGGCTAAATAAGCAGCGACTAACAATTGTAAAGCAAAAAAGCGAGAATGAACAAGCGATAAGCAAAAAGAAATCTGAAATTGATTTAGCAAATAATAGATTACAAGTCTTGAAAGAAGAATTAGAATTAGTAGAAGAACAAGAGAGAATAAAGAATAGAAAGTTAATCACGTTAGAAGCTCAAATCCAAAACGATCAAGAAAATATAGGGAATTTTGGGAAAGAGATTGATCGATATAACGAACAAAAAAGTGAAATGGAAAAAATCATTGCCACAAAGAATCTAAGTGAAAAAGATAGAAAACTCCAAGACAGACAAGAAGCTCTGATAATAAAAACAAAAAAATTATCCATGATTCAAGAAAAATACTCCAAGGCAGATAAAGAACTCCTCCTTCACAGAAGAAGGATAATTGTTGAACCACATTACGACTCCTTTTCTTCAGATGAAGAAACATATTCCGGACAACGCTTAACAAAGTTTGAAGAAGACCTAACAAATTCTGCGAAAATTTTCCATCATAAAATTAGAAAACAATCCATGGATAAAGAAATCATTGGACCAATAATTTCCTTAATTGAAATTAAGGAGGGAAAGGAAACTTGGGGAAATGCAGTTAAAAATCTCGTTGGTCGCAATCTTTATGCCTTTTTAGCTAAAACAGATGAGGCATATAGATTTGCAAAGAGATTGTATGATGAAACATGGCCTCGATGGAAACCCCCAATTTCAGTATACAAAGTATCTGCAGAAGATGCCAAAAAAGCATCTGAAACTATCAAAAAACCTCCATACAAAGAAGTTTATGATATTGCCAGTAATCTCCTATCAGGTAATCCTCATGCATTAGGCTTTCTGAAAAGAGTAGTAAAAGCTGGTGTTGCTGAGGATAAATATGATCCAAATGCTCTAACAAACATCGCAAGAGATTCCCGCATTAATATCCTAACAAAATCAGGAAAAAGCTACTATTTATCTCATGGAGGATTCGGGAGACCACCTGCACCTATGAAGAATGCTTTTGGTTGGAAGATAAAGGCATCAGAAGGAAAGCAATTCACAAACATAAATAATGAAAGGAAAACACGAGTTACAATCGCACGATTAGAAAAAGAAACCCGAGATCTAAAAATCGATGAGATAAAAACCCTGAAAGAAATAACAAAAATGCATCAAGAAATTCAAGCATTAGGAATGCCTGATGAAAAAATCTTAGGTAAAATTGAAACCATAAATGAAATCATCGCTACAATCGAGGCGAAAACACAGGAATATAAAATACATCGGAATGGATTGAAACTAGAACTCAATGAAGCTGAAGATGATTTTGCTACTTATTCCATAAAAAAGAATGAAGTAAAAAGAAATATTGAGGATATTAAAGAAACAATCGAATTGCTCCGAATAGAATCTCATAGTTTAGTTGAGAAATCTACTCGGCTTCTCACACTAGAGTTAAACTTTGATTCTGAATATGAAACTCATTTACAAGAAAAGAATGAAAGAGAGGAACGAGCAAGGCAGAAAGGAGAACGACCAGAAGAAATTAGAAATTATTCTGAAATAAGGGATGAGTTAAACCGAATTGAAGGGCATTTAGATTCAATTGGAATCAGTAATGTAGATGAAGATAAAATAGATGCTCAAAAAGTGAAAGTGGAATCTTTGAAAATTTATATGGTTGAAAGAGAGGAACATATCACTAATTTACGAGCAGATTTAGAAGCTAGATTAGCATTTTGGAATGGGGAACTACAAGAAGTTATTACAAATATTACACGTTCAATGAAACTCCTTTTGGGAGGAATTTTTGAGAAAATAAGATTGAAAGTAACTAACATCAATAAACCAGAAGATGCAGGATTATACATAGAAGCGATCACTAAAGGGAAAGCTTATCGTGATTTTCGAGAACTAAGCGGAGGAGAAAAAGTCCTAGCAATTGAAGGACTCATTTTAGCAATGCATACTCTAACGGATTCACCAATCCATGCTATTGATGAATTCACACAGAGATTAGATGAGAAAAATAAAGCATTGGCTTTCAGTATTGCAGTAAGAACACAAAAACTAGCTGGAGAAAATTCTCGTTTTGTTCCTCAGTTTATTCTTCTTTGTCCTGATGCTCTAGACGTTGATGTATCTGATAATATCAATCATATGGTTGTTTCTGAGATGAAGGTGGTAAAAGCTGAACATGTTAGAAGACAATAATGATATTGAAGTAGAAATATCCATTTCGGAATCAACAAATAAAGAAGACAGTGAGAAATCTTCTAACAAATCAAAACCAAATAATAATCCGGAAAAACCGAAAAAGAGTTCAAAGAAAAAGCATGCTAGTGATGGGGTTGAGAAATTATTGTGGAGTGTCGCAAAGAAATACAAGTCTTTGTTAGACAAAGGAACTGTTCCGCAAATAGCTGAAAGCGAAGAAGATCGAATAGAAGTATCTGACGCATACTTGAACATTTCTAGTAATAGACACAGACAATTAGATGCTCGAGTGTACCAATCTCTCACTAAGATGCAAAGAACTAGAGATACTAAAGTAGCTTTAGAGGGAACTACAGAAAGAGATCGTTTACGTATGATTGCATGGGAAGTGAAGATACGCACTAAAGCCATTATGTTTATGCCCGGAGATAATACACTGGACATGGATATGTTTAATCTACATGAAGTTGGTGGAGTACAGATCATTGAAGGTGACGATAAAGAACTTCTTGTTGAAGATGAAATTCTAGAGGGAAAAGGCATAGCGATCATGGAATCGCTACCATTACGCAAATTAACGAAAGAACAAAAGGAATCTTTGAAAAAAGAATTCCTGAAAAAATTTGGTGGAAAACAATTCAAAATTTCTGATCTTGAAAGCAAAATCGACAGTATTTCTGCTGACTTGATATCACTCTTAGTAAGAGAAAAGCAAATAATGCTTTTGCGAACAGGAAAAGATTCACTTGAAATTATTCCTATGGAAACTGCTTCTGAGAGGATAGATGAGCTTGATCTGGTAAATCAATCAATTGTGATTACTCCTAAAAAAACAAGAAAATAATGATTAATAGAAGGTTGAAAAATGATTGAAAATCAATCAAATAGTGATGAAGAACAAGTTGAAAAAAGTTCTATTAATAATGTAAGAGAAAAATTAGAGGAGGACTTCGGTGAGATCGACCCTCAATTATTCCTTGCTTTAACTTCCAGACGACGTATGGAAAATGACTCATTGGCTTTTGGAGTATCTAAAAGACACTTAAGGAATAAAACAGGTTTAACCCTTCTTGAACTTGAGACTTTGTTAGAAGATTTTGGAAGAAATGTGAAGCGACTTGGCTTGGAATTAATTTCGTATGTAGTTGATAATGAAGTTTGGTATTGCTTACGATCTATCTATGTTGTTCCAAACGAATTGTCATTAGATGAACAAGCTGTTCTCGGGACAATAATTTATCTAATAGAGAAAACTACCGATCATCGAAGACGAGAGGAGATACCTATTACCTCAACCATCCTTTTCGACCGTTTAGTAAAACGAGGTTATTATTCAGAATACTCCTTAACAAGAATTTTGCGAACCTTAGTTACTGCGGGTTATATTAAGAGAGGTGGGAACAAGATACGATACGGAGCTAGAACGAAAATAGAGATCGCATCTGAGAGAAGAAAGGAAATCGCCGATAGAACTGAGGGAATGTTGCTCTAAAAAAGAAAAAGAAGGTAGCGAAAAATGGCTGTAATAACAACTTCAACAGTATCAATTCGTTGCGCAGGACATAATGG
>JAHLVZ010000137.1 GCA_019058165.1 Candidatus Heimdallarchaeota archaeon
AGCTAAAGTTCAAGACGATGAAGTGGGCGATGGTACAACTACTGTTGTTATTATTGCAGGTGAATTATTGAAACAAGCTGAGGAATTATTAACTCAAGATGTTCATGCAAGCATTATCGTTGATGGGTATCGTAAAGCTACCGTTCATGCCTTGGATAACTTGGAAAAATTAGCTATTCAAGTTGACATTTCTAACCGAGCAATGCTCAAGGAAAGCGTTAGAACTTCAATGAGCAGCAAGGTTATTGCAGGTCACAGTCAAGATCTCGCTGAAATCGTCATTGACGCAGCTCTCCAAGTTACCGTAGAAGAAGGTGACAAGAAAGTTTGCGACATCGATAACATCAAGATTGAGAAGAAGAAAGGTGAGTCCATTAAAGAGACTGAACTCATCAAGGGCATTGTTCTTGACAAAAGCGTAGTTCATTCTGGCATGCCTAAGAAAATCGATAAAGCTAAAATCTTGCTTATTGATGCTGCTATCGAGGTTACTAAGACCGAATTCGATGCAAAAATCAACATAACTAATCCTGATCAAATGAAGGCTTTCCTCGATCAAGAACAACAAATGATTGAAGATATGGTTAACAAAGTTATTGCTACTGGTGCAAATGTCGTTCTCTCCCAGAAAGGCATTGACGACCTTGCTCAACACTTCTTTGCTAAGAAAGGTGTTATGGCAATTCGCAGAATCAAGAAATCCGACATGGAAAAACTCAGTATGGCTACTGGTGCAACTCTTGTTACTAGAATCGAAGGTGTCGAAAAGACAGACTTAGGGCAAGCTAATGTTGTTGAAGAACGCAAAATTGGTGATGATGATTTTGTTTTCGTTGAAGGGTGTCCTAATCCTAAGAGCGTTAGTATAATGATTCGTGGTGGAAGCGATTTAATCGTTGAAGAAGCTGAGCGTTCCATTCATGATGCTCTCTGTGTCATTAGAAACATAATTCAAGACGGATTAGTCGTTCCTGGTGGTGGTGCACCTCAAATTTATCTCTCCAGAAAGTTGAAGGAATACGCCAACACTCTTGCAGGTAGAGAACAACTCGCAGTTGAGAAATTCGCAGAAGCCCTAGAAATCATTCCAAGAACTTTAGCTGAGAATGCTGGTCTTGATCCTATCGATGCACTAGTTGCTTTAAGAGCAGCACACGACAAGGGTTCTGACACTGCTGGTGTAAACTTAGCAACCGGAAAACCATCAGACATGGTTAAGGAAAAAGTCTTTGAACCAGTTAGCGTCGCACGACAAGCAATATCTTCTGCTAGTGAAGCTGCTCAAATGATCTTGAGAATAGATGATATTATTGCCGCTAAATCTACTGGCGGTATGCCTGGTGGCATGCCTCCTGGTGGAATGCCCGGCATGGACGACTTCTAAACTAGTCTTCCATTATCACTCTTTTTTTTATTTTTTAATTCAAAAACAAATGGATTTGAGACTAGCTACAAAAAAATCTGAATAAAATTAGATTTTACTTATCATAATGAGAGCAGTCTCTCCGTCACTATAATATTTCTTTGAGAGTTTATGAGAGATATATCCTAAATTTTGGTAGAGATTAATTGCTGCTTGATTGGATTCTCGAACTTCCAAATAAACTTCTTTTATGTCTCGTAATCTCATAGCAGATGATGCTGCAGCCATGAGTTTATTTGCTACACCTAATCGACGGAAACTAGGCAACACAGCAATAGAAATTATGTGCCCCTTCTTACAAATACCAAAACCAAAGTTGGATAAGCCCTTCTCTAATCGGGTCATCCCGTACCCAGCTATCTCTCCTGTTTCTTCGATTTGAGCGACATTGAAGCCTTCTGGGAATTTATCGTAAATATCAGTAAAGAAAAATTGGGGGTAATTTTCTGGCAAGCATTTTCTGTTGATATTTTGAACAGCTTCTATATCTGTTTCCGGGTTAAACCCTCGAATCCGATAATTCACCATTTATTCGCACCATTTATAATCTCGTTCTGCCCTTTCTTGTAGCAATCATATATTTCGAACGTATTTTTTTATTATATAGGTTTTTCTAAAAGTATTTTTTGTTTGATATAATTCGTTGGTTCGCCTTTTTTTTAAAAGTACGATGAGAAACTTAAAAATCAGTACGGAGAATTAGCATAAGATACATGTAATAATTTACAGCTGGTGTTTGCTTTTGGATTCCAATGAACCATCGAATACTCCTAAAGAAGAAGATACTTCACAAGAATCTGAAAGTACTTGCTGGAATTGTGGTTCAAAAATCAAAAATGATGAGTGGTGTGAGACATGTAAAGCTCCTCTTACTAATAAAAGTAAAAGTGAGGTAATGAATCGAGAACAGTCTGAAGAATCTATTAAATGCTGGCGATGCAAAGGCACCACTTCCGGAGATATTTGTGGCATCTGTGGTAGTCCGTTGACAAAAGAGGGCATAAAGATAACTGCTGAAACAGTTCTTCCTCAAATTATGAGTGAGGTTGAAAGTGATCACAATTTTATCTTTGTCTTGTCACCTCGAGACAAACAAATGAAAAGAATACCATTGAAATTCTCAGTTTTGGTGGATCTAGTGGGTAATTATTTCCAAATTGTGAATTCTGTTAATACTAATGTTGGCCCAGAAATTGTAATTGAAATGCCAGAGAAAAATGATGTTTATGATAAATTCGAACAAAACAAGATACTGGTTGAGAAGAATTTACGAACAATAATTAGGAAATCTATCTCATCTGCAAGTTCTGAAAAATTAGTGATTTTGCGATTCTTTTACTGGACCCCAGAAGTGGATACTAATCGATTCTCTTTTGTGAAGAACCGTTGGAAAATTCTTCTCTTTGTTCTAACTTTAGTTAGTCTTTATTTGACTGGGTGGCTCTATTATAGAGAAATATACAAACTCGTTACAATCGCAGATAATTTGCATGTGAATTCTTTAATCTTCACTGGTACTCTATTAGCCATCTTAATCACACACGAATTTGGCCATTTACTAATGCAAAGAATCAAGAAAATAAAACTTTCACTCCCTTACTTCCTTCCTTTACCTCCTGCCCCAGGTTTACTTAGCTTTTTTCTCTTAGGGTCTGCCGGATCCATTGTTCGAGTAGTAGATCCTGTAAGGAAAAGAGATGATTTATTTGATTTGTATTTCATGGGACCAATTTTTGGTCTTGTCTTATCAATTGCTCTGTATCTTGTCGGCATTGCTTTTCCATATATTATCGATAAAAGCACCTTAACCCCTGAAGTTCTAACGAACATTGAAGTTTTCCAAGAATTGAAACCGTATCTCTTCTTCGGCAGATTGCTTGATTGGATTGGAGCCTCAACAGGTATTTCTCCAGCATTTGAACCTGAATTACAGGTTCTGTTCATTCATCCTTTGGCATATGCAGCTCTTGTGGGAATAATTCTGAATGGATTGAATTTTCTACCAGGCTCATTACTAGATGGAGGATTCATGTTTAGAAGTCTGTTTAATGAAAGGATTTCCAGAATTTTCTCCTTTATTTCTGCTCTAGTTGTAATGCTCAACTATAATACTTGGACATTTGGTATTCTGATTATGTTTATTCCTCGAACATTATATCAAACGCCAGCAACGAATCAAGCTATCCCTATTCATTGGTCAAAATATGTCTTAGAGGTTCTAGGCCTAGGAATTGCCATTTGTAGTTTACCTCTCACCATTTTCTTCTTCGTTTGATAAAGAAAAATATTGCAAATTCATAATTTGCAAGTAAATGATAGTCTTTATTTAGCTAAACGCTGTGATAATACGTATAAGCTGAATATTGAGGATATTTTTGTGCCATCAGAAAAAGATGATTTTGAGTTCTATTCTTCAAAAACAGAAGAGAAAGAAGAAAAACCCAAGAAAGAGAAGAAGGTTGAAGAAGTAGCCGTAAAGGAAAAAGAAGTTCAATTTTGTTGGCACTGCGGATCAGATATAAGTTATCGGGAAGAAGATTTCTGTGAAGTATGTAAGGCTCCATTAAGTGAAAAGCTCCGTGATGAATTAATTAATCGAACGGAACCAGTTCATGGTGTTAAATGTTGGAGATGCAATGGAACTACTTCAGGACATATTTGTGGTATTTGTGGTTCAGCATTAACAAAACAAGGGTTGGACATCCTAGATCAGAACAGAGTTATTGTAGAAGAAACAGTAATACCCCTGACAACTCCAATTTTTTCCCCCAAAGACAGAACATTTATTCCATTAGAAGTAACTTATGATGAATTAACTGAAACAGTAAAGAAGTACGTCACGATAATTAACAGTCAAATTGATGAAAGCACAGGAGCGCTGTTCTTCGTGGAAAAACCAGAAGAAACCAAAGCAGTGTTTGAAAACTTTCGAAATGACTCATTACTAAAGGAAAAAAATCTGAAATTAATAATTCGAAACGAAAAAGTTAGTCCAGATGTCAAACAAATAACAGTACGGTTCTTTTATTGGAAACCAGAATCAGCAAAAGAACAATTCAAATTAAAAAAGATCGGTTTGAATATTGGATTATTCATTGCAACTATCGTAACGGTCTCAATTGCAGGCTGGAGTTTTGCAAACACTACTTATACAGAATACTTGTTCCAAGGGAGAATTGCACTAGATGCTTTCCTATTCACGTTTTCATTGATTTTAATATTAACAGTTCATGAATTTGGACATTATTCAATTTCAAGACTTAAGAAATTAAGTACCTCGCTACCATACTTCATCCCAGTACCCCCCATCCCTGGTTTTCAAACACTAGGGACTTTTGGAGCAATGATTAGGCAAAAAGAACCTTTTGCCACTCGAGATGATCTCTTCGACATAGGAATAGCAGGCCCATTTGCAGGTTTTATAGTGGCCATACCGGTATTCATAATCGGTTTAAAATTAACATATGTCGTTCCAATCCCAGAAACACTAGCACCAGTAGACATAACACAAGTTCCCACAGTATTCCTGGCAGACTTTCTCATATCGTTTGGGCAATGGTCAGGTCTTCTGCCGTATTACGACCCGACAATGCAAACGATAGCAATGCATCCGATGATGTTCGCGGGATATATTGGTTTCATACTTACGGGAATTAACCTCATGCCTGCCTCACAACTTGACGGTGGTCATACATTTAGAGCAGTCTTTGGTGATGTCCCACACCGAATAATATCACTGGTAGTAGCTTTATTACTTACATTGAATCCATTCACCAGATACATGGGTATACTGTTGCTCGTAATGAGTTTTGGCGGACATCCCGGGTCAACTGATGATGTTTCCAGAGTTCACTGGTCGAAATACATCTACCTTGGTCTCGGATTTACTGTTGGAATACTTTGTACTCCCCTACCACTGTATTTAGTTATGAGTTACTTTGTGTAAAAGACGAATGTACACCTTACAAGATTCATTGAATTCATTTTATAGGTATTAATTATCAACTTAGATAGAGACAACTGTAAATTGTGAGTAGTTAAAATGGAAGAGCCTAAAAGTTGGATAAATTACAAAAATGCCAAATTTGTGGAATTATTATACAAACCATTTCTAGTATATGGTAAACAATTTCTCAAATTCTTTATAATTGCACTCATTCCTGAGCTCATATTTTTTGGTGTTTCACGTCTTATAGTTTTTTCAATTTCTCCTACGACGGTTATTTGGGGACCAGCTTTCGAAATTTCTTTAGCTTTCAGAGGAGATTTAGAAACAAGAGATAACTTCCAAACACTATTCTCTGTTTTGGTCATACCAACAATTATTTTCTTCGTTTATAGAAGCTCTATAATCTCAAATTTAAGCTGGAAAACGATAGAAGAAGGAAAAGCAAATTTATTCTGGGGGCTAGAGAGATCCTTTAGAAAGTTCAAAGAACTATTTGTTTTCTTATTATTTATAGCAGGTTTGATTGCATTTCCTGCTTTGATGATCACTCTTGGATTAATACTGCAAGGGAGTAGTTTCATGTATGCATATGTTTTCTCTTGGATGTTTATTATAGGAGCTCTTGTTGTACCACTTATATTTTATAGTAAAACATCTATGTTCATCGCAGGAATGAGCAAAGACAATTTGCATGTGGGTGCGGCAATACAAACTTCTTGGCAATACTCCTCTCGAAAAAGTTATTATCGCGTTACTTCTTCCTTTATTCTTTTCTTAACTTTAGGAATTCTTCTTCCTTGGGGATTAAGTCTTTATTTTTCACAAATATATGGTCTTTGGGCTACCTTTGGATTTGTATTTGTTAAAGCATTTTGTTATCCACTTTTTGATATTTCTTTGACACTAAATTATATGAATCAAGAATATTACTCAATAGACAAAGCAGTGTTTCGTGATGCCATAATTGAACAAAAGAAACGCTCAAATGAAATGATAAAAAAAGGTACTATAGAAGAAAGAAATTTGTAAACTATTAATCTTCTTCCTTCTCAGCTTCATACCTTGGTAATTTCACCAAGGTCTTGTTTTCTTCAAGAAATTGATAAAGTATCAGTGAAGATTCAATGAAAGATTCCATATCATTCTCTTCTGAGAAAGCTTCAATACTAATTTCGAGTTGCAAAACATCTTCTTTGGATTTCTTGATGGATTTCAGCAATTCATCAAAATCCTCCGTTTCTTTTGAATGATAAAAAGTTGTGAAGCAATCGTCTAAACCATAAATCTGACAAGTAATTGACTCATTTTCTCCAGAAAGTTCTGTTATTTTGACTATAAGATCCTCGTTTATTATCTTAGCATCAATTAAAAATACACATAACAAACCATCTAATGAATAACCAATTTCCCCAAAAGGAAATATGAGGCTGGGATTAGCATAATATGACTCTAACCACCCATCAGCTAATTCAATGAAATTTCCATGGGTATTATCTAAATCAATATCAGGTATTTTGCCTTCTAACCGAATTGCAATTCGCTCGATTGTTTGCCACATATGATTTAATATATCATGGATTTTTCCTTTGTTTTCCTTCAAAAATTTCTTTAGGTCTGTCATTTTAGTCACGTTCAATTCCTTTATATCAAATTAATTTTTGGTTGGTCTCTCGAGACAAAAGTACGAAACTCGTGTTTTGGGTACCCAACAATTAGAACTTGATAGATTTGATTACCTTTTGGTATTTTTAGTATATCATGTATTTTCGGGTTATACTTGGCGTAATATGTCAAGTAGCCAACAAAACAAGTTCCAAGACCATAGCTGTTTGCAAGGATACTGAGATAAGTAGCAGCAATATTACAATTATCTTCAGGTGTAGTGCCATTTGTATTCGAATGGAAAACTACAACTGCAGGAGCACCATGGAAAAGATAATCTGTTCCTTCTTGGAATCCTTGGAGCATTCGAACGAACCGGTGCCTTGTTTTTTGTGCTTTCCGAATTGTTTTGCCTTTACCAACAAGATGGGCAAAGAAACGGAAAAGTGGACTATCGATTTTCTTAAGAAAAGAAATAATGGTCTCAGCACTAACATCTTTTAATTGTTGAATTGTTTTTGGTTCAGAGACTAAGGTTAATTCAATGTTCTGGGAATGATGACCAGTTGGTGAATATCTAGTGACATTAACTAATTTTTCCATAATTTCTAACTCAATCGGTTTTTCCAAGAAATTTCTTGTACTACGAATGGATTTCAAAAAATAGTAGGTTTGTTCTCCATCTTTGTAACCCGAATTAAGGCTGTCAGCAATTAATTGAAAGTCTTCCACAGGCAAATCTCTATGACTGATAGCAGCTTCTGGG
>JAHLVZ010000138.1 GCA_019058165.1 Candidatus Heimdallarchaeota archaeon
CTGAAAACAGCATTGTCATAACCGTATTCTGTTTTTCTGACCTCTAAATCAAAATCAATTTTATGATCCTGTAGTTGTTTCTCAATTTCTCGTGTAAGATTAAGAATTTCTCCTCTCATTTTTCTGGAATATCTTTGTTGCGACCATCCACCAGGGCCTATTGCTTTTGCTCGAGATATTTTAATCTCCGTTTCTTCTTCAAAGGGAATGAGAATATATCCAACACCTTTTGCTGCTAATCGACAGATTATCTCTGCAGTTTGTACTGGATTTGCATGTTGTGATGGATAAGGGATACCATGTCTACGGGCAAGACGGTTAACAGGTTCGAATCCATCTGGGGGTGCTCCAGTTACTTGAATAATTTGAGTTTTAAGTGGTAATTGACTACAAAACCTGATAATTTTGGCGGAATTTGATTCAAGCTCAAAAATATTATCCACAGCAAGAAAAACAGGTTCGTAGGTTCGACTAAGCTTGATTAAATTCTTTATTGATATTGAGTTGTGGGTTTCGATTACTTTGTCATCATCCATAACAATGGCTGCAAAACGATTCGAACTTGTAGAAGCAGATTTCTGACTCGAAGTTCCTGCTAAAATATCAATACCAATAATCTTAGACAATCGATTAAGCACTCCACATTGGTTACTCTAATCTTACTCTTTTTAGGAAAAAATCTTTCCATTGATAAAGAATCTGAGTATGCTTTTCTAACTTAATTCTTTAAATCTCGATGCAATTTCATGACAATTTTATCAATTGTTTCAAGAAATTCATTTTCAGCATCATCCTCAATAATTAGATTACCAAATAGCATATTCAATGCAATAGCACAATTACAATGAATAGTTCCCACGGTTTCAACTCCTAATCGTTTTTTGAAGTGTTTCTGCCATTGAGTAACTAATTTTGCAGGAGTTCCTACGACTATTTGATTAAAGACAATGTAGTCTTTTCTTTTTACAGTTCCAAGCATCGAATAAAGTTCTTTCAGTAGAAAAGTTGTGCCTGCAATACCATACTTGTTTGGTCTTAAAACAATTAACGATGCATCAGCAATGATAATGGAATTAATTGAGGCTAAATTCAATGAAGGTGAAGTATCAATGATTACATAATCATAACCTAATTTCTCAAATTCCTGTTTTGCATGATAAAGCTTCTTAAGTGCTTCAGAATGGAAATTCTTATTCATGCTTAGTAACCCTACACCGAATTGAGGTTTCGAATTTGCAAATATTAAATCAAGATTTTCATGTATGAGTGATTTGACAGGCAAATCTTTAGGAGTTGGTGGCTTCAGCTCTGTTTTCTTTTTTTGCACTCCAAAAAGATCATTAAATTTGTATTTGGGTTTTAAGCCAGTGAAAATACTTTCAAAAGTAGGTGCATTAAGATCAGCATCTATTGCCAAAGTTTTGTACCCCTTTTTTGCAAAGCTAATTGCAATATTTAGCGCTATAGTTGTTTTACCAGTTCCACCTTTATAGCTATGCAGAATTATCGTTTTCATTTCAACATAAACTCCATTAACATTTATTTCGCTAAATACCTCATACCGTTTTTCTCTTTAGAAGAAGGATTTGCAATTATCAATCCTTTTACTAATAAACTATCAATAACAATTTGTTCCGCTTTCTTCTTTCGTTTTGTAATCTTACTGATTTCATCCAGTGATAATCCTTGTACTTTTGTGCTCATAGCATCCATAATAACTCTAGCAGTTAAATTCTCATCTTTTGGCAGTGACAACAGAACACTGATCTCAAATAAACTGTGGGTTTCTACCTCAGCTTTCATTTCAGTTTTTCCTGTTAAAGTTTTCAAGTAAACATTATAGTCATCTTTTATTTTCTGACAAAATGATTCATTCAAGTGATTCACAGTATTCACTATTTTTAATCTATCAATAAGAAACGTTTCCGTTTCACGATAGAATTTCCTAATAGAATCGAGTTGTTCATCATTAGCGATCAAACAAACTACTCCGACACGGTTTCTTTGTAAACGAGGGTCTTCTTCGAATCCCGTTCCTCTCATATTCAAATCAATCGCAACTGCATAGAATGTGCTTTCAGGAATTTGAAGGATGCCTCTAATTTTACCTGGACCAAAATCTGTTCTCTCAAAACCAGTCAAAAATGCTGTGAACCCTTTAACTGCGAGATACATTGCAGAGATTTCATCTAAATCTGAGAAATTCAGATGAGTTTGTGGTCCCATATCTTCCATTAAAACTACTGCTATTCCAATCTCATTTGAGTATGCCATTGGTGGATGAATTTCATTTGACATTGATGATTTTTCCTTGTTCGAATTCTAGGATAATAGTTATACTTCCACTCGTGAATGTTTTTAGTCTTTCTAATATGACAAAAGAGAAGGTAACAAAACTATCTTAGTGAGACACTAAACTTATTTTGTATTTATACAGCTAAATATTTGTAGGGTAGAAGCATTTCTATTGTCATTTTCTAAACAATATAAATATACTAGAACTAAATATTCGCGTTAACAGAAAAAATAAAAAGAGCTAAATCAAGGATAACTCGATGAATAGCAGATTTAAAAGTCTGAGGTTTAAGAATGAGCATTGAAGAAATTAGGAAAGCAGAAAAAAAGGCTGATAAAATAATCCAAGATACAAAGCAAAAGGCTCAAGAAAACATTCGGAAAACACAAAAGGATTCCGGAAATCTCACAACTCATGCGAAAGAATCCGCTCACAAAGAAATCGAAGCCTTAAAGGTATCATCTAAAAAGACAGTGGAAAAAGAACGCAAGAAATCAAAAGCTGGGGTTGAAACTTCTCTCGCAGAGATAGAAACGATGAAAAAGAAAAATCAAAAAGCAGCAATAAATCTTGTCGTAAATTCAATAACCTCTGTTGAGAAGAAATAAGCAAGATCCTTTGTATGGGAATGAATACGATGAAAATTGTAAGTTTAACCAAAGCGGATTTGTCTATGGGTCTTCGTCTTGGCGGTTTGAAGGAATGCTATATTATTGAAAGTCCAGAACAAGCTGGTGAAAGAATTTTGGAATTATCTCAAGATCCTGAAATTGGCATTCTTATTGTTGATGATGAGATTGCTAGAATGCATCATGACTTAATAGATGATATTAGATCAGGCAAGAAAACATTCCCAATTATAGTCGAAATTCGAACCTCTGATAAAAAGAAAGTTACAGAGGGTGTTGATCCTCTTACAGATTTGATTAAACGTGCAATAGGTGTAGATATTTCAGCCAGTAAGGATAAAGAATCTCAATCACCTAAAGTATAGTTATGCAGAAAAGTCTGATTTGTTATCATCAAGCTTTTATTCAGCTTTTCGTTTCTGTTAATTACTTGTTAGATATTGGAATGAAATCAGAATGAAAAAGTCCAAAACAGCTCCTTTTTTGGGAGCTATTAAGTTGAATTGGTGTGATTCTTGTAATTTGCCAATTCTTGATAAGAAAACTTGTGGACTTTGTGGAGAACAAGTGAGGAAAGTTAAAATCGCTCCTCCAGGTGATGTTCGTCCTGCGTTCAATAAAGACATTAAAAGAATAGCTGTAATTATTGATGGGAAGTTTGGAATTGGAAGTGCCGAAGCACTTGGCTTAGTTAAAGATAGAATTATCCTCCTAAATGAAGCGAGTTACGATGATTTATTGGATGAAATAATCATTGATGGTCTTGTCGTAGGAGCTCTCAGGTATAATCTATTTTTAGAAGATTGGGATTTTGCTCCGAGAATGATTGGAGCTAAGAGGATTTTTGAGAACACAAAGAACAAGAAAAAATCTCTTACAGTTGATAAGGGTGCTGTACCATATATAACGAATGGTTACAATGTTCTTGCACCTGGTGTTATCAAAATAGATGAAACTCTTAGAAAAGGGGAAGTAGCTGTAGCATTATCTCCTGAAGGAGAAGTTCTCTCAATTGGGAATATGAGGATAAATGCAAAAAACCTCAAAGACATTAAGAAAGGAGTTGTTTTAAAACCTAAACACTCTTTGAAAAAATTCGATCTGAATCTTGATTATACCCAAAAGACCACTCAACCTTCATGGAAAGAAGCTGTTGAAGCAAATAGAAAAATCATAGAAGCATATGAAACAAGGGCTATAACTGCAATAAACAAAACTAGAGTGAATCATATTGACCTACCTGTGTCTGTTTCGTTTAGTGGAGGAAAAGACTCCCTGGTATGTTTACAATTAGCTAGGAAAACTCCGAATCTGGATTTTAAAGTAATCTTTGTTAATACAAGTCTAGAATTCAATGAAACAATCGATTATATTGAAGAACTAATCTCGAACCTGAATTTAAGAGATAATTACTGTCGGATGGATATTTCAGAGGATAAATTCTGGACGAGTGCAGAAAACTTTGGTCCACCAGGAAAAGATTATCGTTATTGTTGTAAAATACTGAAAATTGGTCCAATTAATGATTTGATTGAGGAATGCCTAGGAGAGAAAACCTTGAGTATTATAGGTCAAAGAGGCTATGAAAGCATAGCAAGGTTTGAAAGTAAAACTCTCTGGTCCAATCCGTGGATACCCAATCAAGTTAATTTCACTCCAATTCAAAAATGGACAGCCTTACATGTGTGGATGTATATTTTTAAAGAAAAATTAGAATACAATCCACTTTATGAAGAAGGGTTCTCACGAATTGGTTGCTGGTTATGCCCAGCAAGTAATCAAGCTACATTTGAGATAATTAAAAAGATGAAACCAGTATTATGGAAAAAATGGCTGGATTTCCTCGAAAAATGGCAAGAGGAAAATTCGTTGCCAAAAGAATGGCTCACCTGGGGACTCTGGCGATGGAAACGATTACCAAAGAAGATCAAAGATCTTGCAGTTGAGGTTGGAGTAAGTCTAGATTATGAGAAAAGAGAAGAGAAAACGATTGGGGATTGGAACTTAAATTTCAGATTGTTTGAAGGATTCACAACATGCCAAACAGGAGAGGTAATACTCGAGGGGACATTTAATTCTCCATTAAATCTCCAGAGATTATTGCAGTTCTGGCAAATATTCGTTGAAACTGACTATGATGAAGAATTAGGAATTTTGAGAGGAATCGATGCAAAAGGAACCACAATATCAATTTCAGCGGATGGAGCAATAACTGCTAAAGGAAAAAATCCTGGCATAGTGAATAAATTGCTGAAGAAGTTGGTTTTAGAGGTCTTCAGATCTGAAGAATGCACCGGATGTGAAACATGTCTTGTTCACTGTTCAAGTGAAGTTATTAGTATTCAACCAACAACAAACCAGACAGAAATTGAAATTTCTCTTTGCACGCAATGTAGGGAATGCCATAACCGATGTCCTGTAATAAAGTTTGGTCATAGAGAAATTGATGAGCTATTTTCGAAAGAAAATAACTCGTAATTATAAAATAAATCACTTTGATTTTAAGAACATAATTGCTTTAGCAATATCTCCCTCGCTCTCAAGTAATGCGTCTTCTGCTTCTTGTTCAGAAGCACCTGCTTGTGAAGCTACCAACTGAATATCTTCATCTGAGATTTCAATTTCTATAACTTCTACATCAGTTCTATCTCTCTTCTGTGCATTTCCTGAAACCTGGTAAACTTCTCCGCCCATTTGCATTTTTGTAACTTCTGCATTTGGTATAGTTAATTCATGATCTGCAAATCTAATGATGACTTCTTCTACTCCTTTCAACTCAATCATTTTCATTTTTTTCATCATTTTTTGAAGATCTCTTGGGTTTAATGACATAACTTTCGCCTACTTTTGTTGGATACTAAAATTGATAATACTTACTGTTTTTAAATCCATCCTTATTTTATCTTTTTTTTTAAATTAAAGAATCAATCAAAGAAAAAGAAAAATAGGGAAACTGATCCCTAAAAAGCTTTAATATAGCAATAAATCAGTATTTGCTTAAATTACCAACTTGCTACGTCCACACGCCATTCATCATTGTCTTCTTCGTCTTTTCTTATATGAATTGGAACTTGACCAGAACCTTGTGGCTTTCCTTCTTTGCTAAGTCGATGGAAGAAAATTTTCTTGTGATCATCTGTGCTATATTTCTCATCAACTAATTTAAATTTGTAAGAATATCCAAGTTTGTCGACGTATTTACGACCTGTTCTCCAGTAAAGATCAGGAGAAGAACCATAACGATCCACTTGATCTCGATGATGTTTTCTGAAAGTTTTCAGCCATTCATCCCTGTCATCTTTCATAAGAAGTTCATAATGCAATGTTGCGATTTCAACTGGACTCATACCGGGTTTAACTGTGTTCCCCATGGTAATCAACTAATAACAGTAATTATTTTTAATAAAAAAGTCTTTGCGATATTACATTACTTCGAATTTTCGAGTAACTTAGTGATGGATTTCTCTAGTGGTTGTTTTAAAATACCCCTTGGAGTTATAATGCCTGTAATATTCTTACTTGGTGTCACATCAAAAGCAGGATTCAAATTTGGTGAAAGTGAATGATGGATAATGCGTCTTTTTGGTTTGGTGTCTTGCTCATTTTCCACACTTATTGCAGTACGAACCTCTTTCCCATCTCTTTCTTCTATAGTAATTTCATTTCCACTTTTAGTTGAAGTATCAAAAGTACTAATAGGTGCTGCAACATAGAAAGGAATCTTATTTTCTTTACAAAGAACGCTCAGAGTGTATGTGCCAATTTTATTAGCCACATCACCATTCAGAACTATTCTATCTGCCCCTACAATTACTAAATCAACTAAACCGTTTTTTATAATGTACCCCGCAGAATTATCTATTATAATGTAATGTTCAATATCTTCATGATAAAGCTCCCAAGCAGTTAATCTCGCTCCCTGCATTCTTGGTCTCGTCTCATTCACATATACTATGATTTCTTTCCCCTCGGAATGTGCTTTTCTTATTGGCGCTAAAGCTGTTCCTATGTCAACTGTGGCAAGTGCTCCTGCATTGCATATGGTCATAATTCGATTACCATACTTTATTAGTTGATTTCCATACTCTCCAATTAACTTGCATTCTTCTATTGTTTCAAGTTTCAGAATCTCTGCTTCTTTCTCTATATTAGCTATGTTTTCCTTTACTGAGTCATTCTTATTGATACACTTCATGATTCTTTGAATCGAATTAAATAGATCAACTGCTGTTGGACGAGTTTTTGAAAGTTTATTAGCTGCGGCTACTAAGACATTATTGAATTCTTCAAACTCCTTATCTTTACATGATCTTGCTGCTAGAACTAAACCATTTGCTGCAGTAACTCCTATTAGTGGTGCACCCCTCACAACCATCTCTTTTATCGCAAAACAAGTTTCTTCCACAGTTCTTGCTGTAAAAACTTCAAAAGAAAATGGCAACTTTCGCTGATCAATGACATTTATAAATCCTTTAGTGCTCCAACAGATTGATTGGTAGTTTTTAATTTCATTTCCTATTTTTACTTTCAATTTCAAAAACCCAAAAAAAACTTTACTCATAATCAAGTGGCAATTCGCAGAAAATGTAAACGTTCTTTTCCCCAAATTTATCTTTTAGTTTCTTAATAGTCGGTTTCCATTTATCTCCCATACCCGCAAGCACAAAGATTCCACCAATTTTGGCCATTGATTTCTCTACTAATTCTGCCATCATCTCGAGGGTGGTACCAGTTCTACAACTATCTTCGATTATTAATACTCTATCATCAAGAGTGA
>JAHLVZ010000139.1 GCA_019058165.1 Candidatus Heimdallarchaeota archaeon
GCTATCCCTCCACTATTGATATCTACTGGATTAGTTTGTTGATCACGGCTAAAAATAGATAAATCTTCTAAATTCCACAAATCTCCCCATTCATTAACATTATCTGCTGTATAATTCCAAATTGTGAAATTTAATAAATTCGCATCCATACAATCAAGATGGAGTGTAAGAGCATCTATTTGTTTCCGCCAATTACCATTTCTATATGCTTTTTTGTTATACATATTGAAAGGAATTCCAAACTCCCCGATCAAAGTTGGGCAGTTGTTTAGTAACTTGGAATATTTTTTGATATTACTTAGCTGTTTAATGAAAAGCCTCTTTATATTTTTATAAAAGTAATAAGGTTTTGTTGTTTGTGTATCTAATGTAAAGTGCTTTATGTACCTTCTAAGATAAAGCGTTATGCCATCATACCAGTGAGATGCATTCACAATGTCTTTTGCATCCTTCTTTGTCCATTTGTATTTACCTTCTTGGAAAGACGGGTCTGTAGCAAAAATGAATTCAAATGGATCTGTTTCAATGAAAATCATCGCATCATCATCAAATGTACGCATTGCTTTCGAATATTTGTTAATAAACGGTTTTAGATAATTCCAGAAGAAATTAGTTTTTCCTCCTTCTGAGAAGTAGTGTGGTTTCAGAAGTTTAGGGTTGCCTTTTACGTCTTCTTCATAGATTCCTAATTCTTTCCAAATATCTTTAGCATTAGGCAACCAGCAAGAAACTCGATTAGGATTAACTAATCTGGTTTCAGTATGTTTCATACCTACTCCTTTAATTTCATAAAGAGGTATTTTCATTGGGTACCCAGCAGCTGTAGCCATAGCTTCAAATCCGGAAAACCGTAAACCCCAAGATAAATCATATGAGTGATTTAAGTCCTCTTTTCCAATAAATCCTTTATTTGGTTCATTCCAAATATCATACCCTATTACATTGGGTAGGTCTTTACAAATTTTCGCAACTTCTTTCATTGAATTAATAAAATGCTCTTGTAAGTAATCTTGAATGGTTTTCTTCCCGATATTAAAACCAGGAGCAAATTCATTCCCTCCAAAGAAGAGTGTAAACATCGTGGTTGTAGCAAATAAATAATAATTTGAGGACCAAATCATAAGAGGATAATCATCAGGATACTTTTCTTGCATAAGTAAAGCTGCTTCAGTTTCTGGGAATTTTGTAAAATCTAAACCAACCTTTTCAAATGTCCACCCTGGTGCACCATCGCCACCAGTCATTCTACTCCAGACATCTTGGTGAGGATCTATGAAACAATACAAATCATAATCATTTGCTTTCTCAAGAAGCTTGCGTAGATATTTTAGATATTCTCTATCATATTTTCCAGGACCTTTGTGTTCTATTGCTTCCCAAGTTGTAAGAAATCTTAAGCAATTAAAACCCCAATTTTTTAATCGGGAAAAATGCTCATCAGCTTCTTCCAAAGGGAAAGGATGACCTATAAACGAAACATCTCTATGATCTCTAAAATCAGTTTTGATATGAGTTGCACCATCAGGTGTTACAGGAACTTTAGTACTCCCGCTCAAGTTTACTCCACGTAATAACACTGAACGACCTTTTTCATCCCTAAAAGTATCATCCTTTATCCTTAAAATCAAAATTACACCACAATAAAATTCTATATAGAAAATTCAATTGAAGTTTCAAATACTTTTTGTTCCTCTAAAACGAATGTTTTTAATCTTCTATTAGGTAATCTGTCTATAAATGATTCAAAATATAATATCTTTAGTGAGGAATTAACCGGTGACAGGTACTTTCAGGGCAATCGATGATTGGATAGTCTTAGGTAGACCTAGTTATGCTGGGAAGAAGAAAAAATTACGAAGAAAAGAATTAGAGGAGAAATTTGGTTTAGGAAACTGGAAAATCCTTCATCTAGTAAATAATAAACTGCATTCTCGAGAAGAAGCATTGGATTTTTACGAAACCGGTTATTTTCATTACTTTACAGATAACCCAGAGATTCTGGAATGGTTAATAACCTATGCTAAAGATGTCTATGATACAGCTCCTTCAAACGTAGAATCGGGATTCGATTACTCTATTCAAGAGACTGATGCTCCTCACTTGCATGATATTGCGATTCGTAGATCTCTAAGAAAATTAGAGAAAAAATTTCAGGGAGATGTTTTGTTGGAAATTCGGGGAGAAGATAGTGAAGGCTTTATTTTGTCCCCAAGTCAAGTCCCCTTTCATCAACCAGATTTAATATTTAAACCTCAATTGAAGGGATGGTGGAACAAAAACAGTATAGAGTCCTTTTGGCAAAGCAATAAGGTTCTGTTAGTGAAAAATGATACTTTAGTTAACATGTCTCAACCAATGATTGGAGTGGTATTAAGGAAAGACATTCGAATGGGAAAAGGTAAATTTAGCGTTCAAACAGCACATGCAATTGTTAGTTTGCTTTCAGAAAAAGGTTTGAAATGGGATTTTACAAACAAACCAATTGAAATTTGGACAGTTAAAAGTGAGGGAGACTTGCTTGGAATCAATCGTCAAATCCAGAAATTAAGGATTAACAGCTCCTTAATCAGAGATGCTGGAAAAACACAACTAGATCCTGGAACAAAAACAGCGGTTGGAATAGGACCAATAAACGAAGCGATTTTTGAGAAAGTGATGAATTCATACAATGCTTCTCCCTTAGAAACTGGTAAACGTAGTTATAGAGCTCTCAAGAATCTCATTTTGTTAAAACTTTAATTTTTGATTATTATTCAAATTTCCTTGTTTATTTGGTTGAATCAACACAAGTCTTTTGAATATGAGTTAAGCTTGGTGCTTACTGAAACACTAACAGTGTAGACTGTCAATAGCTATCCAGTAGGATTAATAAAAATGGCGAAAATTAAAATTGGCGATTTCCTTAAGATTTCATTTACTTTAGTTGTGAAAGGTAGTGGTCAAGTTATTGAAACAACTGATGAGAAAATTGCTCAAAAAGCAAATATTTTTGATGAGAAAAATAGCTATGGTCAACGTTTAATGATCGTGGGCAATGACGAGATGTATCTTAAAAAATTAAATGAATCAATTGTCGGGAAGGATGTAGGAGAAAAATTCAAGGTATCAATTCCTCCAGAAGACACTTTCGGTCAAAGAGATCCTTCGAAAATTAAGCTTTTAGGTAGAAAAGAATTGGTCGCTAAAAATATCATACCTGAAGTAGGAAGACAAATTCAATGGGGAAATCAAACAGGCGTAGTTCTTTCTGCAGTAGGAGGAAGAGTTAGAGTTGATTTTAATCATCCCTTAGTAGGGCAAACAATCGAATATAAAGTAGAAATTATCGAGAAAATAACCGGAGCAAAGAAGAAACTAGAGGTCCTAATAGATTATTTACTTCCAGGTGTTGATCTTAAAACTTTCAGCATTAAAAACGAGAAAGAAAAAATTACCATCACAATGCCAGAAGAAATCACAACAAAAGATCTATACTTACAATTTAGAAAAATACGTATTGCCACGGAAATTAACAAGAATTTCCCTGATTGTAAAGAAGTATTATTCATTGATAGTTTCAAATTCTGAGTGATCTCATTTAGATGGTAAACTATCTTACTTTCCTTTTCTTAGATACCAACCAAGATCTATGATATTTTTGATTGCTACTTCATCTTTTTTCTTTGGATCTCCAAAATCAGAGATTAGTAGTAATATTTTTCCTAATCCAAGATAATCATTACTTGTATTAGTAATCAAAACTTTGTCTTCTCTTGATAATCCTTTCTTAATTGAAATTATAGATTTACAATAAATGTCTCGCATGTAAAGGAATAGTTGTTCAGCTTCAGGATTAATTATTGCTTTCTTATCTGTATGTGGTGATATAAAATACCCGCCACTTAATGTGAGTAAGAGCTCATTTTTCTTTATTTCACCTATTCCTAATCCTATACTATAGGGGGATATACGTTTCTTATCTGTGACAAAAGTAGCGGTTGTTTTATTTGTTATGAAAACTTCCTTCCAGTTTCCATCCCCTATAACAAAATGATGCTTTTCATTGATAAGCTGGAATTTTTCTTTATCTACCCAGTAAAGCAATGAATCCCTAATTATTTCTGCTTCTATTTGGGTGGGCTCTCTAAATTCTATAACCATTATCCAACCTCCTCCAGCAAAACAAGTTTACACACAAAGAATCCTTCTGTGCCATCTTTGTGAGGATAAAGGCGTTTTGATTTAATTAGCTCAGAGTCAAATGTTTTATCAAAAGCTTTAGTAAAACCAGATGAAAATTCTTTGAAAGGAATTTCTAGCAATCGGACAGGAAAATTATCTAAAGTCCAATTAATTACTTCTTCATTTTCCTCTGGTGCAGTTGAACAAGTAGAATAAACCAGAATTCCTTCTTTTTTCAGAGTTTTTATTCCTGCTTGCACAAGTTCTTTTTGCAATTGAGCAAGTCGATTAATCTCTTCTTGACCTTTTGAGGTTCTTCTCGAGATGTCTGTGGCCATTAATCCTTCCCCGGTGCAAGGAGCATCCAACAACACTTTATCTGCTTTAAGATTGTATTTTGGGAATTCTGTTGCATTCATTCTTATACATATATTATTGGTAACTCCACATCGAGCCAAATTTGATCTAAGTGATTTTATCCGTTCTCTAGAAATATCAATACAAAAGAGCGTACCTTCATTTTTCATGAGTTGAGCGAGATGACTCGCTTTCCCTCCCGGTGCTGAGGTTAGATCGATAACTAATTCACCTGGTTCAGGGTTTAAAATTAAAGAAGGAATCCACGAAGCTGCAGATTGGATGAAGTAATATCCTGCTAGATATTCTGTTGTTGCACCCAATGGAAAAGGTGTTTTTTCAATAAAAAATCCATTTTCGTACCAATTGCTTTTTGTTAAAACAAACCCCTTTTTTTCCATCCGTTCAATGAGTTCGAGTGGATTTATTTTTAATTCATTGATTCTTATAGCTGTCTTGGGTTTTATCTCATATGCTTGCAGTAGATTTTTAGTTTCCTCTAATCCAAAAAGCTGTAAAAATCTCTCAATAGTTTCAGGTAAATAACCGAATTTTTCTGCTAAAAACTTGCTTTTTTCTGAAACCATTATGAACATATTCTCCCTAGTTACAGTTTAATTGTTTCGGGATAATTTTTATCTTTTCACAATATGTAGTTATTAATATTCATTGATATGTAAATACGGTAGTTACTATCTTTATAAAACAATCAGTTGTGAAATACATGGTCGAGAAAAAAGAGCAATTTGATATATTGAAGGAAAAGATGATTCTATTTCTAAAAGAACGTGATTGGGAGAAATTTCACACTCCAAAAAACGTTGCTATGTCCATTGCAATAGAAGCTGCGGAACTAATGGAACTATTACAGTGGTCAAATCCTGAAAGAATGGCAGTAATTTCTAATCAAGAATTAATGACACAAATAAAAGATGAAATAGCTGATATTGTAATTTATACCGTTAGTTTAGGTTTAAGTTTAGATATTGATATATTTGAAAGTGTTTTAGCGAAAATGGACAAGAATTCTAAACGTTTTCCACAAAAAAGTGAGCCAAAATAGTCTGTTTGGTGTTTTTTGTCTTATAAGTTAAATGTTGTGCTAATTTGCCAAAATGCTAATATTAAAAAAGTATTTTCGTCTTATAAATTTAATACGAATGATTTTAAATGTCAAAAGCGCAATAAATAATAACTAGGAAGTAAATATTTTCGATAGGAAATTGACCTCAGTTATACACATAACAAAGGTCTTATAAGAAAGCAAAAGAATTTCTTTGTTGAAGATAAAGCTTTCAGAAAGCAAGGAAATAATATTTACATTTAAAAAATTCGGAGAATTTAACACTCATAAAGATAAAAAAAGAATAAATGAGGGGCAAAATAATTGGCTTGGTATGATTTCATATTTGAATTACCCATAAACAGTCCAGGATGGTCCGCAGTTATATATGCGTCAATATTCTGGTTTGTCATTGTACTTATAATCGCTATTATTTGGATAGCTACAGCAAGAAGAAAGAAAGGAGTAGATGTCTCTGCATTAGCTGCATTAGCATCCTCAGAACCAATGTCCGAAGGTGCTGCTGCAAGTGCTGATCCTCGAGAGGTTATGACTATTTTGTCCATAGAGCGCGTTGCTGCAAGTACTGCTCTTTCTGCAGTAAAAGATGCAAGAAGAAGTAAACGCATAAGCTCAACTGTAAGTGACAGTCTTTCTAGTAGATATAAAGCTAGAATAACTAAAATTGATGCTGATTTAAAGAGAAGATCAGGTGCACAAGAATACCAATCACTTGCTGAAAGCCTTGAGTCAAGCAGAGATCGGTTAAGAGATCAAGTAATGCCACCTCCAGCAACACCTCCTCCTCCCCCAATCTCAGGTACCCCAGGAATTCCTCCCACAGCTCCCCCTGTTCCCGGTTCAGCTCCAAGATTACCTCCCACAGGACCACCAACATCTGGTGCTCCCCCTTCAGTTCCTACAATTCCATCAATACCATCAGGATCTCCTCCAACAAAACCATCATCTCCAATTCCTATTCCACCAAGAATACCCCCCGTATCTACAACTGCAAGACCAACAACAGTTGTTCTATCTAGCGTTGCACCACCAACCATCTCTACACCACCTTTACCACCAAAACTTCCATCACAATCACCTGTTGCTCCACCAACAACTTCAGATATGGCTCCACCTCCCGTACCAACTTCAGCTCCTACTACATCAGCTACACCTGCAACTGATAGCGATGGTCAAACTATTAGTGGTTTGCGAATGGAAATGTTGAGGGAATTAGCTCGCTTAAAGAAATTCATGAGCGAGGAAACACAATAATTAGCAAATCATAATAAATTAGTGATTAAGGGATACTCTCCCTTAACTTCAAATTTCTTTAGACTTTTTGTTTGATTTATCTTTACAATGCGATTTTGCTAATTGCATTAAAATTTATACTAGGATGAGCAATATCTATAGGTAGAATCTTAGTGTTCGGAATTGATTAAATGTCTGCTATAAAAAATCTCATGACGAAATTTGATGTAAAAGTATCAATTGCTATGGTAGGCTTAGTTAATTCTGGAAAAACTGAATTTGTGAAACGAATCATTCAATCTGATGAATTCATTGAGGCCTCTGTGAGTAATACAACGGAATTTGAGCTACAAATTTTTGATAATTTTTCCTTATTAACCTGGGATTTAGATGACCATATCCCCCAGAAAAAGACTCTTTGGAAACGTTCCATTCTCGGTGCGAATGCTTTACTTTTTCTTGTTGATTCAACTAATAAGGATAGTTTTCAACAAAATCGAAAGCTTATCAAAGATCTAGTAGAGAAGAATTTTCCCATCAGGTTACTTATTCTAGCTTCTAAAGCGGACTTGCCAAACTCTGCTTCTGTAGGAGAATTAATGACAAGTCTTGGTTTAATGGATCTTGATAAAACCAAGTGTGATGTTGATCTCTTCAAGTTCTCTTCGAAAACAGGTGAAGGTTTGTATGCTATTGAAGAATGGTTGAATAGAATTCTCTTCAAAAGACGAGAACGAGTTATTAATTATACAAAGGTTGTTGCTTGTATAACACTTTGCGAAGAAAATGGGGTAATAAATGAAGCTGTTTTAACGGAATCGCCTAACCTTACGCTATTAGCA
>JAHLVZ010000140.1 GCA_019058165.1 Candidatus Heimdallarchaeota archaeon
GTCAAAGAGGTTTAGCAATTGGTAAAGAGGGCCGCAATATAGAGCGTGCTCGATTGCTTGCGAAAAGACATTTTGATATTGAGAACGTAATAATTAGTGATCAATAATTTCTGCAGCACAACTTTCTTTCGATTTTTCTTTTTTATTCAGAGAAACCATTAGAATACTTTCGGTTAACTCTTTTCCTTTTCTTTTAATAATGAAATAGTCATATTAAACCATAGATGAAGAACGCATTTACTTTTGGGTTGATACCTCGGCAATGTCATCTCCTCGGCAAGAGAAAAAACTAAAAGCGTTCTTCCATCATGTGCACCCGGCACGCACTTTGCTACCATGTATGGGGGCTCCTTTTTGCCCCTTATACTTTCTTAAAGAAAACGACCCTATATAGATGAGGAGAAATGAATGCAAAAAATCGATAGAAAAATAGTTCCACGAGGATACCAAAAACTCATACTTGATCTTATAAAATTACACACTTCGAAAAAGAAAAGTGTTTTACTTGAACTTGATTGTGGTATGGGGAAACGTGTTATTACATATGAAATATTAACTTCACTTTTTCCGGAAAAACGCATACTCCTAGTAGTACTATCATCTTCATCTCTTCATGAAACCAAAGATTTTTTGCAAAATGAATATGGTGGTGTTGACGGATTTAACTGGATAGGGCCAGGTATTAGTAATGCTTATGCACAAAAAATCCTGAAGGAATCAAGAGTGATTCTTTGTACTCCACAGAAATTGTCAAATGTAATAAAAAGAGCTCCTAGTGATTTTGTAGATACTTTTGATATCATAATAATAAATGAAGTTGATAAGTTGATCAGACGTATGGGTTCTAGGAGAGTTCTCGTTTATCCTTGGACTGATTTAATAACTCAGCTTGGTTCCTCATTATACATTGGAATGTCTGGCACACTCAGAGATTCTCATTATGTATTAGATCAAGATCAATTAGAAATAAGAAAAGAATTAGACACATTAGTTGAATTCATTCCAGATGTTGAGCTAATTTTCATGGATTATCTTGCTGGAACTGATGTAATGGAGTTTACAAAGGAAACAAAAATAGAAACTGTTCCAGTAGAGGATCCAGTTATTTCTCAGATTTCTGAAATTATTGGTCAGCAACTCAGAGAAGCATATTCAGCTATCGAAGCAGAACTAAGAGAAGAAGCCCCTGAATATTTAGAACAAGTGAAGAAAACCGGTCCTCAAGCATTACTCCAAGCTCCTGTTTCGGAATCATTGCGTGGTAGAGCCCAATCACTAACTTTAACAAGAAAATACTTGTTCTCTATGATGCCAGCACAACTGAAAAAATTTCTTTGGAAACTTCCTGATGTGGATGAGAGTATGTTACCAACAATCTCTCAAAAAGTAATCAAAGCAGTTGAAATTGCAAAAAATACAAACAAAACTGTTATTCTATGCTCGTATATACGAACAGCAAAAACTATTGTTTCTCATTTAGCTAAAGCAAACATAAAACCATTCTTACTCACAGGACAGATATTTGATAAAAATGCTGTTTTACAAAGTTTTCGGAAATATGATGGAAAAGCAGCCATAATAATGTCTCCAGTAGGAGAACGTGATATTGATTTGCCAGAAGCAGACAAACTGATAATATTTGATTGTGTGAGAACTACAAAAACAGTTTATCAGCAGCTGAAAAGAATAAGAGGGGGTATTGGTGTCTTTCTATATTACAATAATTCCTATGAAGAAAAGAAAGTTCAATCTGTGATCTCAACCATTTTAGAACGATACCCTTGGAGTACAAAACTAGCATCAGAATAAAAAAAAATAGAAAAGAAAAGGTAAAAAATAATTACCTTTTTTCAAAAAGCTAAGAATCTTTCTTTTCTTTTTTGTCTTTATCTTCATCTTTGTCAAAATCAATTTGGTTTGGAATATCACCAATTAATTCCAATTGTAGTTGTAGGAGTTTATTCCAGGATTTTGCGTTTTGAATTGCGCCAGCTTCAATAAATCCATCAGTCTGATCTACAAGTTGTTCAATGATATCAAAAATTTTCGCAACAACTTTTTCACCAGCTTTTCCTGCTGCAGGTAGAACTTTTTCCTTTGTCTTTTGAATATTATCTTTGATAATGTCTAGCTCCATAGATATCTGGTCTTGTTCTTTTGTACTAAGAGTTGAAAAGGCAATTGGACTTACAGTTAATGTTTGACGTAGATTCTTTGAATCAGAAAAGCTTAATCTTGCAGAAATGTTTATTTGTTTGCTTTCTTCGATAAGATCTTTTGCTTTAACAATACATCGCCATGTTAATGCTGCAGAAGCGCCTGGTGCTAGCTCATTTGCTTTTAATTTACTAAATTCTCTAACAATAGATACTTCTTTTATTGGAACCATCTCAAGCTCAATATTAAAAGCAGTATCTTCTCCAGCATTTTTTATCATTACTTCAATGTCAAATGCTTCATCAACTTTCACTTCACCCTTCATTTTTATATCATATTCAATCACAGGATATTTCTGGGTAGCATTGATGAAATTTTCAACACCTAGAATTGTTCTTTCAATATAGGCTGCGAATTCAGCTAAACCACTATTAGTTAAAGCAGGAATTAAACTTGAATAAACCATAGTTTTAACATTATTCAATAAACGTATGTCAAGGTTGTTTTTTGCATGCATAAGTTGTATAGGCAATTCCATTAATGAATTTGCAGTGGAGTCGTGACGTAGTGCATCGAGTCTTGTTCTTACTTGATCGATTACTTGATGAGCTTTCTCTTCTTGAGAAACTAGCACAAATAATATCGCTGATGTAGCATAACACACTCCAGCACCAACTGGTTGTTTCCAAACAATGTATTCGTCACCTGCTAAAGCTAAATCTTGGGCTGCAAGATCAATTGCTTGAGCAGCTTCAGTATCAATACCTAATTTACTGAATATATCCGCAGCAAATACCAATGATTTTGCGGAATTCTTATGAGTTCTATTCTCTCTTTGGAATTTTGACCATTCAAGAAATAATCTGGCTGCTTCAATCCAAGATTCCCGAGCTTTTTTAGCATCACCAATATCCTCATAATGATTAGCCATTTGCTCAGCTTTCTCGACTGCTACTGTGTAATCCTTCTCATTAACTGCTGCTCGTAATTCCTCTCTAAGCATTCTCTCGTTGTTTTCAGACAAATTGCTTACCTCCTTATGAAACTGGAGTGGAATAGATTCCCTCAGTTCTAAAGGTAAATATTTTCGTATCTAGATATAAATAGTTAAAATCCCTTTTTAGATGTTTTTTTGTAGGAAAAACAGAAAATAAGAAAAAAAAGGAAGGGAAAAAGGAGGAATTTTTCTGAATTAAAAATTAGTTCAACTCAAATAAGCAGATATTTCTTTAGCAATTTCTTCTCTTAATCTAGCAACATCACGAATTTCTAATTCCTCAGCTTGTTTAATTGCTTCTTTCAACTGTACTACACCGCCGACAGTTGAAATGGAATCCATTGGTATTTGAAATTCAACATCTAATCCCTTAATTATAACATTAATCTTTGCAGGTGGAAATGTTAACTTCACATTTCTAACTACGCCAATTTTCCTTGCAGATGCATCAATAACTTCTTTACCAATTAATTGACCTGGAATACTTAATTCGTAGAGCTCAGCCATCATACTAGCTGATTCACTGGATTTCTCGTTCTTTCTGGGCATCTTTTATTTCCTCCAACTAACAAATACATAATAAATACTCTATTTTCAATAATCAGTGAACTATAACTAATATATAAGCTCTGTTGTTATATAGATGATAGTTAACTAATACCCTTTTATATAATTTTATCAAGAAAATTGACTAAGATCAAAAAATTTGTAATCAGATAAAGTTCCTGTATTTTTGCAATGTAAATTAATTTTGAATAACTTTCACACATAGCTGTTAAAGAGTTCATTTATATACATTATCCGGAGTAAATTAATAATCAACAAGTAATGATGTTTCAAAATGATTTACGAATTTCCACAGGAAAAAAGGGCTGAACTTCTTCCATTATTCCAAGGAATTGAATATTTAGAATCATTAGCTTTAGGTGTACTCCTTTCTGATTTAGGCAAGGTATATGCTGATGATTTAGATAAACCAAAAAATCTAATGTTGGTTTATGAAGAAACGAAGCTTGTTGTTTTTGGTGGTTCAGGGGAAGGAATAACTGCTAAAGAGTTATTTTCAAAAATATCAAAAAGTGCTGCTTTCATTTATCCAAATAAAAAATGGGAAGAATTAATTAAAGAGAACTATGGTGATAAATTAAGATTCCAAACAAGAACAAAAGTTTCTTCAGCTAATTTGGATCTTGAGCATATTAGAAAATTAAAAAATAATGTTCCCGATGGATATGAAATTGTAAAAATAAATAACGAAATAATCGATAAGTTCGAGGAAAATACAATACAAAAAATAAATCGCTTTTGTGGTTCTGTAGATAATTTCAGAAAAGATGGTTTTGGTTTTTGTGCTTTATATGATGGCAAAATAGCAGCTGAAATATCTAACGCTGGAATTACCTATAAGAATGCTTTTGAGATAGATATCGAAACTCATCCTGACCATCGTAGAAAAGGATTAGCAACTGTGCTAGCTGCTTTTATGATAGAATATAGTTTAGAAAATGGTTTGGATCCTAGATGGGATGCAGCTAATAAACCATCGGCAGTTTTATCATTTAAGTTAGGTTATACTGATCCTGAAGAATATGAAGTTATGATTTATGTTGAAGAATAGATTGTAATATATAGAAAAATCAAAAAATAAAAGCCTTAAGATTGGAATTCTTGAGCTTTCATTTTTGCAAAAACGTTCTGATTGGTTAGATCAAAGAATAACTTGAAGAAATTTGGATTTGTCGTGTAAAAGGCAATATTTTTCTCTGGATGAATTTTTGGGGCATATATTATTTCTTCATTATCTCTAATTGCTATCCAATAATCCATTCCTTTGTAATTCATGGTACTGACATTTCCTCGCTTCACTAAGGAAGTGAGAAGTCCTATATCTTCTTCTCTGAAATTTGATACAATCTGATAATTTGCTACTTGTGGTTGTTTCTCTATCTCATACAAGTATTCAGTATTAATTGATGGCGAAATCAAGATTAGTTCTTCTTTCGTACGAAGTAGCATGTCTCTCATAGATCTTTCAATGCTTTCATTACCGTATATGAATTCTATTTCTAATTCATCAACAGGCATGATTTTTTCTGACATTTCAAGCATATCATCAAATGTTTTTTGGGAATTATCTAAAAGATAGATTGTATTCCCTAATGTATTCTCGAGCTGTGTACCAGCATCAGTTAGTAATTGAGCTGATTGCTCAATTTTAGCTGAATTCTCATTGATTACATTCTTAATTAGAGTTTGAATAATGTCCTCTATTTCCACTCTAGAAAGGTTTAATGCATCTTTTACCTCGAATTTTGCTAGTTCAACACGTTCTTCACTTCTTGTCATTCGTTCAGAAATTGAAGCTTTAGCAACATCATCTTGTTTAAGCGCTTCTTTAATGATATTTTCACTGAAAAGGACAATATCTTGAGTAATATCTCCCTTCATTTTTTCAAGTTCTTTAAAGGGATCAGTTATTTTTTGATCAATGAATCTAGCAGATTCATCACGACTCTCCTCAAGATGGTTTGTGACGATATCTAAAACCTCTGGTACTGAACCATCAACCAAACTATTTACATGTCTGACAAATTTAGAGACTTCATCAGAATTATCCTCAAGTAATGTCACCAAGGTTGTTTTTACTTCATTCTGCAAGAAATCAAAGGTTCTAAAGAGTGGTCCTAAGGAATTATTAATCATTTGAGCAGTATCACTACTAATATCCCCAGGTTTCTCTCGAGCAAGAACAACAACATTCCTAATAAGACCGCTGATTAATTCAGCTGCACTCTCTCGAGCAGAAATGTCCTTTTCATCTAAATTAGCACTATAACTAGATGAAGTAGCGAAATTCTTTTTCACAATATTGTCTCGTAACTCTGTAATTGAATTATCAATATCTCCTTTTAATTTCTCCAAACGTTCGGCAACAAGTATTTTGTGGTGAATGGTTGCTTTTTCGAGTTTATCTCGAATATCTCTTGAGTCAATAACGAGAGAATCGGCGTACTTCGAAATCGCAGACACAAAGGTGTCTTTGCTTTTGCTTAAATCGTCCGCAAATGCTGGTATAGTTTTTTCGATACTCTGAGTTGGCCAAGTAGAAATTGTATTAGCTAAATGACTAAGTTGAAGATAGCTGTTATCAATCATTTGGTTGATAATTTCCTCTAAGCGATCCATTTTTTTCCAAGAATCATTAACTCGGACAGCTTTTTCTCTTTCACAAAAATCTGCAAGACCAGGTACTATTGTTTTAACCTTGGTATCATATTCGCTTGCTTGAGTTTGAAAACTATCTCGAATCTTAATTAAACCTAATTTTACTTGAGAAGTAACTTGAGCATAGTTTTTCAAGAATGGTTCCATGGCAATATATCTTGGAACCTTTCCTGGAATTTGTTTAATATACCCAATTTCTTCTAATTGCTTGATTTGAACATAAATCTCAGGTAGTTCCATTTTAATGGCTAAATTGATCTCTCCAATTGTTGCGGTGCCTAGACCAAGAACAGTTGAATATACTCTTATTTCCTTTTCACTTAAATCTCTGGCTCGCAAATAATCAGAACTAACCGCTTTCTTTGACATCTTAGTAAATCCTCAATAGGAATATAATTAATTAGCTCAAAATCATTTCGGTAGGGAACAAGAAATGAACAAAAAGGAATTTACTCGAAAGTAAAAAAAATATATATGAAAAAAGAGTCAATAAAGACTCCTTTTTCAAGATGAAAGACTCGAGGGTTATCTTTTCTTACCATTAGCTGTGAAGTAAATTAAAACAGCTACACCAGTAACTGCAATTACACCAACTCCAATGTAGATGAAGTTCATATTAAAACTGCTTTGGAAAAGCAGAGATAAACTATCGGAATATGAACCCCAGGAATTTGTTGAGCTTTCACCAGTTTCAATCGGTGTATTCTCTGGTGAAATAGTTGTTTCCAATATGTTTGGAACACCACAAGCAGTTGCAAAACCTTCTGGTGCAGTTGCTTCGTCAGTTATAGGTGCTGTGTTACTTTCTTCATTGATTGCATTTGTTTCTGGTAAATCGTATTCACTTCTGAATCGTATTTCTGCAGGTGGGAGATAAACTTCTCCATGTGTATTAACCTCAACAGTAAATTCAACAATTAACGTCTCATTTACAGCAAGAGGGACACCATAAACATCACCTTGACGCCAGTCAACATCCTCAGCTAATACTGCAAAAGGCATTCCAATTACTACATTAGTGACAAATGTTACAGAATAGTTAGTAACAGGGACACCATCAATAGTGATGTTAACTTGATCTGCTGGAGTAGTTGGTCTTAACAGCATTTCATTAGATTGTTCATCTATTGGGAATCTTTGTAACATAATGATGTTTGTGTCTTCATCACCAACATTGGTTATGTTGTATCGAATTAATAATTCATCACCATCTTCTGTTACACCAGGAGTGTATCCGAGTATCTCCAAATTCACCTCAACTTCA
>JAHLVZ010000020.1 GCA_019058165.1 Candidatus Heimdallarchaeota archaeon
GTGAAACCGTTGATATCATTTGCAATTGTGTTCCAGCCTGCGCCATAGGTGTCGGCCCAACCGGAAAGGTAGACTTCAAAATTGTTTTCTTCAACTACATAATCATCGTAAACGGCACCTTGTAATAGTAAGGCTTCGTAAATTGGGTCAGAAATAATATCCCATTCAAATTCTGCTGCAATGTTTGTCTCAGAAGGAGGTTCCATATTGTATTTTCTTGTACTAACGCTGAAGTCAATACAGTCTTGTTTGTTTTCAGAACCTACCCAGAATTTCATTAATCCAAGTTCAGTAGCATTTCCGAGATCTAGTAAGATATCATCAACTTGTGAGCCTGTATCTAATGGTCTTATAAATTCGACAACATACCTGTCGTCACCAGTGTCGTTCCAGGTATAACCCATAGCAACATCTGCTTGACTTTGATCGGGAGTGGCACTTTCGAACCAACCAATGAAAGCTGTTCCATTCGCTAATCCATCATGATCAGTAATTACATTCGTGTTGTTGTATCTATCTGGTTGATCCCAACCTGCAATAGTAGTAGTGTCGAAATTCTCATCGTATGGTAGAACACCAGCATCTGGTATCCAGGAACCATTAACTTCGTATGCAAAAACGTCATCGCTTCTTAATGATTCTGCCCAAATCCAAATGTCAGAATAACCAGATGAATTTGTGAATCCAACTGCTAACATATCATCAGCACCATCGAGTTGATCGTAGGTACCATGAGTAGCATTGTCTAATGTAGCACTACCTGTCTTGTTCCATTCACTGAGTATTCCATCTCTTGATGAATCTACCCAGGCTAAACCAACGTATACATCTGTTGAATCATAACCGATATAGACATCTACACCGTTGAAAATATCATGTATTGTTGATCCCCAGTCAGATAAATCACCATCAGCTGCGATTGTTTCTCCGGATACATCTTGTAACCAAACACCTTTGTTGCCCATTGGGCCAGGTACAATGGCATCGGGAGATACATCAGATGATGCTGGGACTATAGCTGAACCAGAAGCTGGAGTACTATAATTTCCTACAGTGAGCAAGCTAGAAAACATAGCAAATAGCAAAACTGTAGCTAAAAGTTTACTTTTCTTCATAATTCGAATCATCTTCCTATATATTCTTAGGCCAAATCTAGCATTCCTAGCCTTCGCAAGGAACTTAGATTAGTAAACTACGATAAAACAATGGCATATATACTTTTTGGAAACTTTAAGGGATTGTTTATTCTTTAAACTGTTTCCTAAACAATTTAGTGGTTATCTTATTAAATGCACTGTTTGGTCAAGCAAACAGACTGTTCATGAACTGTTCAGAAAAATCTGAAAGATTAAACGAATTTTCTGAAATTTTGTCGCTGAACAGAAAGACAATTTATTAAACTATACGACCAAATTCTTTCTCTAAGCTCTTCTCAGAGATTTTTATTATAGTAGGACGACCATGAGGACAGGTAAATGGGTTCTGACAAGCACTTAAATCCCTCAAAATTGCCACTATTCTATTAACAGATACTGCATCACCACTTCTAATAACAGAATGGCAAGCCATAGTTTTAATGATTAAATCAATTCTATCGCTCACGTTTTTCAATGAAACAACTTCTTTTTTCATCTCATCAATAAAACTTTGTAGGTCAGCATCTGTTTTGAGAAGATCCATAATTACTGGAAGACGACGGATAATATAGGTGTCACCACCAAATAGCTCAAATTCTATGCCCATTTTTTTCAGCTGTGGTAAATAATCACTCATGAAAGCGATTTGGTCTTTAGTCAGCTGAAACGTTATAGGATGAAGTAATTCTTGAATTTGTATTCTAGATTTCTTGTACATTGTAAGTAATTGTTCATATCTAATTCTTTCATGGGCAGCATGTATATCCACTACAGCTATACCCTCACTTGATTCGCATAGGGCATAGAGATTGAGTGCTTGTCCTAATGGCTTTAACCAAAAAGTATCAGAGAAAGCAACTACAGCAGTTTTCGCTGCCAGCAATACTTCAGATGTTGAAGGATCACTTGTTACCGACTCATCTGTTTTAAACTCTAATTGTGAAACAAGAGAATCAGAGCTTTTTTTGCCAGATTCTTCTTCGGTTTTAGTTTCTGCTTCAGTTATAGAATCCGTTACTTCCAAATGTCCTGTAAGAGATTCAAATTGCAACCCACTTTGCTTTGAAATTTTTTCAGAGGATTTCTTTAACATGGTCTTATCTTCGCGCCATAATTCCGTGGATGACAGTGAATCAGCTATTGCTTCTCTAACAACTTCAAATATTTCCTTTGCTTTATTGAAACGAACCTCTCTTTTAGTTGGATGAATATTAACATCGATTTCAAAACTAGCGATTTCAATATTAAGAAGGGTGACTGGATACCTGTTTTTCATCAGCAAAGTTTTGTATGCTTCTTCAATGGCTTCAGATAATAGCTTACTTTTAACGTATCGTTTGTTAACATACAACATTTCGTAATCTCTAGTTGAGCGGGATAAAGCCGGACTAGAAGTGAAACCAGTAATTATTATATTATCTTTTTCAAAATTTATTGGAATCATTTGTTTTGCCATCTCAACTCCGAAGACAGATATGAAGGGTTCTAGGGAATTCTTGCTTTTTGGGCTATTAAGAAGAACAGATTTTTCGTGTATAAGCTTAAAACGAATATTTGGTCTGATCATAGCTTGTCTTGTCACAATTTCGATAATATGACCAAGCTCTGTTGTTTTTGTTTTTAGAAACTTCTTTCGAGCAGGAACATTGAAGAACAAATTCTTCACTGATATGCTTGTACCAAAACTACACTCTCGCTCCTCAAATAATTCTAAATCACCGCCTTTAATTCTAAGAAAAATCCCTGTATCCTGTCCTTCTTTTTTTGTAATTATTTCCAATGTGGAAACAGAAGCTATACTAGCAAGCGCTTCTCCTCTGAAACCCAAAGAACTTATCGCGTCTAAATCCTCGACTGTTTTCAGTTTACTAGTTGTATGAGATTTCCAAGCAATTGCTGCATCCTCTTTGCTCATACCCAACCCATTATCAACCACTTTGATTTCATCAAGCCCATGGCCTTTAATTAAAACAGATATCTCAGTTGCTTTTGCATCCAAAGAATTTTCAACTAATTCTTTTACAACGGATGCTGGACGTTCAACTACTTCTCCAGCTGCAATCTTGTTTATGGTTTTTTTATCAAGCTGAACAATAGTTTGTTTGGATTTTGGCATGGACACTCACTTGTTGATACAAGAATTTTTGAAGTTAATAATTCATTCAGGTAATAGATTATACTTATTTAAGATTTTAATCAGCGATTGTTTTAATACCTTACCTTTCAAATTTAATTAAACCAAATTACTGTCATTAATTATTATGTGAAAAACAAATAAATAGACGTATCATATTATTGAATCGTCAAAGTTATCTTTGCCAAAAGCAAAAATTAGTCAGCTTAAAATCTGGAGTTAAATTAATGGCTTGGGTTGTACTAGCAATTTTCCTTGGAATCGTATCATACTCCATGCTAAACATTGGAATGGGGCTCCAGAAAAAAGGAGCAGCATCCTTACCTAAAATCGATGAGCAAACCTTTAAACAAAATATAAAAAATTTTGTTACCAATAAACCATGGCTAATTGGATTTCTTCTTATACAAATACAATGGGGTTTTCTTGCTTTTGCCTTAGATCTTGCCTCTGTTTCGATTATTACGCCACTCATGAGCATCGGAATGGTAGCATTAATAATTTTCTCATATTTTTATCTGAAAGAACCAATATCTAAAGTGGAATTGATTTGTATATCAATTATCATAATTGGGATTGCTGCTTTAGGAGCAACATCGCCTTTAGATAACGTTGAATATAATTTAGATTTTGTTCTTGATCATATGTCGTCGATGCCTTCAATAATTTTCCTTAGTGTGACTTTTCTATTAACAATATTCTTCATTGTTTTGTGCATTGTTCGCAAATTTAAGAATGCAGATATTCTCTTCAGTGTTGCAGCTGGAATAACTGATGCTTTAGGAGCTATCTTTTTGAGAGCATATATGGGGGGAGCTGATTTTCGAAATGGGGATTTAACTAGGGAAGCAGCAACTCATTGGGGATGGTGGGTCATTTTTGTATTAATGATTCTTCTGAATTTGACAGCTACGATATATTTACAGGTAGCATACCAGAGAGGAAAAGCAGTAATTGTTGCACCTATTTTTGCGGTATTAGCAATGATTGTTCCTGTTTTCGGGGGTATTCTCATTTTTGAAGAATGGAATTTTTATTTCACTGAAGGGAAATTTGGTTTGATGGCTGGAAAAATTATTTCTTTGGTTATAGTATCCATTGGAGCTATATTGCTTTCTCTCTATAGTGCTAGGCGGGGAAGGTATGATGATGTTAGAACAATTAAAGCTAAAAGTGAAAATCAGTTAACCTTAGAAGAAAAGCAGAATTTAGAATCGGATGCAATACCAGATAAGAAATCAGAAATTATAAGTGACTAGATATTTGATAAAAGAGACTCCTACTTCATTTGCTTGTAGCTATTTTTAATTCGATCGATTATTTTATTGAGTTTGTTTAATGCTTCAAGCGGAGTGAGGTTTTCAATGTTTACTTCTTTTAATTCTTCAATTATTTCCTCATTGATTCGATCTTTCTCATCTCGAGTAGATTGTTGAAAGATGCTTTGCATTATCTTCAAATTATCCTTACTTGTTTTTCTCCCATCAGCAATTTGGCCGAGAAGATCTGTTTGTATGGAATCTGCTTTTGGACCTTTTACATCTTCAGAAGCATCTGCTTCACTAGAGGATCGAATTTCTAGGAACTGCAAGATTTCTTTTGCTCTGCTAATAACAGCATCAGGCATACCAGATAATTTAGCTACCTGTATACCATAGCTTTTGTCTGTCCCGCCTGGAACAATTTTGTGGAGAAATAGAATCTTATCTTCCTTTTTCTTAACCTGAACACTATAATTCTTTACGCGGTCAAGATATTTATCTAAATCAATTAATTGGTGATAATGAGTTGCAAAAAGAGTTTTTGTGCCTAATTTCTTAGAGTTATGAATATATTCGGCAACTGCCCAAGCAATACTTACACCGTCAAAAGTTGATGTACCCCGACCGATTTCATCTAAGATAATCAAGCTTCGTTTAGTGGCATTATTAAGAATATTAGCAGTTTCATTCATTTCAACAAGAAATGTTGAAAGCCCTTTTGAAATATCATCAGAAGCCCCTATTCTTGTAAAGATTCGATCAACAACTCCTATAGTAGCTTTTTCTGCAGGAACAAAACAACCGATTTGAGCTAAGAGCGCGATAAGAGCTACTTGTCGAATATAAGTTGACTTGCCAGACATGTTTGGACCGGTTATAATCAGAATTTGGTCGGACTTGTTATCCATTGTAGTGTCGTTCGGAATGAAGGCTTCCTCTAACAACATTTTCTCAACTACGGGATGACGACCATTTTTAATGGTAATTTTAACTGAACTGTTAACCGTGGGGCGAACATAAGCACTATTTCTGGACACATCAGCAAAAGTAGTAAGACAATCTAACTCAGCGATTTTCTCTGCATTAATAAGGATTTTAGCAATTTCCTTGTGAACCGCATCTCTAATTTCACAAAAGAGCTTATACTCAAGATCATTAATTTGATCCTTGGCATTCAAGATTTTAGCTTCATATTCCTTTAACTCGGAAGTTATGTATCGCTTTCCACTTGTAACCTCAGATTTGGCAACATAATATTCTGGGACCAAATTCAAGTAGTTTTTACCCACTTGGATATAATACCCTAAGACTCTATTGTACTCAACTCTGAGGGCTTTAATTCCTGACTTTGTTTTCTCTTCTAATTCATACTGAATAATCCACTTTCTTCCACCTTCCGAGATTTCTCTCAAATCATCGAGCTCTTGATTATAGCCGTTCTTGATGATTCCCCCATCTTTTATGGTAGCAGAAGGCGACTCTTTTATTGCTTTCTCAATTTTAGTGATCAGTGGTTTCAAATTATGGAATTCTTTACTAATCCTTTTCGCAGCACTAGATTGCAGTGTCTTTAGGATTTTAGTAATAGTGGGGATAGCTTTCAATGAATTCTTAATAGAAATAATATCTCGAGCATTTGCTCTTCTAAGAGATATTTGGCTTGCTAATCTCTCAAGGTCTTGTATTGGTTTAAGCGCTGAGCGCATGTCTTCTCTTGCGAAAGAATTCCCTACGAATTCATCCACAGCATCAAGTCGTTCATTTATTTTTGGAACATCAACTAGTGGTCTGTGAAGTTCTCTTCTTATGAACCGACCACCCATAGAAGTACAGCTCTTATCAAGAATCTCTATCAAGGTTCCTTTTGAAGAATTATCTCGAGCGTTTTTTGTTAACTCCAAGCTTTTAAAGGAGGTAGGATCAATCACCATGTAACCTTTCGTAGAGTAAAGAGACATGTTTCGAACATTATCAAGTTTCGATTTCTGAGTTTCCATAAGATAATCGAGTAAAGCGCCAGCAGCAGAAACTGCTAGAGGCTTGTCTTCACAACCAAATCCTTCCAACGTTTTGGTTTTGAAGTGCTCAGTTAGAAGTTGATATGAGGAATCATATGAGAAGCGATAATCCTCTAACTTGGAAATCATCACATTTTCAAGCGCTTCAAAAATGGTTTCACTTAAATTGTGTTTCTCAGAAACAATGCATTCATTTGGATCAATTCTATTAAGCTCAATCAGTAATTCTTCTAGAGCAACTGATTCAATAAAATGAGTGACTTTGAATTCACCTGTTGAAACATCAGCTAAAGCTAGGCCATATTTCTTGCCTTTTTCAAAGATAGAGACGATGTAGTTGTTTTCATTAGAATTCAGCATAGCGCTTTCGGTTAAAGTTCCGGGAGTAAGAATACGGACTACACCACGCTTAACAAGACCTACTGCTTCACTAGCATCCTCTATTTGATCTACCACAGCAACTTTGTACCCATGCTTAACTAATGTAGTCATGTAAGCATCCACTGCTTTCGCAGGAACTCCAGCAAGAGGTTCACCAGACCTAGCAGTAAGAGTTATACCTAAGATTTTTGCACCAAGTTTTGCATCATCACCAAAAAGCTCGAAGAAATCCCCCACTCGGAAAAGAATAAGACAATCCGAATGTTTTCGCTTGAAAGTGAGATATTGTTTCATCATAGGAGTAACTCTAGACATCGAAGTCCTCAACTCTGTATACTACATGCAGTTAATAAACTCAATAAAATTGTTTAGTTAAAAAGTTTTCAGATGTTTTAAAGATAATTATGATTGAAAAAAGGGTCTAAAATTGAGGTTTCTCGATGGAAAATCAGCAGTAATTTTATAGAAATTTGCGGAATTAACTATTGGGGCTTTAAAGTTTCCATGTAAAAATAACGGGTTAACGATTAATGAAAATGTGTTGAAAATGGGTAAACGGATTATTTCTTCTCTACCACAAATTTTAGGTTTTACTACCATTTCTCCCGAGGGAAAATTCAAATTAAAAAAAACTGTGCTGAATTACTTCGGGTTTAACAATTTACAGGTACTGTATCTAGATACAAGAAATGAATTACTACTAACAACAAACAAGATAGGAGAAAGATTGTCTGTTCTAACAAACAATTGGTTAATCTTACCTGGAAACGCTCGAGAGCATCTCCAACTCAATGGTAAAAGCAATATTTGTTTTCTTCAAAGACAGAATGGAGTAGCAATTAAGAGATACAAAATGACTGTTAAAAAAAGTAAGAGACCACGAATTATTGATATTGAATCTAATTATTTAGTTACAAGACGAGTTGAAACCTTTGGAGATGCGACAGATCTCCTAAATGAACTAGTAAGCAGTCAAATTAATTTTAAATTGAATTTTGAAGTTGCAGACTATTGGAAAGAAAAGAAATCATTTTCAGCATGGAAAGTTAGACAACTCCTAAATAATGCAGAAGAAACCGACGAGGAATTATTGAGAGAGCTAATCCAAGAAAGATTATCGAAGCAAATGGATAATGGTTCATGGAATGATCTTGTAACTACTACTGCAAAAAATCTCAAGGAATTAGCACAACTAGGAATGACTAATAATTATCCTCAAATACAAAAAGCCATAAAATGGTTGCTTGAAAGACCGCAATCACCTTATAATCCTGGGATGTTTTTCTTAACAGACAAACTTGTTGCGGAACAACAAGCAATCATAGAACGCAGAAAGGAACAAAAAGTAGGTCCAAAAGAAAGATTTCGCAAGCGATATCGATCTGAATTGAAAATAATTAATGTTGTAGATGAGTTATATGACAATGCTTGCGGCCCACGAATTATGTGGCCAAACGCAATAGTTCTGGAAGCTTTGCTTGAGTTTGGTTACGAATTCAATGAACGAGTCCAAACAATCATTGACACTCTAACCTTTGGTGGATGGTGTGAGTGTGCGTATCAACATGGTCCGAGAAGGAGAAAGAGAACAGAACCATTAACAATGAAAGAAATTGATAAGTTTGAGGAACAAACACTTTTTGAGTACAAGAATGGTGGGCTTGACAATTTTAAATTACTAATTATGCAACCAACTTGGAGACATTTAATGCGCTTATCTTACAAGAAAAAAGGAGATAAAGTTGAGTATTCATTACGAATGCCAACACACACACAAGGATGTGAAGTCATAACTACCAGTGCTTTAAGCAAAGTTACCAATGAAAAACTCTGGCGATTAGCAGAATCACATCTTTGGCGTTTTGTAGTCGCATTGTATAACGCATACAATAATCCACTCGGAATGGATGAACTAATCAAGTATAGTCTTAGCCCTTACACCTTTCTGAAAGTTTTCTCAAAATATGATACAACAGCCGCACGACTTGGCATACTTTTGTCACTTCCTTGGATAATTAAAAATCAAAATGAAGATGGAACATGGGGGAATCATTCTACCAAGGAAAGTGCCACTTTGGCAGTTGTAAGCGCTTTAAAAAATATTGAATTCATTTAAGATTTGGTATTCTCTATATTCCTAGTGGTCACTAATTATCAGCTCTTTATTAAAAAGTGCTCAATTACTATAGTAATTAGAAAGAAATCATTTATTGGTGATTAAGAAAATGTCAGATAAGAAGGATGGACAAATACAAAAGATACTTGAGAATGTCGTAGCAGTCAAGTTCGAGGGCAAACCAATTCCAGTTTGGGATGAAAAAGAAACATTAAGTGACTTGATGAAGCAATTTAATGTACCCGGAATAGGGATTGTATTGATTAATAATTTTGAAATAGAATGGTCAAAATTCATTGGTGTTCAAGATTTAAACACAAAAATTGAAGTTAATTCGAAAACACTTTTTGAAGCAGCATCAACAACTAAAACAATAGTCACAGTAGCTGCATTACATCTTGTGGAAAAAGGACTGATAGATTTAGATGCGAATGTGAATGACTACTTGAAGGATTGGAAGATCCCAGAAAGCGAATTCACTAAGAATGAAAAAGTTACTCTGAAGAGACTACTAACTCACAAAGCTGGTATAAATCGTCCAGAAAGCATGTATGATTTTGAAGAAGGTTCATCACCTACATTGCTAAATGTTTTGAATGGGAAGTCTCCAGCTAAGAATGATCCTGTGGTAGTTGAGTTTGTACCTGGTTCCAAGCACCAGTATTCTAACTTAGGATATGATATCATACAGAAATTGCTAGAGGATGTATCTGGGAAACCATTAACTCAACTAATTAAGGAAGTTATTTTTGATCCATTATCTATGAATAATAGCTCATTAGATAGTCCTTTACCAGAGGATCTCAATAAAAGAGCAATTCTGCACCACACAGCAGAAGGAGAAGTGAAAGGCAAAGGATTACATCCATCAGCTTTTGCACATGGAAACTTGAGTTGTAGTCCAATTGACTTGGCGAAATTTGCTGTTGAAATCATGCAAGCATATCAAGGAAAATCTGAAAAAATACTATCTCAAGAAATGACTAAAAATATGTTTGAATCATATAAATCATTTGGACCAACAGAATTTATGGGGATATCAGATCAAGTTTTAGGATTCTTTTTAATGAAGAATGATAAAAACACATTCTTTCTCCTTCCAGGTAGTAATGCTCCAGGAGCTAATTGTATGTTTTTGGGTTCTCCATTAACTGGTCAAGGAGCAGTTCTCATGACAAATGCTGCGATGGGTGAATTAGTGAATTTGCGACTCACATATACCTTAGCTAAAGAGTACGATTGGAATTTTGGTTAGTTTGTTGTAAAACTTGATAAACTAATCACTGTTTCTTTTTCTTTCCTTAATATGCTTTATACTAAATCAGATGAAAAGAAGTTTAGTTATTTGGTTAAGACTATTTCATATATTTTAGTCGTTCTTTCTTAGCCTTATCTTCAATTTTCTTGATGAATTTTGCTTTCCCCTTAGCATACGCCTCTCTATCATAGAGATACTTTTTCACCAAATCTACTTTTAATTTGTTATATTTCCTTGCCACATCGGGATTTTCTCGTAAATGATCTCTAAATAAAATATGACGAACCCAGTATTCGCTATTAATATCAACAATATAGAGGTGAATCTTGGACCCAATGGCTTGCTTATCCAAGGATTTTCGCTCAGGATAATCTTCATGACGATCAGGATCAAAAATATAACCGATGCTTGCGAGTAAAGGAACACATTTTTCAGCATCTTCTTTTTCTTGAACGCCAATCAGGATATCAATAATTGGGTTTCCACCCATCTCAGGTATAGCAGTGCTTCCAATATGTTCAATTTTGACAATTAAATGACCTAATACTTTTTCGATCTTAACTCGTTCTTCTATAAAAAAATCAGGCCATTCGGGATTGTATTTCTCTAAGATGATTGGTTCACTCATAGTTTAAACCTAAGAAATCATCCTTTATCAAAGTTGTTTTACAGCAAACTATTCAAGCATTCACTTATTTTTGTCTATGCTCATCAGTTCACAAAATGAAAGAATTAAAGTATTGGCAGAAGTAATTATTTGTTTGTGATGTAAAATGGAAGTTATTGAGTGGTTATTGCAGTCAGAACCTTATGTTGAATACAATACTCGTGTTAATCTACTTGATCAGTCTGAGTCAAATGTTGAAGTTCAACAAGCAAAAAAAAGAATGTTAGAGGATAATCGAATTATAAATATATTAACAGAACTAGAGGAATGGCCAGGTTATCCCTTGAAAAGGCATAATGATGCAAAACACTTGATTCACAAACTTGCTTTTACAACTAATTTAGGAATCGATAAATCTAATTCAACAATAAAGCGTATCTCAAAACGAATTTTCAAACATCAATCTGATGAAGGCGCTTTTCAAATTGTAGTAAATATACCTACTCATTTTGGGGGATCAGGAGAGGATGAGTTTTTATGGATGCTTTGTGATGCACCTATTATCTTATACTCGATGTTAAAGATGGGATGGCAGGATGACAAAAGAATTGATCAAGGAATTCTTTATCTGAATGGTTTAGTTAGAGAGAATGGTTGGCCATGTGCTAGTTCTCCAAAATTAGGAGGGAAATTCAAGGGTCCAGGTAAAAGGAGTGATCCATGCCCTTATACAAATTTAATAATGTTGAAGGCACTTGCTCAACGAAAGATAATAGCTAAAAATAAAGAAAGCAAAATCGGAGTAGAAACCTTGCTTTCATTGTGGGAACAAAGAAAACAAATCAAACCATTTCTATTTGGAATGGGAACTGATTTTAAAAAATTGAAAGCTCCATTAATTTGGTTTGATATAGTACACATAACCGATGTGTTATCAAGATTCGAGTGGATACATAAAGATGAACGTTTACTTGAAATGGTGGATATTATTTCTGAGAAGGCAAATCCTGATGGATTATATACGGCAGAATCTGTTTGGAGAGCATTTAAGGAGTGGGATTTCGGGCAAAAAAGAGAGCCATCTCCATGGATAACATTTCTTGTTTACCAAATTTTGAAACGATTAAAGAAATACCCTTAATTCAAAAGAAATGAAGCTTAATAACTAATGTATTTAGTAAGAAGCCCATCTGAGCTTCTTAGTTTTCATTTTATAAGAGTAATTATTCAATTAGATGCTATAATTTTTTCATAACTAATTCTGCGAAGTCTTTACTATATTTGACGATTTTCTCATCAAACCCAGAAAACATGACTTGATAAGAATCGAAGCCTAAGGAATTCAAGTATTCGAATCGCTCAATTACTTCTTCAGGAAATCCAACCCAAGATCCAGGTGCATCTTGCTTGATTCGTTCCTTTATTGTTTCTAATGGTCTATCATATCTTTCAGCAATTCCTTTCAAGTAATCTTCAATTTCTTCTTCTGATTTCGAGACAAATATTGGTACCCCAGCTGCAAAGAGACTCTTTCCAATATCGTCATAGTTTCTTCCAACCACTTTGCTGTGAGCCTTTAGTATCTCGAGTGATCGTTCAAGCTTTGGTCGTAAAAAGAAATTACAATAATCAGCGTGCTTTGCAACCATTTTTAGGAGAATTTTTTCCCCCATTCCACCGATCATAATTGGTGGCCAAGGTTTTTGGACTGGTTTAGGAGCTGAGAAAGCATCCTTAATTTGGTAATATTTACCTTCATAGGTTACCTTTGGTTCGGTCCAAAGTAGTTTTATGATTTCTATTGCTTCCTCCATTTGATATAATCGGTCTAATGTTGATGGAAACGGTATCCCATAAGCATTATACTCAATTTCTTTCCATCCAGCACCGAATCCAAAGATGAGTCGTCCATTTGAGATCATGTCTACGGTCGCAGCTATTTTAGCTAAAACTGCCGGGTATCGATAAGAATTACAAGTAACCAAGGTTCCCAGTTTAATCTTCTTGGTAACAGCTGCTAAGGCAGAAATTAACGTCCAAGCTTCCATACAATTCCGATCTTCGGATTTTGTATCTAAGAAGAAATGGTCACTACTCCAAATGGAATCATAACCAATTTTCTCTGCTTCTAAAGCAATCTTCTCAACCGTTTTATACTCAAAACCCATTTGCGGTTCTATTTGAATGCCAAATTTCACAGTCATTTATTTTCCCTAAATTATTTCTCATTCTTAAAATATAGTTTTTTCTAATCCTTATTCTTCGACTACCTTAGACAGCTTTCTAGCATTTTTGATATTATTAACCAAATCGCCAGGATTGGGGATCATTCCATCCCAACCGGTTTCTTCTACGAATTTAGTGAAGAATTCATGGAGTTCCTTAGGTTCAAATGCAGCAACTTTTGCAGGTGAATCCAATCCAGCTTCATAGTAAAGCCTGGAGAGTTTCTTTCTAACATAGCCCATTCGAGTTATATCGGAAAGCTTAACCAACTCTAGAATTGATTCTTCGGGGATATCCAATTGCTTGGAAAGTTCTTCTCGTTGTTTCGTTGTTTTCCCGTTTTCTAGCATTTGCACAACGTTCTTGATTCCTATAGTAGCTAGTTTCTTGACATGTTCTTGATTTACTTTTAGAAATTCTTTAATTGGAAAAATTTTTCTTGTCCTTTTGGTTCTCTCATTTCTCAAAGCACTCGCATACGTTAACATAGTCATGTCTTCCAGAAAATGGAAGTAATTCATAAGAGTATAAAGGGCACCTTTCGCGGATTGTTTCTTCTGTTCTATCATAAGAACATAAGAGTCAAGATCTTCCTTAGTAGCATCAGCTAAATCTTTGTTCCTTTCTTTCTGTAAGAAGGAAATGAAAAACTTGACTGATTCAACGTTCCTGTCAACTACTTGAGGTTTTTTTCCTCTTCGTTTCAAGTATTTTCGGAATCCTTCTTCATCCATTTTCATCACAAATAATAATGTGTTATTTTTTTGGTTTAGTCAATATAAGAAATACTGATCCAAGAGCAATTAATCCTGAAGAGATCACAGGTGCGAACCATCCAAAACCAAATGTACTATAGGTAACTGTAAAACTTGTACCTAAAAATCCAGCATTTACTTGAGCATACATGGCGCATTCTGCTTGAAAAGTTGTATTCAAATTGAATAACATAAAGCAACCACCCAAACCTAAACCACCGCCAATTATTGCAAGCAATGCACCGGCAATTCTAAGACCATTACTATATCCAAACATAGAGAGAAACATTCCCAAAAATGCTAATCCCAACCCTACGAATGAAAGATAAACAACAACATCATTATGCGGTTCTATATCTATTAAGTAGTAATCCCAGCCATCCGTATCAATTGGATAAGACATATCAATTGGACTTCCTGATAATTCTCCAATTGAAGTAACTTCTCCATTTCCCCCAAAACGAACATTGAAGGTTTGTAGAAAATCTGTATTGGCTCCTTCATTTACATACTGAACCTTAGTCATTATCACAGGTGTTGTTGCATAAAGAACAACTCCTGCAATACCCACTAACATTAATAAAATTGGCATTAATCTTAACTTCATTTAACTCACCCAAAATTTACTATAATCATAGACTGCCCTCAGAATTATTGAATTTTCTTTGTCCAGAAAGTAAAAATTAAACAAAAAAGTTGTGTAGATAAAAAATTAATGACTTGAAAAAAAATGGAATTTTTTATGGGGTTATTTCTCATACATTGTTTCTTCAGGAAGATGAATAGCAAAAGTACAAATGTCATCTCCTTTTAAGACAGATTTAACAAGATCGACTTCTAGGGTTTGTTCAAAAATTCCTTCAAATGGAACTTTGTGCCACCCACCTGAACAATTACAAAAAGTTGGTGATACTTGTTCTTCTTCTGATTTCTTTATTGAATCTCTAACCCATCCACAATGGCAATAATGATAACGCATGGTTTGATCATCTTCAGCTTCAATGAATTGTTTTATTTGATATGGAATCTTAGAAACATAAACTATATTGCCCTCTCGTACTCCAGCTTCAATGGTTGGATCCGCTTCAACATATTTAAACTCGGGGGAATCATATCCATATCTGTCACCAACGATTTTCTTCCACTTTTCATGCAGGTGTTGTAATACAACATCGATACTGCCTGCTTTTTCATACATTCTTTTTAATTTCTTGAAAGAAGGAGACTTCGGGCTTTTAAAGTGCAAATTATTAGTAAGTATCTTCTTACAAGTTTTCTCATCACGTTTGCTTCTAAACAATCCATCATGCATTTTGTCCAAACAGCTTTCTTAGCAGTTGTTGAGGTTTGCTTGATAGGTCCACCAGCATCCATGATTTTCTTTTGCAGCTCTTCACCTACATAATCATCCAATGTTTCTTCGAGCCTAGAAAGCCAAGTTCCTCTGCCCAATAATCGATTCGCATTTGCAATTAAATTATGATTTTCTGTAGCTTTTCCGTAGCTCTTCATAGCTAAAAGAAATCTATTCTTCACTTTCTTATCAGCTTTCCATTGCTTGAGAAATGCTTGCAAGTCCTTCAAGTATGATTTATCTATCCCGAGAGATTTCTTTTCATTTTTGAGATAAGCATCTATTTTTTTCACAAAATCCACAAATGTTTCTATAGTATTTTCTTGTTTATTTTTTGTTTTCATGAACTCTCTCAGTTTTTCTTCTTGCATTTAATTCACTTCATTTTATTGGTATATAAAAATCAATTTCGGATTCCTCATTATCTAAACCGAAGTAACGTTTTGCATCAAAAACTTGAATTTGGAATGAAAATGACTCCTCAAAATTGGATTCAGGCAACCATTCCTTATAGATAACATCATTAGCTTGTAAGTAGTTATTACCCTTAGATGTAAAAACAGCATATCGTGTTTTTGGCAAGATTTTATGGAACAATTGTAGGGGCATTACTTCGAGATTTTCAACCTCTTTGCCAACAAAAACATACCATTTGTTTTCCTCTTTGGAAACTTCTGGATCAATATGAACTTCATAAGAAATATCGGGATCAACAAGATACTTCTGTATTTTTTTCTTGTTTTTCTGCATTAACTCGTTAAATTTCACCCAGAGCTTACCAATTTCATTAGCTGTATCCCAACCTTTTGCAGAATGAAAAGGATCCCCGTAAAAAACACAACCAATTAAATGAAGGTCTTTCTTAGAAATAATTTTTGGTTTCATATTACCACATTCACATGGAAAAATAAAAAGATGTGTGTAAATTTCACACTTTAGCCTTCATCTGGGAACCAGATGACCAATTCTTAATCCAATCAGGTATAAGAGTTTGAATTCCTGAAAAATTTCTAGAAAAATCCCATCCCTGGTTCTTTTCAAGAATTTCCTGAATTCAGCTTCCTGCACTTTTATCGCCACTTTTAATGATATATTTATCGAAGAATGACATAATTCCAGACAATGAACCAAGATATAAACCCAAATAAATAAATGACATTGCGAATGCTATTAGTAGACCCATATTTTCTGTTATGTTTTCATTTTTATTTACTAACATCATAACTATCGTGAATACAGCTGTTACCGAAAATGAGCCAACTGCTGCTGCAGACATTTTTATTGTTTCTATTTTATTCTTCATGTATTTTTCCGTCCATTTATTTTCTGAAAATTCATTTCCTCATCTCTTCTCACAAGGCCTATTGGCATAATTTTGAGCTCGTTATTTCTTTCTGAGAAATTTATCCCTTTAAAAATGAAGATAACAAGAGCACTACTCATGTTCCTATGAGTAATGCTGCTTTGAATCTTGCTTGTTCTATTTCCTTCTTCACTTGTTCTTGGACTATTCTCTTTGTTTTGCTCACGATTATTACCATCCTATACTTGATGAAAGTATTATTTTCAGTGAATAATATTCAGTCATACAAGACATATAAACGTTTCTATAAAGAATGAATAATATTCATTAAAAATAGGTAGTTGTTTTTCGGTAAAAAAGAGCAAAAAGACTCAATCTGAGAAGCAATTAGTCATCTCGTCTATGCAAGAAGGTATCAAGGAGTTGTTTCCGTTGTTCAACTTCATTTTCCAAAACATCACTTGTCTGTGATTCCTGATATGCTTTATCTATAGCATACAAAAATTCTAACCCCTTCTGAGTTAATCGATAATACCCATGATGGATTTTGTCTACCAGAGAAGCGTCCTTAAGAGAAGAAAGGTGATTTGATAAAGCAGTTCTTTTTATCTCAACATTATCTATTAATTCTTGGAATGTTTTAGGTTCTTCTAACAAGATAATCAGAATTTTTAGTCTGTTTGGTGTTCCGAGTGCTTTTAGAACTTGCATTAACTCATTGAAAGATCGCTGAAGGGATTCGCGAAGGTTAATTAGGGGGTTATCGTCAGACATAATTCTCGTTAATTTGACTTTTTTTGTGTATAAATACTTAATCATCTCTCGATTTAAGCGACAATAATTGGTTTTGGTGCATAAGAAAAGGGAAAAATCTTAAGTTAGCTGTAAGGCAAAACAATAATGAGGTTTGTAAAATGGAATCCAAAGAAAAAAAGATCGTGTGGATTACTAGTGGTCTCTTATCTCAATTCTCAAGCACTTGGAAGATGCTGCGAAAAGCAATTGAAAGTGTTCCTGACGAATATTGGTATGGAACAGCTCATGATTGGAGTTACTCACGAACAGTGTATCATATAATTGAAACACAAAAATTCTATATTAGACATACACCGGAAGGCATGAAATGGGGGAAACTACTAAAAGAATTGAATACTGACGATAAACCTCCAGAAGAAGTTTATCCTCCAAAAGTGATTCTAATTGATTTTCTTGAGAAAACAGAAATTGAAGTTACAAACTACATAAAAGAACTAACATTTGAGAAATTACTCGAGAAAGACGATTTCAAATGGTTTGGTTCTGTTTTTGAAAAACTACTTTATCTACTGAGACATAATCAGCACCACATCGGTGAACTAGCACGAATGCTTCGCGAGTGGGATTGTGAAAGAGTGAAATGGACTTAAGACGAAATCATTTGTTAGATTCTTGGTATGTCTTAGTCGAGCTTTGGCATATCCTCAGACGAGAGTTCGTATTTTGATGTTACTACCTCTAAAGCTTTCTTTGTGAAATACTCAAGATCGTTTAAAGAGGCATTTAAACCAAAATTCTTGTGTCCATCCGCATCAAATGCACAAAGGAAATATCCTGCTGAACCTGTTTCCATTGCCATGAGATTCTTCTCCGCTGACACGAAATATATTGGTTCGTGTTTTCCTTGCTCATAAAGAAAAAGAACAAATTCATATTGGATACGACCAGATGCTATAATGTCTCCTACAATAATTGCTTCATATGAACCAAATTTAATGGCTTTTTTCGAATTAGCACTAACAATGGCTGGAACGTAAAAATTGATTTCTAATAGTTGGTAGAGTAATTTAAGTAAAATTGTACAGAAAGGATTGAAATCCAGAGCTTTTCTCAAGACAGATTCAGCTTCTGATACTTCTTTGTTTTCGGCTAATAATGAAGCTAAATTGTATGCAGCACGAGGATGAGAAGGATCAATATTAAACGATGTTCGATAAGCAGTCATTGCTTCTTTTTTGTCATTAAGTTTATCATGAACAGAACCGAGATTCATCCAGGCAACAGAGTCTTGGGAATTAATTTTAAGGAGTTCCTCATAGACTTCTTTCGCACCTTCGTAATCATTTTTTTGACTGAGTAAAAGAGCTAAATTAAACCAAGCATTTATGTATTCTGGAGAAATTTTAATGACTTCGCGATAAGCTTTTTCAGCATCTTCAAAATCACCCTTACCGTTTAAGGCTATAGCAAGCTGAAACCAACTGGCAGAACTATTAGCATCAAGTTTTATAGCTTTTCTAAATGCTTCTTCAGCTTCTCCAAAGTTCTTTTTTCGCAAATAAAAACTACCGAGTTCAATCCATGAATCTAAGTCATCAGGATTCTCTTTAACTCGATTCTTGAAAGCCTCTTCTTCTGGATCCTGACTCAATTACAATGTCCACCTTTAATCAGTCTATTAAATCAATGTTTATCCGGAAATTAAAAGTTATTCAATGAAGAAAGAGTTGAACCCCGAAATGTTTTTCTAAAATACAAACAAAGAAAAAATGAAATGACAGATTCAGAAAAACCTCAAGTAGTAATTATTCCAGAACCTGTGGAAATAAAAAGGCATGAAGGTTTATTTGAAATAACAAAGAAAACGTCATTGTATGCAGATACAGGGTTAAAAGAAGTAGTAGCATATCTTCAAGAATTATTTCTTCCTGCTTTAGGAGGGGAAATCCCTACTACTTCAAAAACAAACAATGAAAATTACATTCATTTATTATTGAACAGTGATATTCCGAAAATTGGTGGAGAGGGATACATTCTCAAAATATCAGAAAAAGGGATTTTAATCGAAGGAAATACTTCAGCTGGTATTTTTTATGGGATTCAAACCTTGAGGCAACTTTTACCAAAAGAAATTGAGAGCCAAAAAGCAGTTAGTAACATAAAATGGTTAGTTCCAAGCGTTTCTATCAAGGACTACCCACGATTTAAGTGGCGCGGGTTTATGCTAGATGAAGCAAGACACTTCATGGGAACAGAGGTAGTTAAGAAATTATTAGAGCTCATGGCTTTACACAAGCTAAACAAATTTCATTGGCATTTAGTGGACGATCAGGGTTGGCGAATCCAGATAGATAAATACCCGAAACTAACTGAAATTGGATCAAAACGAGAGCTTAAACCGAAAAGAGGAGAAGTACAAAACACAGAAGAAACAAATGTCTACGGGGGATTCTATACAAAAGAGGAGATAAAGGAAATAATTACTTACGCAAAAGAGAGATGTATTGAAGTCATTCCAGAAATAGAAATGCCAGGACACTCATCATCTGTATTAGCAGCTTATCCAGAACTAAGTTGTACTGGGGGTCCATTTGAGGTTCCGACAAGATGGGGAATTTTCGCTGATGTTTATTGCCCCGGAAATGAGCAAGTCTATGATTTTCTGAAAGATGTGCTTGATGAAGTGATCGAACTCTTTCCATCACAAATCATACACATCGGTGGAGATGAGGTCCCAAAAATCCGTTGGCGCTCATGCCAAAAATGTCGAGAAAAGAGGAAGAAAGAAGGATTCACCAAATACAAAGAATTGCAGGTGTTTCTTACAAATTATTTCGCTGATTACTTGGATTCAAAAGGAAGACGATTAATGGGTTGGAATCAAATTTTGGACGAGAATCTAGCAAGCAAAGCAATCAGTCAATTCTGGTTTGGAAAAGTGAAGGAGACAGTTGTTCATATAGAAAGCGGACGAGATACCGTAATGACTAGATACTTGTGGACCTACTTAGATCATCCCTACAAAATTATTTCACTAAAAAGAGCATACGCGTATGAACCCATACCGAAAAAATTGGAAGAAAAATATCACAATCACGTATTGGGGCTTGAAGCACCACTATGGACGGAGCGGATTCCAAATGAAAAACGACTTTACTGGCAAGCTTTTCCAAGATTAACAGCATTCGCAGAAACAGGTTGGACTCTAAAGAAATCAAAGAATTACAAGATCTTTAAGAAAAAATTAGAGATTTTTCTGAAACGTTTAGATATTTTAGAAATTGACTATGCTACTTTGGAAGAAGCTGATTAATCTACTATCTTTAATCCTTCGTAGAATTTCAATACTTCTAAAGCATGTAAAGTAATCCACTTACTCTCCATCAGATATTGCTCAATTGTAGTATACATTGGTGATTTGAATTGCTTTTCATTAAACCATTTACCGTTAACTTGTTTGCTTTTGATTAAGTCTAGGGCATCTTTCATTCTTGGATCATATTTGACTTCTGCAGAAACAAGAGCTTTCATGGCATCTAAAGCATCAGAAGCATAGCTGTGTGGAAAACCAAACTTTGTCCAACCATGCTTAACGATTCTTTTCATGTTTGGATTGTTCTTCAAAAACTCTTGCTTAGCAACTAAACGTTCTTGACCGGTTAGCTTTTTGCTATAAGCAAACTTGACAAATTCCCTGTTTTTCTCCGGTAGAAACTTGTAGATATGATTCTCAAGAATTCGGTTCACACAAAGATCTATGCCTTTAGCTACTCGAGTAGTTCGATCTTCTTTTGGGATGACACTTAAAGCATGCAAGATTTTCGGGAGAGCCATATAACAATCAGGAAGCAAACCAGTCGTTAGACAACGCATTTTACCATTTGTGGCTGCAAAATTTGTAAGAATATATTCCAATGCTTTTCTTGTTCGTTCATCATCCCAATAGTCAAAGTGAATCAAGGACCGAAGGATATTAGCAGTAAGACAAATAATTACAAGGGAATTTGTTCCTGACACCGAAAACCCACCGTTAGAGGGGTGACCCGTAGAAAAAACATGCTCAATACCATTAATGATTTGATCGTTTTTTTCAGCATGCATATTGCTCAGAAAAATTAGTTGCCAGAAAGTTCCAAGATATTTCTTATAATTCTTATCTTTGGCTTTGTCAAACCAGAAAGATTTTTCTTTTTGGTTTTCCAATATATCAATAATCGGTTGGTAAGTCATAATCCGATTTCTCGCTTTTTGTACTTCAATGGACGTCTCATCTTTATCCAACAAACAGGTTAAAGTTAAGTATTGAATTGGTGGGGCAGTATCTTCTATTAACCAATTAAGTACTTCTTTTGTTACTTCATACATATATCAGCACACAACCAAAAGTGATTCATATTATAGACTATTACAAATCAATATCTATTCTTTTTGTTTTTTTCAATATAAATAAAGCATCAATAGTAACCCATTCATTCATACGACGTTTATTCACACCACCCCAATCAGCAGGACAGAAATAACTTCCTGTTTCGTTGTTTGATTGATAATATTTCGCTTCTGCAGGAAAACCATCATCTGGCAGTCTTTTTGATTCTAAAATATCTAAAGCTTCAGAGCAACGCTTATCAGATATTTTATTTGCTTCTGCTAAAACTTTCAAAGACATTAAAATATCATAATGCCAGAAAGGAGGATAATGAAAAAGTAACCATTTGTTTTTGATAACTATACCATCAGATAATCTCTTGAAAAGAGATCTTTTTAGGAACAGTTCTGCAGCTTTATCTATAGCTGTTTTAACTTCGATGTCTTTAAAAATAGTATAATAAAAACTTAATGCTCTTAATGGAAGCAAGCTTTCATGATAAGATGATTTTTTTACCTCTGGTTTTTTATCACAATTCCACCCACCATCAGCCCATTGAGAATCCACTAATCTTGTAGCGAGATTTTTCACCCGTTTATCATAGATTTTGAGTTTTAGAATTGAATATAAGCCATTCCCATCTTGGGACGCGCAAAACCTTTTTCGTCCATTAATTTCCGGAACTTTGGCCCATCTCTTCGGACCCAATAACCACAGTAATTCACTATCTCGACTAATTATCAAATCGGGGTCTTCTGGCGGATAACCTAAATCTGCAAGAGACGCAAGAATCCAATGAGCTCCTTGCCATTTTGCATAAACATGAAACGTTTTGCTTTCAATGGACTTAGGAAGGTATGCGAGGAGTGAGGATATTATCTTGGAAGTTTTATTGATGTTTTTTATTACGTCTTTTACTTCCTTTGTCTCATAATCATAATCTAGTAATTGCGTGTAAGTTTTCAAACGAACCGCTGGTTCTTTTGATGACAGAAGTTTTTCAAGGATGCTAAAACTACTCATTAATATCTTCCTAACTTAGTGATTAACTACTTAGGAGTTTTTTGTAATTAAAAGATTAATCCCTAAGAGCAATAACAATATAAAATGATCAACCATTTAAATAAGAAAAGAAAAACTTTATACTTTAGGATTCAAACCCTATACGAGAGTTGTTGTAGTTGGAAAATGCATCATCCGCTAATAATAGCGGAAAATATAGTTCCATCAATGTAGATATTACAAGAAGAAATTACAAAAAAAGAGAAGGATACTCAAAATATGAGTTTGTTATAATAGGATTAACAATTTTAATTTTAATATTGGGGTTTCTTTTAAGAATCTGGCGAATAATAAGAGAAGGAATGCCAATAGCCTTTGATGGGTATTATTTTCAAAAAGTAGCAAAAGGAATTTTCTTTGAAGGATGGTATGATTTAAGTGAAATAACAAAAGATCCACCCGGAATATTTTTTATACTTGTAATAGCAGAAAATCTTCTAGGGTTGCCAGGGCAACCAATAATGCGGTCAATTTTTGTATTTCCACAAATTGTATGCACATTACAATTGATAATTTTCTATGTATTAGCAAAAAGACTTACGAAATCACGAATGATTAGTTTAATGACAATGTTTTGCATGTCATTCCTTGGATTGATTGTGTATAGAAACCAAAATGTCGCACCTGAAACGTTCGTTCTTGGTTTGGTTCCATTTGTTGTGTTTTATATAGGAAGATATTTCGAAACAAATAATATTAGGTTTCTACTTGTTGGTGTGGTTATTACAGGTGGAATTTTGTTATTACATCATTTAACAACATTAATTGTACTAGTCTTATGGCATATTCTTATTTTTTACAATTTTATTTACGACAAAGTCAAAAAGAAAACGAATATGATAAAGAAGTATTTGGTAAATATTAGTAATCTAATTGCATTAGATATTTTTGCTGTTTTATTTTGGCAATTCGTTTTAAAGGGATATCCTTTTGATTTTATTAGAAATTCAACTCAAAATCTATTTAAAGGAGGAAATTTAGTAGCGATAATTCTTACTATTTTAGGAGTAGTTTTGTTAAATATTATAACATTTTCAGTTTTCTTTTATAATTTTGACAAGAAAAAAATTAACACAGGAATAATTGTTAGTATTATTTTAGCTGCTTTGATAATATTTGGAATGGCGGTATTTTTTGGAGGATCCGTCCCAGATTTGACGATAATAACTATTTTGGTTATTGGAACACCAGCTTTTGTTTTACCACCATTAGCAGCTTTAGGAGTAACTAGAATTCCGAAAAACGATGAATCAATGAGTAGAACTATTCGTGGATGGTTATTTACCGTTGTTTTGATTCTCAGTGTTACTGTTATTTTTCCAATTATGACTGATTTAGTTGGAAGACTAGCACTGTATGTTGTACCTTTTGTTGTAGTACTGGCTGCAATTGGCATAATTTATTTGGTTAAAAAAGTAAAAATGAAGAAGCTAAAAGCAGTGATATTGCTTTGTCTAATTGGAACAATGACAACAACGATGTCGTTTGCTTATCCAGCTCCAGAAAATAACTTTGGGCAGCAGGAAATTTATAAGGAAGCGGAATTTTGTACGATTGATTTTTTGGTATTGTATAGATATCAACCCAACAATACAGTCTTTAACCCTAATACCGCTAATCAAATACTAGTTGACACTGATTTTAGAATCTCATTAATTTTAGAAGGTTATAGTGGTATTGATGCATCATTCTGTACAAATAGTTCAAGCTGGCTTATTCAAATATTTAGACTAAGACTGCAAAATTATAGCGATTTCATCGTCACGTTTTCACCAAAATTGATTAACAATAGAATAGATTACATCTATGTTTCCAGAGTTATGTTTGTCGATGGTTTTCATTCAGGTTGGGCGAATTATGGTACTGAGAAAGATAATTGGATTATCAGATTACCAGATATAAGTACTAGTATTCCACTAAATCCGTACATAAGTAGAATATATGATAACAATCTAACATATTTACTACTACCAATTTAGTTGATCACATCTAAATTAGATCAGCTAAAAAGGATTCTGATTGATGATCCATTTTATACATTCAAATTACATTAAAATAGCTGGTGAAAATTTAATTCATGTTGATAATACCTTTGGTATATCGCTTATACTTGAAGGTTATGGAGGTTTAGATGCTACTTATGGGTGTAGTTATAGTAGTTGGTTAACTAAAATAATATTCGCCCAAACAGATGAAATGATGAACTATTTAATTTAATTTCACCGCATATGATAAACAGCAATTTAGATTATATTCTTTTAACACAAATTATGATAAATGATAGATATATTGCAGAATGGGCAGATTATGGTACTACCAAAGATAATTGGATTTTAAAATTACACCTCAATTATGTATATCTTTCGATTAATCCATATTTAAATAAAATATATACAAATAATATTGCAACTTTGTATAAAATAAATTGTTGACATTTGTTATCTCAAGACTTGACAAATCCTGATATTTTTGGTGTAATTTGAATCATCTTGCTTAAAATGATGAATTTGTTTAAATAGATTATTTTTCTGTTGGTCAAGTTCCAATAATTTCAATAATTTATAATTTTGATAATTTCTTAATGTTATTCATTGAATTGATTTTTTTCTTCACTTTTACCTTTGAAGGTCCACAAATCATTCCAAATAAAATTATTAACAAGTCCTAAAAAAAAGCCAATACTCGTTGAAAGAAATTTATTGAAATCTAATAACGTGGAAAAAATATAGATAAAACCCAAATAAATAACCAAACCAGATAATGATACTAAAATAAATTTAATGAATTGTAAATGCCATTTTGCTTGTGATTCTTCTTCTTTTTTTCTAAATGTCCAAATCCTATTAATTGTAAAATTAAAAGTCATAACTATACATATTGAGATGAATGAAGCAATCAAAATTTTATCAATTTGTAAAGAGAATAACATAAAAAGAGGATCTTTTGATGTTATTGCATCAAGAGCTAAAATGCCTAGAAAAATTAATAATTCGTTTAAACCCCAACCAACTAAACCAATTGCACAGAATTTAAGAAATCTAATTCCTTTTTCTTTGTTAAATTGAATCTTTTCTTCATCTTCTTCTATCATTTACAAAACCACATATTCTTGATTTGTTAAGATTTTAATTTTAATATGATATACTAGGAGGTTAAAAAATAAGTAAGAAGTATGATTTGCAGTCAAAATATATATCATCTTCCATATTAGTTTTTAATTAGCCTATATTTAAGAAAAATAATTTGTCTTTCTAATTAAGTCCCTCTTTGATTATCTTATTTTTCTTAATTCGCACCCTAACTAAAACAACAGTTGTTGTTGATATTGCTATAGTACCAATGATAGGAAGCCCAATAATCAAAAACATTCTACCAGCTCCTTTGTTGGAATTATAAAGTTCTTCAATATGTTGAATTCCATCTTGATTCTCTACAATTAGTTGAACGACTTTTACCTCATTTGGTATATTTTGTAAGAAGATGTTAAATTCTACAGATTGCCAATTGGGTAAAAACTCAAAGGTTTCTTCATAAAACATTTCACCATCCACCATGATTTTCACCACTCCAGGAATTTTAGCAGCAATTTTATAACAATTCCAAGTTTTAAACGAGAGCTCAATCTCACCAGTTGTTAGGTTAATGTTTTTAGCATGAATATCAATAAGAGGTTTCGCATAAAATCGTTCTAATGTGTGAATCCAGAAATATGTATTATTTTCTCCATCAATAGTTAATTCCCAAGCAACTTCTCCAGCTTCGGTCACTTCAACAATATATACTGGGTCCCGTAAATTCAAAACTACTGCTTTATTTCCAAACATCCCTATAGTATTCCCATCTGGTAAGCGATCAGCATCTCCACCCGATTCAGGGAAATAATATGAATTATTTCTAGCTGTCCATGACCATAATTCAGTCATTGTTTGTTCTATTTCATTAATTTCAAATTCAAGAAATCTAGAGTAACCTTGAGCAGTAGTGATATTCATAGTACTTGGATTGGATTCATTATAAAGATCATTATCGAAAATAATAAACCGATTGTCACCTATTTTTTCTAGACCATGTGGTTGGTGGAATAATGAATCTTTTTCAAAGCCAAATTTATCATACAATGTAAAATTACACAATCTTCCTGCTTGCCATAATATCTCTTTTGTAGTATAATTAATTTTTAAAATAGTGTCTAAATTCCTAGCACATAAATAGATTGCATCTTCATCTTTATCCCAAGCAAAACTATTAGAGTGCATCCAGTCAGCTCCTCCTCGGAATGTTTGATTCAAACCTAAACTAGTATGTCGAGTAGCATTGAATGGAAAGTGAACCCGAGCATCCCATTCCCAAATTAATTCTCCTTCCACAGTATATTCAGCTAATCGATCATATAATACATTTAATCCATCCCAAATTTCACTGGAATAAACGTATTCTAGAAGCATGAAGGTTTTGGTTTCTGGATTAAAGTCAAACGCATGATGGCCACCGGGAACATCGAGAGTTTCAACAATATTTTCTTTAAAATTCCATAGTTCCAGCATTCCCTCTTGACCACCCATTGCTATAGTTGTAGAATTAATAAATTGATGAACTGTATGGGCAGAATCATCTAATTCATGTACAATTTGACCAGTATTATCCACAATAATAGCTTTACCACCGGCGGGGGTGCCAGCATGAAATTCTCCCTCATGTTCTGGGTCGATATTTACTTTAATATAGGGAAGCAATGTCAAACCATTCTCTAAATAAGATTTTCTCTCATCAACTGTTATAGTGAAATTATCGGAAATTTCTGGTGGGCTAACATATGTTCCCATCAAGGTTGCAGCAGCAATCTCCACTATCTGATTAACATTCAATACATCACTAAAATCTCCCTCAAATTTTAAATCACCTTTTTGATAAGCTTGCTGAGGAGTTATGTCTCTTTTCAAAATATGAACCATTGTTGTGAAATCCAATGTAATTAAAATTCCAAAATTCGTAGGAGGATTAGTACCAATCTCAACAATCGCTGAATTATTATCAATAAAAAACCACATGCCTTCATCTTCATCAGTTATGTCAAAAAGAACAGTTTCTTCCCAATCAGTTATTATTTCCAAAACATCAGGACTATTATCAGCAACATATTGAGCAAATATTAAGAAATCATTCATATCAGTCCATATAAATGTCTCATTTTCTAATTTGCCTCTTAGCTCTTCTCTTATCTCTAATATTTCTTTTGGGGCATTTTCCATTGAATATGGGATTGGTTTATGTCGTTGTTTTATAACAGTAAGTGTAATGGCTCCAATAGAAACAACCATTAGAATTGTAACAATTGCAATTACTAAAACAACTTTTATCCCTTTTTTCATAATGGATAATATAAATAATAAATATATTTTTTAATTTTTCGTTAACAAAGTAGAGACATGGTTGGATTTTTGGGATAAAAAGTATAATCTGAGGGATCTTTATCATAGTCATCTATAATAGTATGACGTTTCTTAATTCCCGTAGCTTTATAGATCTTTTTTAAGATTAATCGTTTCTCTTCCGTATCCCCTATCAAGCTTAACCATTTTTCTAATGCAAATTCCTGTGTGTAGTATTTTTCTGGAACTACAGTTGCAATTTTATGCAAATAAACGTGATTGTTTTTCAATTTATCATCTTCTTTAAACTAGAATAATCTAAGTTTTAAGTTACATATCAGTTTGTTTTTTCTTTTTTATTATAAATCTTGTGAACAATACAAGAGATGTTAGTGCAACAACACTTCCAGAAATCGATAATGCGATTATTGCTAATTTAGAAAGTAGATTAATTTTCGATAATATCTAATTAAAAATATTACACCAACAGTTGTTCCACCAACAAGAGGTAAGGTTATACCGAGAATCAAACCTAATCTCGGTCCAGGAGTATGAGATGCCAAGACATCAATTCTAACACCATCTATAGCACTGTTTCCAAATAGATCCCATACGGTTAAATTGACAAGTAATGTGCCAGTAGAAGTGATATTATACCGAAAGATTATATCTGAACCATTCCAAAAACCATGTTCATATGTTACAGAATTTATCTCAATACTAAAATTCCATGGTGTGATATCAGATGTATTCCAATAAAATGTAATAATTGAGGTATTATCCCAAACCCAGAAATCATCAGGACCATTAACTACAGGTGGGTCAGAATCTATTGGTATTTCATTATAATAAATGGCTTCAATAGCATCAACTTCAACATTTGCACCCGACCGGTAAGTGATTCTAACATACTTTGCTTCATCAAATCCTATCGAGGTCAGGTCAAAACTCTGATTCCCAGAAGCATAGGTCATATATGTGAAAGGAACACTAAGGTTATTCGATATCCAAACCGAATATTCTCCTCCTTGAGCATACACATGAAAATCATCTCCAACGCTGTTGAGGATTTCTTCATTGTAACCCATGTCAGCTGTGATGTAACCATTGGAATAATCAAAAGTAATCGTTGAAAAAAGACCATCAGGAGCTCCAACTATGTTATCACCATTCCAATAATAAATGGAGTGACTTGACAAAAAAGAATCTACATACGGATCGCTCGAAAAAAAGATTACATCAAACAGAATGGATAGAGATGTTTCATTGCTATAAATATCAGAAACATGAAGAGTAAGATTGTAGGTTCCTGGCAACCACTCCTGGGTCTGCCAATTGTCAATAGTTAGTTCAATGTATTTACTATCCTTTGTTCTTGTTTGGTAAACACTGCCATTTTTCCATATCGTCCAAATATTTCCACCAAGCACTTCCCATTGGAGTGTTACAGATTCATTCCAAAGTAGTTGAGTGGTAGTAGGCCAAGAAGTAATTATTGGTGGACTAGGGGGAATAACAGTAATCCAAGAATATACTGAACTACGCTGTTCAATTTGATCATAAGCAACAAAGGTAACATTGTAAATTGCTTCAGCAAGTACAGGGAAATCCCATAACAAGACGTAGTTTTGATCTACCCAGGAATTGGTATAATACAATGAATTATTAATGTATATCTCGTAGTGAGAAGGCGTCTGATCAAATAATTCCCAACTCAGAGTTCGGGTCTGATTCCAAAAGATGGCTTGATCAGGAGGGGAAGACACTATCAAGGGAGAAGTTAATGGATATATGATAACATCAAAATTCTCATTATAAAATGGAAGTGAATTATTAAACATCATAAATTCTATAGAGTGAGGTCCAGAAGTTAGAGTATTAAGATCGATTTCGATTCTTCCACCGGACCAGCTATCTTCTTGTTCTAAAGTACTATTTACAGTAATATTATACTCCAATGAAGTAACTGTTACACCATCCCAATATAAAATTGAATTATCTTGTCCTTGTTCTATTGCTTCAAGATCATTTCTTTCAATATAAAAATCAGTAATTGTTACATTAACATAGTCAATTGAAACGTGTCCTGCTTCATCTGCAACAACTAATGTTAAATTATGATACCCATTAGTAAGTAAACCAATATTAACTGATAAATTAGTTGCTTGCCAGAATTTAGCAAATGTGTGAGAACCTAAGTCAATCAATGTATTGTCAAGGTATACTTGATAAGATCCTACAATCGTTTCCTTAGTTCTAAAATTATACCAAGTATTCCAAGTAACATTAAGATTAACTTGTTCAGTAGTAATAATGTCATCTACCTCTTGAATTACTGGTGAATATCTAAACCGTTCCATTCTGTAAACTCCACATTTGTATTGGTCAGTGTATGGAAAATTCATCTCCCATACAATATTTCCTGATTCATCAACTTCAACCAATATTGCTCCAGTTTCTACATAGGGATGTTTTGTTGTTCCGAAAGTTCCTAATCTATTGCCATTAGGTAATCGATCAGCATCACCCCAAATATAACTATAATATGTAGTTGTTCCCTTCCAATCCCAAGTTACATTAGCTGTCATTGATTGTTCGTTGATATCGATTTCAACTATTCTCGACAATTTATTTAGAGCATTTGTTTGATTATGAAAATCATTATCAAAAAGAATGAATTTGTTTTCATCAATCCTCTCTACTGCATGAGCATGATAAAATAGAGTATCTTTCTGATTACCATACTGATCATATAATGCGAAGTCACCATATTCACCTAAACCCCAAATCACTGAACCTGTGCTATGATTAATTTTAAAGAAGGTATTAGTGTTTCGTGAGTTATAGTAAATAACATCATCTTCAGAATCAAAGAAAATTGTGTTTGAATGGGTAATATCAACTTCATCTCTATACATATCCTGGAAAGGGCACCATTGTGTATATGAAATAAAATCTCTTGTATCTAAAGACCAAATAATATTATTTGAGAAGTCCTTTTCAATAATTCTATCAAAAACATAAGTCGTTCCACTAATATCAATTGCATAATCTTCAAAGGTAAATATAGTATTGCTTATAGGATTGTACTCATATTCATGGTGCCCTAAAATTGGTAATACAGTTGTTTTATTCGTGTAAAGGTTCCAGAGAACAGCTCCAGGTGCACCTAGAAGTAAAGTTGTGGAATTGATAAATCTAATAGGATAATTTCCTAGTCCAGAGGTTGTATAATTCAAGGGACATTCATTAACAATATTACCTAACATATCTACGATAACAATAGATCGAACATAATCCATTGGTTCAGAAATATTTTCCTTTTGTAATATAAAAATAGAATAACCATCAAATTGTCCAGCATGATTAGTAACATTTACTAATAAATCATTAAAGATTGAATTCTGAAAAAGTGAATAATAATCTTTTTGCTTATCAAGAATATCATTTACAGATGAGCTAAAGTCAAGATTGCTCAATAGATAATCTGTAATGTTTTCTAATTTACTGATATTCTTTGAATACTGTAAAGCTGATACTAAAATCAGAATGATAAATGCAATTGTAGTTGCCTTATTCGCTTTTTCCAATGTTAGTCACTTTTAACTGTAACAAATAGTTGCTTTAAGTATTATCCTCAAAATATTTTTTAAAAACAATCTATCAGAATACTATTTAGCAAAATTAGTTATATTTCAAAAATAAAGAGAAGTGATTTAATGAGAGGTTTAAACCGTAATCGAAAAACAAACTTTGAGATTTTATTAAGAAGAAAGATGTAATTTAGCTGTTGTGTATATGGCTACTTTTCATATTTTCAATAGTATTTAGATTACCTCATTTCACACAACCATTAGTTTTGAATGATGAAAGCATTCATGCTTTTACAAGCATCTTGACGGTTGAAGATTTTTTAAGATTCTTAAGCGAAAATCAAGAAGGGGTTTGGTAGCAAGTTCCATTTTTTATGAGATACTTAGGAGCTATAACATATTTGTTTTTGAAGTGGTTTAACATAAATTCCAGTTTTATCTATAATCGAATAGCTATAGCAATTATTAATTCAATAATTCATTATTCTTCTTTTTTATTTGCTACAAACCAAAAAGAAGAAAATTGCATGCTTTATTTTTGGTTTATCATATGGTTTTTCTGATTTCATGGTAGCAAATAGTATTAAAGTTATATTAGATGTAACAGTAGGTATTTTCCTTCTATTACATGTTTTATTCTTGTACTATTCAGCAAAAAGTAAAACTAAGAAAGGAAAGCTGTGGTATTTGCTTTTTTCATTTCTGATGTTTGCTTTAGCAGCATCTACTAAAGTTACTGCGGTAATTTTTCTGCCAATAACTATTCTAACAGTCATAACATATGAAAATAATTAAAAATGAGAATACTGAAAGATTTTTGAATGGAAAGGTAATATTATGAAGAAATCGGGTTTAAATAACAATAAAATAAAGGAATTTAATTTCCCAACGGGAATGTATTCTTTAATTCGTTATTTTTACAAACATCCTAAACTTACTATAAAATTAAACAAATGGGAATCAAAGCGCTTACGAAAAAAAATAGCTAAAAATACTATAGATCGACCAATATTCATGACAGCTCTAGCAAGAGCAGGAACAACAATAATTCTCGAAATGTTAAGTAAACATCTAGATGTTGGCAATCATCGTTATCTTCATATGGTAAATCCTTTTATCCCTCATTGGATTCAAAAGATAGCTAATGCAACACCCATATTTAAAAAACCTGTAAAACGTTTACATAAAGATGGTATCGTAGTTACTCGAAAAAGCCCAGAAGCTGTAGAGGAAATTTTTTGGCAATTTTATTTTGAAGATATTTATAATGAAGAGATATCTAACATACTCAACTCCAACACAGAAAATCCTGAATTTGAAGAATTTTATAAAGAACATATAAAAAAATTACTAATTAATCAGAATGCTACTAGGTACTTGGTAAAAAATAATTATAATATTTCAAGGATGGAATACTTGCAAAAAATCTTTCCAGATGCTAAATTCTTATTAGTAATTCGGAATCCAATAAATCATATTGCTTCCTATATGAAACAACATCGAATTTTCAATGAAATGGAAAAAGAGAATAAAAAATTATTACTTTGGACAAAAATTATCGGTCACAGGGAATTTGGATCTGCAAGAGTTTGCATTAATTTAGACAATACTAAAATTATAGAAAGAATTAGAGAATTGTGGAAGGATGAAAAAACTCAGGTAAAAGGTTATGCAATATACTGGAAATCAATTTATGAGTATGTAACAATTTTGTCACAAAGAAATAAGAAACTGGCAGATGCAACACTTATCATTCGATATGAAGACCTTTGTGATAATCCAGAGAAAATTCTAGATCAACTAATTAGTCATGTTGAGCTTTCTTCAGAGAAATTTAACCCGATTAAAAAGGAATATTCTACTAAACTTAGTAGACCAAATTATTATCAACCCTCATTTAGTGATGAAGAGCTAATTGATATAGAAGAAATAACAAAAGAAATTGCTAAGAAATATGATTATTTTTAATTATAAAAATTGTTTAAGTTAATATATTTAAGTATTCTAACTATAATAAGATAAAAACTAACTTCTTAATTTTTTTATCCATCAATTTTTTCCAGTAATCCTGATTCAATAGTAACACCTGGACCAAATGCTGCGGAAAATACAATCCCTTTTTTGTTAAGATCATTTAAAATGCGTTCAAATACGAACATAATTGTTGAAGAGCTCATATTCCCATACTCTTCCATAACATGATAACAGTGTTCCAAATCTTCACGAGTAATAGCTAGTGCTTGTTGAACCACTTTAAGAATAGCCTTCCCACCAGGGTGAATGCCCCAAATATCAATTTCCTCTTTTGTAACACCAGATTTTCTAAATAATCCTTCCATAACAGGACGAATATTATCTTGAACAATATTAGGAATATAAACAGACAATTTCATTAAAAAACCAGTTTCACCTATACTCCAAGCCATAGCTTCTTCAGATTCTTCAGCAAAACCTGATATGAACTCATGCAGTATTAATT